>DATJAQ010000248.1:0-3962 GCA_035516075.1 Terriglobia bacterium | reverse complement strand
ACCGCCGACGTGACGATACAAAGCGTCTTCACCACCCCGGTAAAAGGCGGCCCGAACGAGATCTGCGCTTGACCGTAACGCGGCATAATTCAAGCCTAGCAGTGACGAGTGACGAGTGACAACACCAGTGACGAGTGAGGTGCAGGGTTTGGTTCTCTCTCTCGACGCTCGTCACTGCCTCCTTCACATGATCGCGGTGGGCGGCGCCGGCTCGTCCGGCCTGCCTGCGTTCGCCAGCGGCACCCTTACCATGGCGATCACCAGCACCAGAAGAGCGGCCAGCGCGGCCCAGAACGTAGGCGTCCAGTGAACCAGGCTGACGTTCTTGCCCGAGCCCACCAGCCCGGCGATCACCAAGCCGCACAGGGCCTCGCCGGCGATCAGGCCCGAGGCGGTGAGTACGCCGGCGTTGTCCACCCGGGCTTTCTGGGCGTCGTTGAGGCCGCGGCGATCACGCAGCTTGTCCGTGATCCAGCGGACGACGCCCCCTACGAAGATGGCGAAGGTAGTGCCGAGCGGCAGATACATGCCCACCGCGAACAGCATTACGCTTCTCACTTCGATCATGATCATGGCGAAGCCCATCAGAATGCCGACGATCACCAGCGGCCACGCCATCTGGCCGCCCACGATGCCCTTGGCGAGCATCGCCATCAGGCCGGCCTGCGGTGCCGGCAGGGCGGGGCTGCCGAAGTGATAAGCCTTGTCGAGGATGGCCAGCGGGAAAAAAAGCACCGCGGAGGCCACCACGATGCCGAGCAGGTCGCCGATCTGCATCTTGGCGGGCGTGCCGCCGAGGATGTAGCCTACCTTGAGGTCTTGCAGCATCTCGCCGGCGACGGCGGACGAGACGCACACCACCGCGGCCACGCCCAGCACCGCGGTCACGCCGCCCGTGCCGGCCACGCCGAGGGCCACCATCAGCAGGGCGGCGATCACCAGGGTGCAGAGCGTAAGCCCTGAGACGGGATTATTGGAGGAACCGATCATGCCCACCAGATTTCCGGAGACTGCGGCGAAGAAGAAGCCGAGCACAATCATCACCAGGGCCGCCACCACTGCGCCGACGAGAACCTTCGAGCTGGAAAGGCCTCCCGCGCCGCCGATAAAGAAGTAGTAGAGGCCAATCATCGCCAGCAGTACCGCGCCCACCCCAGCAAATACGGCCTTGGCGTTGAGGTCGCGCTCCGTGCGGCCGGTGGCCGCGTGTGCGGCGGCGGACTTCTTCAGGTCTGAGAGGGCGCGCGCCATGCCGGCGCCGAGCTGCTTGCGCATCTTGAACAGCGTGTAGGACGCGCCCACGAGCATGCCGCCCACCGCGATGGGACGCACAATGGAGAAGTAGATGGCCTGCGCCAGTTGCGCCCAGTCCAGGGGATGCCCGGCGGGCGCGGCCGCCTGGAGGGAGGGGCCCATCACAAAGGCGAGCAGGGGCACCAGCAGCCCCCACGCCAGCACGCCGCCGGCGAAGTTCAGGGCGGCGAGCCTCGGGCCTATGATGTAGCCTACGCCGAGGTAAGCCGGGCTCACGTCCGGGGCAGTGAGGATGGCCGCGCCGCCGGTGATGGTGGTGGCGACGCTCGGATTCGTACTGGTCCGCAGCAGCAGCCCTCTTCCCTCGGTGTTAATGCTAATGGGGAAGGTGTTGCTGGCACTGAACACGTTCACCGCGCCCAGCAGGTACATCAGTCCGCCAAAGCCCATATTGGCGAAGAGGATTTTGGCCGCCTTCGACCCCTGCTGCCCGGCTTTGTGGATCTCGGAGGCGGCCACTGACTCCGGAAACGGCAGCTCGCGGTCTTCCACCATCACGCGCCTCAGCAGCGTAACGAAGAGGATGCCGAGCGTGCCGCCGATCACCATGAGCGCGACGCAGTTCCAGTACTTCTCGCGGGTCAAACCCGGCCATAAGCCCGCCATCACGAAAGCGGGAATGGTGAAGACGGCGCCCGCCGCCACGCTCTCGCCGATCGAGCCCACGGTTCGGGCGATGTTTTCTTCGAGCAGCGAGCCCTTCATCAGCCGCAGCAGCGCCATGCCGATCACGGCGGCGGGATAGGTGGCCGCGATGGTCATGCCGGCCTTCAAACCGAGATAAGCGTTGGCGGAGCCGAGGATGCCCGTCATCACCATGCCGAGCAGCACGGCGCGGAAGGTGAACTCCTTCATCTCCATGGTTTCGGGCACGTAGGGCACGTGCTTCTTCTGCCCGGTTCCGCGTAGGTCGGTGACTGGAGTGCTCATAATGGACCCTCGTTGGACGTCACTTGGGCGCAACCGTCCGATTCGCCAAGGCCCCGCGAATATATCACAAACCCGTAGGCGGCTGGCTGAGATCGCTGGCGGCCTCGCCGAGCTTGCGCAATTGGGTGGCGCTCGCCGGCTCCGGCTGACGCATCCCGCCGATTCTCATTTTTCTCACGTTTTGGGGACAAATTTTTAAGCCCTTTGTCGTCAGTAACATTCCGGCTTCGCTCGTAGTTCCGAACGTCCGAAACGAGAGCGACGGGCGGTTCATGCGTCGCTGCATCGAGGCTCTCGAGGGTGAATTCACCGGCAGCATGGGGCCATCCCGAGGTGGCGTTTGGAGAATCAGAGCAAGCGCCTGATTCTAAACAACATTCCAGCTTGGTTCCGCCCTCTTTTCTCGGTCTTTCGGGCGGCTGGGCTGCCCGCAGCTCAAGTGCCCAGAACGGGTTAAACCACGCAGCAGCCAAGCGGTACCCACAGCGCCGGTGCAGCCCGCCAGCCGGGGCTCGATCTTGATTTCTTGTCAGGTGAAGTACCCTCGGCATCATGATGACTGATTCTAAAGGAGATTCCAGCTTTGTCCCACTGCGCCCTGACCTGCGGCGGGAGCGACGGGCAGGGGCCGGACGCAGAGTGACGCCAAGGGCGGAACCAGTCGGCGGCTGCGAAAAGGACGGTTCCAAATCCGCCTTCACGCGCGGTAGCCCGGCGGACGCGCCCGCACTCCCGACGCCGTCGGGTGTGAAAGCCGTCGAGCATTTCGAACTAGCCGGCGATGAGCGCACCAGATGCATGAAAGCCGTCCACCCGGTTCGGACGGGGCCGGGTGCTAGTAATTCTTAAGTTGAGAACCGTTTAGTACTCTACGCCCGTCGGGAGGCCGCTGTCAAGTGCAAAGCGCTTCGCCTGGTGGAGCGGCTCGATTCCTCGCGCTGGGCGCGCGAGTTTGCGGTATCCCCCGACAGCGGTAAACTCGACGAGTCATCTGCCTAGTCTACAGGATAGAACTGCAAACGAAAGGAGCCTGCATGAGGAAGCAATTGGCTGTGTGGACGACGCTCGTGCTCAGTGTGGCGTGTATCTTCGTCGCCCCCGCAGCACCAAGCCAGGAGATCCCACCCGCAGGCTTCTGGCAGGGAACCTACAGCACTTACCAGTTCAATTTCAGTTTTGGTGTCGGGCACGACTATCTCGCCCAGAAGGACTTCACTTCACGTAGCGAGGACATGTGGCAACTGGACTATAAGCTCTATCTCAGCCCGGCAGGCGTCGCGAGGGAAGAACTCGCCCATATGAACCGCACGCGCTCCATAGAGGGACCGATGGACGTGAGGTTGCTCGACTACGCGCGTGGTACTGCAGTTGTATTTGACAAGGACGGACGGGCGGTGTCGGGTCCACTCGGGCCCCCAGTACAAGGCGTGGTGATTGGCACACGAGTCATCCTGGGCTTCACCTGTGAGGGCAAGCGATACAGCTGGAACGGTGCTAACACTCGGTTGGAAATGGAATCTTGGACCCCGCAAGATCCGGGGATCAGATTACCCGTACTCCAGGTCATATACGTCTCGGATGAACGGGCAACCTTGATCAGCATGGAAGTCAAGGTCGTTAGTAAACTTGAGCCCGCTGAGGGCC
Organism: Terriglobia bacterium; assembly: GCA_035516075.1. Classification (GTDB taxonomy): domain Bacteria; phylum Acidobacteriota; class Terriglobia; order UBA7540; family UBA7540; genus Gp13-AA77. The sequence continues at coordinate 74 of DATJAQ010000248.1, read as the reverse complement.
TACCCGCTTCAATTTTCCACCTGCCTGGCGGGATTAAGCCAGTCCACGAACGCATCATCGAATAGCGAGTGCAG
>DATJAQ010000247.1:0-25950 GCA_035516075.1 Terriglobia bacterium | reverse complement strand
CTACCCGCTCTGGAAGAGGAGCTTCATTGACCCCGCGAACGGCATCACGGCGGTTCCCAGCAGCGACGAAGGCTGCGGAGACTTGGTCCCGGAGATTGGCATCACCGGTACGCCCGTCATCGACCCCAGCTCGAATACTCTTTACGTGGTCGCCAACACCAAGGAGAAAGGAACCTACTACCAGCGGCTGCACGCGATCAACGTCGGGAACGGCGCCGATAAATTCGGCGGCCCGGTGGTCATTCAGGCGAGCGGGGGCGGCCAGTCATTCAACCCTTTCCTTGAAAGTCAGAGGCCCGGGCTGCTTCTCCAGAATGGCGATGTCTACATCGGCTGGGCCTCGCATTGCGACTACGGGCCCTACACCGGATGGATCATGGCCTACGACGCAAAGTCACTGCAGCAACTCGGCGCAATCGCAACCACCACCAACTACCAACTGGGCGGCGTCTGGCAGGCGGGGTCAGGCGTCGCCGGAGACGGCGCCGGAAACGTCTTCGTCGCCACCGGCAACGGCACCTTTGACGCCGACCAGAGTGGTTCGGACTATGGCGATTCCATCCTCAGGCTCACGCTGAACGGCGGCCAGCTTGGCGTGCAAGATTATTTTGCTCCCGACGACCAGGCCTACCTAGACCAGTACGACATCGATCTCGGCTCGGGCGGCGTATTGGTTCTGCCCAAGCAGCCCGGAAGTCACCCCAACCTGCTCGTCGCGAGCGGCAAGGAAGGCACCGTCTACCTGGCGGACCGCACCAACCTTGGACATTACAGCTCGAGCTCGAACAACAATCTCCAGACCTTGTATTTTGCAGTCGGCGGCATGTTTGGCATGCCCGCCTACTGGAACTCCAACGTATATTTCTGGGGGTCTTATGACTTCATCAAAGCTTTCAGACTGACGAACGGGTCGCTCTCCACCTCCGCGACTTCGGAAGGCCCAGACCAGGCTGGGTACCCGGGCGCCACGCCTTCGATTTCCTCCAACAGCAAAACCAACGGAATCGCCTGGGCCATCCAGTCGGACGCCTACGGCAGTAACGGCCCGGCGGTGCTGCACGCGTACGACGCCACCAATCTCGCAAACGAGCTTTACAGTAGCAGCCAGAATCCGGCGCGCGACAGTCCCGGAGCGGCCGTAAAGTTCGCGGTGCCCACCATCGCGAATGGAAAGGTCTACGTGGGAACCGAGCACCAGGTCAGCGTTTACGGCCTTCTGGGCCAGCGCTAGGCCGGCGCTGCAGAGAACGAGCGCGCGCCATCGCTGCCGTGCGACAATGCTCATTGCGCTCGCCGTGCGAGTCAAGGCTTGCGCGTCGCCGTCCGGTCGCTTCCGCTGCTATCATCTTTTTTTGGAGAGCATGTTGAGCCCGGGAGGGGATCGTGCCTGTCAAGATTCTTGGAGTGCTGCCGGAAGGTCTGGACGGTTTGGTGCGCAAAGTACTGCGCCAGACTCTGGACGCCAGGACGCAGGAATTCGTGATACACATCTCCCGGCCGCACGGCGACGTCGTTGTGCACGTTCGAGAGCCTTTCGACAAACGCCTGAAATTCACCGGTGGCGCGGAGCTTGAGATTGCCCGCGAGCTGCAGGCCATCCTCGCCGACATCGTCGATGAGGAATGCGGCTCGGTCACGCCGCCGTAAGGCCTGATACACGGCAAGCCCGCGCTTCACTTCCACTCGCCCTGCAGCACAAACGCGGCCCAATAGTAAGGCGCCTTCCAGCGCGGGTCGTGGGCGAGCGCCATCTGTGCCGAGCGCAACGCCGCCGCCGGCGTGAGCTTCTCCACCAGCATGCCGCGGTAGAACCGCTTCATCAGCTCCGCCGTCGCCTGATCGTTCACACTCCACAGGCTCACCACCACGCGTGGCGCCCCGGCGTACATGAACCCGCGCGTCAGCCCCACCACTCCCTCGCCCCGGATTTCCTTACCGAGGCCCGTCTCGCACGCGCTCAGCACCACCAGGTCCGCCGGCAGGTTCAGGTTGAAAATGTCCTGAAGCCGCAGGAACCCGTCCACTGCCCGGCCCTTCGCGTCCACCAGCGAGAGCACCACGCCCGAAAGCTCGGGATGCTCGCTGTCGAGCATTCCGTGAGTGGCAAAGTGCAGCAGCCGATACTCGCCGAGCTTGCCGCTGGTAGCGGCCGCCTTTGAGGCGGCGAACCCCAGGGCCTCGCTGCGCTCCGCCGGCGGGACCAGGGAGGCGATGGCGTCGGCCTCCTGGCGGGTGAACGGGAGCCGCGGCACTCCCCCGCCCCGCGTGACGCCGGCATCGAGCGCCGACCGCGACAACTGGCTCTGCACCAGTTCTGCTCCGGCGTCCTGCGCCGGCCGGTCGCTCGCCGGACGCGATTCAACCTGTCCGGTCTGGGCCGCGCCTGTCTTCGCAGCTTCAGCCGCTGCCACGCGCTCGTCATCCGGGCTGAACACCGGATCGGCCATCACCGCGAGCAGCTTGGCCGCCGGCGTGCGGCCTGCCGTGTCGCGCCGCAACATCGCCACGGTTGACGCGGAAGGCAGATAGATGATCTCGTGATCGGCCACCAGAGGCTTCTGCTTCCCGTCCTCGGCTTTCTCGCTCGTGGGCGCCGGCAGCGCGCCAAAGGGGATATAACTCAGAGCTCCGTCCGGCACAATCACCAAACGCTTGCGGCCCAGTTGGGTGGCTGCGGGCCCAAGCACCATCTCGCTCAGTTGCGCCGCAAGCTGGCGGAGCGGACGAGTGGCCCCGGCGCCAGACGGGTTCTGTACCGCCTGGAATCCCCTGCCCTCTTTCTCCGCCGTCTGGCCGGCCGGCTGCGTCAGCGAGGCGTAGAGATTCTTAGCCAGCGGCTCGATCTCGCCGGCCTTGGGCAACGTGTAAGTGGTGAGCGATTCCTGAGTGACCACCCAAAGATAACTGTGCTCCCGCCCAAAACCGTATTCCAGCAGCAGGGTGCCAGTGTCGAGGATCTTCTGTTGAATCTCCTTGAGCGTCGCAGGTTGCGGCTGAGTAAGGGCCGCGTAGCGGGGGCTCGCCGAGCGGATCTGCGCTTCCACCTCCTGGTACTGGCTCTGCAAATCCTCGATCTCCTTCTTCGCCGTGCTCGCGTGTTCTCCGGTGTGCTCGCCGAGCAAAAGCCGCGTCAAGCGGTTGGACTTCCCATCCAGAAGCTGTTGCAGCCCGCGCTCTTTGTCGAGCAACGCAGGATCAACGCCCTGCCGGATGTCGGCGTGGCCTTCGCTCAGGATCTCGAGCAAACTGCGCGCCCTCCCCCGCTCGCTCGCCTCCAGGGCCAACCCATCGTAGCCCTCGCCCGGATGCTGCGCGTCGAGCCGCATCAGGATGTCGATGTACGCCGCGTAGAAACCGTGTACCGTGGCGACGTACGAGGCACGGAGTTCCTGCCCGGCGACTTTGGTCCGCAGCGACTCGACGATCGTGAGCGCTGCCTCCATCCGCGCGCGGGCCTCGCTGAGGTTGCCGAGGTCCCGTTCCACTCCGGCGACGTTTGAGAGCGTGGCGGCCTGCTGGGACCGGTCCTGCACCGCGCGTGCAATCGGCAGTGCCTGACCGAAAAAGTCCAGGGCTTTGTGCTTCTCACCGAGCGCGTCGTACTCGAATCCGAGATTGTTGAGCGCCTTCGCCTCCGCAACCCGATTCCCAACCTGCCGCGCGAGAAGCAGAACCCTGTTGAAGTCATCGAGTGCCGTATGCCTGTCGCCCAGGGCGTCACTCAGCGAGCCGATGTTGTTGAGCGTCACCGCTTCCCCGGAGCGGTCTCCCACTGCCTGCTGGAGGTGCACCGCCTGGGTGAAGTAGTCCAGCGCCTTTCGCAAGTCGCCCAGATCCTGGTAAACCTCACCCAGGTTGCTCAGGGTGCGGGCTTCAAAGGCGCGGTCGCCGGCATCCCGCAGGATTGGCAGCGCCTGGTTGAAGTACTCCAGAGCCTTCTGGTTCTCACCCAGGTTGGCGTACACAATGCCGAGATTGGCGAGGGCGGCCGCTTCCCCGCGGAGGCCGCCGACCGCGCGCCAGATGGGCAACGCCTGGCGATATTCGTCGAGGGCCTTTTGCTTCTCGCCCAAGGCGTCGTACGCCAGGCCGGTATTGTTGAGCAACAGCGCTTCCCCGGCGCGGTCCCCAATCGCTTCCACCAGAGGCAGCGCCTGCCGGTAGTAATCCAGCGCCTTTTGCTCGTCGCCCAAACCGTCGTACAACTGGCCGAGGTTGTTGAGAGCCACCGCTTCGTCGCCGCGGTCCCCGGCTGCGTGCAGGAGCGGCAGCGCTTGCTGGTAGTAGTCCAGAGCCTTGGACTTTTCGCCCAGATCGTCGTACAACTTGCCGATGTTGTGGAGCGCCACAGCTTCGACGTCGTGATCGCCGACCTCCCGCAGGAGAGGCAACGCCTGTTGGTAATAATCCAGGGCCTTCGCCTTCTCGCCCAAAACGTCGTACACCCCGCCGAGGTTGTTCAGCGTGGTGGCTTCCCCGTCCCGGTCTCCCGCCGCCCGCTCCAGCGCCAGCGCCTGGTTGTAGAAATCGAGAGCTTTAGTTCTCTGGTCCAAATCGCTGTAGACGCGCCCGATGTTGCTGAGCATCCTGGCTTCTCCGGCGCGATCTCCCGCCGCGCGCAGGACGGGCAACGCTTGGTTGTAGGCATCCAATGCCTTCTGCTTCTCGCCCGTGTCGTCGTACAGCTTGCCGAGGTTGTAAAGCGTCGTGGCCACGCCGCCGCCATCGCCAAAAGCGCGTAGGATCGTGAGCGCCTGATTGTAGTTCCCCACCGCTTTGTCCTTGTCGCCGGTGTCGCCGTATAACCCGGCGATGCTGCTGAGTGTCATAGCTTCCCCGGCGCGGTCGCCGAGCGCGTGCCGCAGCGGCAGCGCCTGGCCGTAGGCATCGAGGGCCTTCTGCTTCTGGCCGAGGCCGGCGTACGCCGACCCGATGTCATCGAGCGCAGAAGCCTCGCCGTCCAGGTCGCGCAGCACGTGCCGGAGTGAAAGCACCTGGTTGTAGTAATCCAGCGCCTTCTGCTGCTCGCCCAGGTCATCGTACACCTGGCCGATGTTTTCCAAAGCGGTGGCTTCCCCGGCCCGGTCGTGAAGCGCACGCAGAAGCTCGAGCGCCTGCTGGTAGTAATCCAACGCTTTCTGTTTCTCGCCCAACGAGCTGTAAACAAAGCCGATATCGTTGAGCAGCACAGCCTCGCCCGCGCGATCGCCCTGCCCCCGCAGAAGCGCCAGCGTCTCTTGGTATTTCTCGATGGCTTTCCGGAGGGACTCCTGTGTTCCTTGCGCCTGGAGTTGCTGCCCTTCCTGGAATGTTTTATGGGCGGCGTCGCCTGGGGATTGCTTCTGCTGGGAAGCAGGCGGGTTCGATTGCCACGGCGGAAACTCGAGCGCTGAAGTTGGCAGGGCGAACCCCAACAGGACGATCACAGCCATGATGATCGGCTTGCCCTGCGCGCGGCCAACCGGGCGCCGGATGGGACCCGCGCTGCGGGTCGGCATCGCCGCCAATGACGATGGGCCCAAATCTCTCACTTCGACTCCGGCTCGCTCTCTGCTGGTTACTATACACGCGACGCGCGGCGTGCGGCTTGGGCGCGCACTGTTCCCGGCATAATTCGCTCGCGAGGCCTTGCGCCCGGTCAATCAGCTCTTTTCGCTTGACAGCCTCGCCTGCTAACGCTAGAGTCGATAACTTAATGGTTCGAGCCCTAACCTCCGCCCTCCCACCCTGCCGGGAAAACGAGCCCGCTCCCCAGCACGGCACCCCGAAGCCACCCGAAGCCATTGTGGTTAACACTATCAATTTCAATGAGATAGAAGGAATTCACGGGACCCGAAGCCAACTACGTCATCTCGATTGTTTTCAGTGGATTACTGCGAAAACGACGCTGAATTCGCGGGAGTTGGTAAGGAATGGGCTGGCGTCAAGGATTGGCTCCGGCGCGCCAGCGCATCTGTCCGAGGCTGCCGATCATCCGGTGCAAAGCAAGAGCGACCGCTTGGAGCGAGTTTCGGAGCTCGACTCACCGTCGGCGCGCATGTCGATCAAAGCCATGATGTGCCATGAAGTCAATAAGTTACATGTTTACGAGGTCGCAGATTTCTCCGCAACTCCGCTGGCGAAAAGCCTCGTGAAGCCGGGTCTACAGGAGCCTGAGACCGAGGTAGAGCAGGGTGGTGGCCAGCACGGGGCGTAGGACCTTTTCAGGGAACACAGCGGCGAGCCGGCTGCCGGCCCAAACGCCAGGCAGCGAGCCAACCAGCAGGGGTACGAGCAGTTTAGGATCGACGCTGCCGATCCCGATGTGCCCAACGGCCGATATCCCGAGGAGGAAGAGGCCGTGAAAGATATCCGAACCCACCAACCTCTTGAGGGGAGTGGTCGGGTAGATGAACACCAGCGAAGCCACGATCAGGCTGCCGGCCCCCACCGAGGTGATGCTGACCAGAAATCCCACAACCAGGCCCACGCCCGTCGTAAGCCAAACCGGGCCCCGCGACAGGCCCTCCTGTCCGGCCCGCGGGAGTTGAGCGCCGAACACCGTACGGAAGAAGAGGCCCAAGGCTACACAGATCAACGCCCCGCCGAGAATCAGCACCACCAATTTATCTTCGGACTTCACACCCTGGTGCCGGAGGTAGGCCAGCAGCGCGATGCCTGCCAGCGCGCCCGGAATGCTTCCGATAGCCAGACGCTTGACGATGACGGTGTCCACCGTCTTCTGGCGGACATGGACGTATGAGCCCACCACCCGGGTCAACGCGCTCCATACTAGGTCCGTGCCCACGGCAAACGCCGGCCGGGCCAACCTCAGCAAGATGAGGGCCGGCGTCATCAGGGCGCCGCCTCCCATCCCGGTCAGGCCGACCAGGAACCCGACGCAAAGACCCAACAGCGCGACTCTGTAATCCATTCAACCTCTGTGAGACGCCGACGTTCTAATTGGCGCGATCGTACTCTTGCAACTAATCCAATCGACTTGATGGACTTAGAAGAGTATCACATGAGGGCAGGTTTGCCAAGGGGCGCGATGGTCGTCAATGGATCGCATCATCCGGAGCGGTATTACAGCCACGGGTAAGTGCCCGTGGGTCGTCCGGTGCGGGGCCGATCACGCCCAAATGCCGTTGATCAGGTCTTCGAGGTAGGTCTTTTCGCGTTTGATATCTTTCAACTGCTTCGGCCCCGAAATCTCGCGCTCAATAGTGATGGCGCCTCGATAGCCCAGGTCCTTCAGCCGCGCCAGCACGCGCGGGAAGTCCACGCGGCCCTGGCCGATCGGCACTTCCTCTCCGAGGTCTCGAGGGTTGGTGGGATACAGACCGTCTTTGGCGTGCACGCCCTGCACGTACCGGCCGATCACCTCGAGCGCGTCCACAGGGTTGGCCTTGCCGTAGAGGATCAAATTCGCGCAGTCGAAGTTCACGCCCTGGTTGTCGAGTCCGACGTCCTCGATGGCGCGCAGCATGGTGATGGGCGTCTCCTGCCCCGTTTCGTAGCGGAACTGCTGCCCGTTTTCGCGGCAGTAGCCGGCCACCTCACGGAGCCCTGCCACCGTCTCCTTGTAGACGGGGTCGTTCGGATTTTCGGGGATGAACCCGCAATGCGTCTGCACCGCGCGGATGCCCAGGGTGCGGGCGAAATCGGAGGCGCGCTTGATGTGCTCAATGCGGGTGGCGCGGTACTGTGCGGGCACCAGACCGATCGTCAGAGGGCCCTTGTAAAAGTCATAGTCCTCTGGCCCCGGGCCCGTCACCACCAGCGCAGTCACGGTAAGTCCGTAGTGGCTTACGGCGGCGCGCAACCGCTCAGCCGCCTCCGGCCCGTAGGTATTCGCCACTACCTGGCAGGTGGGTACGCCGAGCGAGTGAACCTTGCCGAGGGCTGCCTCGGCGTTCTCGTCCACATCCACAATCAGTCCGAGCAGCACAGGCTTGCCAACTTCATCGCTGCGAGGCCGATCGCTGCCGGCAAAGGGGCCCGGCTCCGGCGCACCTGCACCCAGACCCACGGCGGCCAGCGCTGCTGCGCCAACGGCGGAAATCTCCAGGAATCGTCTGCGGTCGAATGGGTTCGTGATGGCCATGGCGTTCGGTCGCCCTCCGGGCTGGATTTGGGTTGCAGTCAGGTGCCCCGCACATCGTACCTCAACCCGGAGGTTCCGTCTGCCGTTCTGCTGACCCAAGGCGTGCCTTGCGCATCCTTCAAACTGAGCGACAATGGATGGGTGAGGCCACTCCCGACAGGTACCCAAGTGCGTTTGCGGCGGGCAGACGCCAACCAGCTAGCCGGACTCCTCCGGACGCCAGCGCTCGCGGCTCTCCTGGGCTCGCTGGTCGCCGCAGCGCCGCAGGCCTTGGCCTACCCTGCGGCGTCGCGGGCGGCAGGCCATACGGCTCTGGTTGCCTTAGGTCCTTCCGCCCAGGCGCAGCCGGCCTCCGTCTCGAGACTTGCCGTCGCGGTGCTCGACGAGAACAAGGTGGCCGTGCAGTTCGCGCAGGTCACACTCAGCGACGCCGGCGGCGCGCAGCACTGCGAGACCGACTACGCCGGGCACTGCAGCCTCGGCGGTCTGCGGCCGGGCCCGTATCAGCTGCGCGTGGAGAAGGAGGGCTTCTTTGCGGCCCTGGACAGAGACGTCGAAGTGGGCACCACCGAGACCGTGGACGTCACCCTGAATCATCAGCGCGAACTGGTGGAGCGCGTGAACGTGGTCTACTCGCCGCCGGCCATCGACCCGCAGAAAACGGTTTCGAGCAGCACCCTCTCGAGCCGCGAAATCATCGACTTGCCCTACACCGTGCCTCGCGATCTGCGCTACGTGCTGCCGATGTTGCCGGGCGTGCTGCCCGACGCCACGGCGCAGGTGCACGTGGACGGTTCGGACAGCCCGCAAACCATCTACTTGCTCGACGAGTTCACCCTCAACGCGCCCGAGAGCCGCAATTTCCTAACCCGGCTCAGTGTGGACGCGGTGCGCTCGGTGACGCTTCAGAACTCCCGCTACCCAGCCGAGTACGGCGGGGGCACGGGCGGCGTGCTGGCGGTGGCCACCGGCATGGGCGACGACCACTTTCGCATCACCGGCACAGACTTTCTGCCTTCACTGACCGAGAACAAGGGACTCCACATTGGCAGTTGGTACCCGCGCGTAACGCTGACCGGACCCCTGAAGCAGGGCCGGGCGTGGTTCCTGATCGCTCCCCAGGGCGAATACGACCAGACCTTCTACAACGATTTACCGGCCGGCCAGAACAGCATCCCGGCCTGGAGTTACAGCCAGCTCGCCAAGGCTCAGGTAAACTTGACCAGGTCGAACATTCTCACCGGCACCCTGCTCTTTAACGGATTTGGCGAAGACAACTCCGGTCTCTCGATTTTCGATCCGCTCCCGACCACCGTCGATCTCCGGCAGTCCAACCGCCTCATCGCCGTCAAAGATCAGCTTTTTCTGCCGGGGGGAGCGCTTTTTGAGGCCGGATTTGCGGAGACCGCGTTCTACTCAAATCTGCTGCCGCAGGGCGATATGACCTACGTGCTGGGCCCGACAAGCGCCAGCGGCAATTATTTCGAGTCCTCGCGCGCGCTCTCCGGCCGCCTCGAAGGGCTCGCGGATCTTGTCCTTCCGCCGCGCGACGCCGCGGGGCGGCACGAGCTGCGGTTCGGCATCAACATGGACCGCATCACCTATCAAAACACCTACACGCGTAATCCCTTCCAGATCGTCCGCGCCGACGGCACTCTCGACCGCAGTGTGAGCTTTATGGGCCCGCCGGTGGTCACGCGCGACAATTTCGCCTTCGGCGCCTATGCCCAGGACCGCTGGTCGGTTCACGACCGCCTCACCATCTCTCCGGGAGTGCGCCTCGACTGGGATGAACTCGTGAGGGAGCCGCTGGTTTCGCCCCGCCTGGCGGCGAGTTATCTCCTCGACCACGGCGGGGAGACGAAACTGGTGGGCGGGATCGGGCTCTACTACGACTCCACCGATCTCAACCAGCTCTCCCTGCCGCTTCAGGGCGCACGGACCGACGTGTTCTACGACATCACCGGTAAGGTAGCCCTCGGGCCGCCGGTGATCACGTCCTTCGGATTGGCGCCCGAAGCCTTGAAGGAGCCCCGGGTGCTGAACTGGAGCGGCGGAGTGGAGCGCAAGTTGCCCGGCGCAATCTACGCCGACTTTGAATACGTCGAAAAGCGCGGCCGGGACGGCTTCGCCTACTTCAATTCGTGCCGGGCGATTGCGAACTGCCTGAGCGGGGATTTCAGGCTGCTCAACGACGAGAGCACGCGCTATCGCGCCGGCCGGGTGAACCTGCGACGGCAGTTCAAGGGCAATCACGTCGTCTTTGTGTCCTACACCGAGTCTCGGGCGCGCTCCAGCGCGGGGCTCGCCTTCAGCCTTGAGAATCCCCTGTTTAGCCCCCAGGTGAGCGGTCCGCTGCCCTGGGACTCACCCCATCGCCTGATTTCATGGGGCTTTCTCCCCCTCCTGCGAGGCTACGACTTAGCCTACACCGTGGATGCCCGCAGCGGCTTCCCCTTCTACACCCTGAACCAGAACCAGCAACTGGTGGCGCCGCCGGGCGCTTACCGGTTGCCCGCGTATTTTTCCCTCGACCTTGCCGCCGAGAAGCGATTCTACGTCTTCGGCTTCGAGTGGGCCCTGCGCGCCGGATTCAACAACATCACCAACCGGCACAATCCGGCCTACGTCGACAATAACGTGAACTCGCCGCAGTTCCTCACCTACGGAGGCGTGGAGGGCCGGGCCCTGACGGGGCAGATTCGGCTGCTGGGGAGGAAAAAATAGATGGGCCAGTCGGGGGCCCGCAGGAGAGAAGCCGGGCCGCGGCGGCTGCCGTTACCGCAGCCCCCACGATGTGCCGGTGGGAGTGCCACCAGCCCGCTAAGCCTTGCCCAAAACCAGGCGGTCGAAGCGCCGGCTCACATCCCGCAGATAGGCTTCGTCTCCGCCGTCGAGTTCGGTGGTCGCGGTGCCCGTGTAGCCGATCTCGGCCAGGGCCTTGCGCACCTCGGCCCAGTCCACGTCGCCATCGCCCAAGTTCACCCAGCGGTAGCCGTCTTCCGTCCCCTTAAAGTCCTTGACGTGAAGTTCGGCGATGCGGGGGCCCAGGGTGCGGATCCAATCCTGCGGGTATCCGTAGAACACCACGTTGCCGACGTCGAACCAGGCCTTCACCCAGGGGCTCCGGAACTGGTCGAGGTAGATGGCGAACTCGATGGGGCTCAGCAGAAACTTGTTCCACACTTCTTCGAGCGCGATCACCACCCCCAATTGTTCAGCCAGCGGAATCAACTTGGCGATTTGCACCTGCGACCGGTTCCAGGCGTCCCGGTAAGTGGTCTGCGCATTCACGACCCCCGGCACCAGGAGCACGAAGCCTGCGCCCCAAAGCTTGGCGTTGTTCAGCGACACGCGCATGGCGTCCAGGCTTTTCTCCACCACGGCCGGGTCCGCCGAAGTGAGCGGCCACTCCCAGTGGCCCATGTTCATCACCGAATCGATGCGAAGGCCGGCCGCGTCTGCGGCCTGCTTGATCTCTGCGGCCTCGCGGGGGTCCCGCGTGGTGTTCGCTTGCAACGCCTCAAAACCAACCTCACGCGCCAGCTTGAAGCGCTCGGCGTAGCTGAGCTGCCTCGGCAGCATGTCGATCAGGATGCCCTTCTTGATCTGCAAGGGCAAACCACCTGCCTGCGGGGCTCCCGCAGCCGCGCCCGCCGCCGGGCTTTGGGCTGCAGCCTGCGCGCCGGAGGGCCCGAGACCGGCCGCGCAGGCCGCCGCCATCGAAGTCTTCAGGAAATCCCTTCGCGAGGCACCTCTCGACATGGTGAATTCTCCTTGCGCGGACCCGCTTCGTCAACCGCGGTAGTTCATCTTGTTCAGGTCAAGTCCCGACTCCCAAACTTCGGTCGAGCCCATGAGATCTTCCCACGTCACCGGGTTGCCGGTGTAGGCCGCCGTGCGGGCCATCATGCAAGTCAGCGCCGAGAGGGCGCCCTGCTCGGCCTGGTTGTGGAATTGGCCGCTCGTGATGCTCTCCACGAAGGCCTTCTTCTTTTCGGGATCGGCCTGGGCCAGGTTGTCCGAGAACTTCCCGGTGGCCGAGAACTGCTCCGAGCCCTGCGGCTGAGCTTCCGTTTCGGGGTGCCAGGGCTCGTCTCCCCAAATGCCGATCGGTCCGGAGTAGGGCGACTGCGAAGTGCCCTTGGTGCCGAAGAAGCGCTCGGTGACGTCCCACCAACCTTTATTGAACTGGGTGGAGCTGAAGGTCACCGGGATGTCGTTCGGATAATACAGCACCACGTTGTAGTGGCTGTACGCGGTATCGCTCGGCGGCCGGCCTTCGGTACCGCCGGTGGCCGCCGCCTTTACCGGATGGTCCTGTAAAACCCAGTTGCAGATATCGATAGCGTGGATGTTCTGCTCCACGATGATGTCGCCGGAGAGCGTGCGGTCATGCACCCAGTTGCGAAGGCGCCGCTCGTCCGGGCTGGCGTTCGGCCAGTCGGGGCGATCGATATAGCCTGCGATGTAGTGAGCCTCGCCACTCGCGATGGTGCCGAGCGCGCCGCCGTGGATTCGTTTGACCATCTCGACGAACGGAGGGCAGTTGCGGATTTGGAACCCCACGTCCAGGCTCAACTTGCCCTCGGCGCGTTTCCCGATATCCATCACCTGCTTGGCGCCCGGCACGTCAACGGCCACCGGCTTTTCGCAATACACGTGCTTCCCCGCCGCCACCACGGTCTCGAGATGATGCGGATGGAAGATGGGGGGCGTGGCGATGACAATGGCATCCACTTCCTTCGAGCCGGCAATCTGCTCGTAGGCGTTCGGTCCCAGGAAAAGCTGCGAAGCGTCGAGGGCCGCATATCCCTTGCCCTGTTGGTGCTGGTCGAAATGCCGGTGGCCCTTATCGAGCTGGTCCTGAAACAGATCGGCAAGCGCCACCACGCGCGCGCCGCCGGTGTCGACGAGGTTGGTGGCATCTTCGGTGCCTCGGCCCCCGCAGCCGAGCAACCCCACCCGCACGGCGGAGTTCGCTTCGGTGCCGCGCACCAGACCCGGCTTTAGAATCATGAAGCCCGCTCCCGCCGCGGCGGCGGTCCCGATGAACTTCCGCCGGCTCAGTTTCTCGCTGCCCGCTCCCGCCGATGCCTGCTCTTCTGGAGTCATGTTTCCTCCTTTGAAAACGGATTCCCCGGCGCCCCGCGCTCATTCGGCGCGAAGGGCCGGGCCCGAACCTGCAAGGGTCAGCCACACCTCGGTCGTACGTCAACCCGCCGCCGCACTCCGCCGCGGCGAGACCGCGCCGATGTGCTCAGCGCTTGTCGATCGGTACGTATTTCCGGCCGGTCGGCCCCACGTATTCGGCGAGCGGCCGGATGAGCTTGTTGTTCGCGTACTGCTCGAGGACGTGGGCCGTCCAGCCCGAAATGCGGCTCACCGCGAAAATCAAAGGATAGAGATCCACCGGGATGCCGAGCACATAGTAGGCCGACGCCGAATAGAAGTCCACGTTGGCGTTGATCTTCTTCTCGCGGATCATCAAATCTTCGATTCTCTTCGACATCTCGAACCACTGGGTCTGGCCCGCGCTCCGGCCGAGTTCCTGCGACATCTTGCGCAGCACCCGGGCTCGCGGATCTTCGGTATGGTAAACGCGATGCCCGAAGCCCATGATCTTCACCTTCAGCTTTTGATTCAGCAGGGCCTGGACGTACTCTTCGGCCTTGTCGGCATCCGGAATCCGGAGCAGCATTTTCATCACCTGCTCGTTGGCACCCCCGTGCAGGGGCCCCTTCAGGGTGCCGATGGCGGAAGTGATGGCCGAGTGCATGTCCGAAAGTGTGGACGCGGTGACGCGGGCGGCAAAGGTGGAGGCGTTGAAGCTATGATCGGCGTGCAGGATCAGGGCCACGTCGAACCAGCGGGCGTTTTCGGGGCTCGGCACGGTGCCGGTCAGCATGGTTAGAAAATTGGCCGCGAAGCTCAGCTTGGGATCGGGCGCCACGGGTTCTTTGCCGTCGCGGATTCTGCCAAAGGCCGCCACAATCGTGCCGATTTGCCCGGTCAGGCGGAGCGCCTTGCGGCGATTCGCCTCCAGCGACATATCCTCGGCTTCCGGATCGTACAGCGACAGCGCCGACACCGCGGTGCGCAGCGTCTCCATGGGATGTTGCGGCGGCGGCAGGCGCTTGAGCAAATCGACGATCTCCGGGGCGATGGGCCGGTTCTCCGCCAGTTGGCGCGTCAGTTCGTCCAATTCGGATCGGCTCGGAAGGCGCCCGTACCAAAGCAGGTAGACGACCTCTTCGAAGGTCGAGTGCTCGGCCAGGTCTTCGATGTCGTAGCCCCGGTAGGTGAGGATTCCGTGCGCACCGTCAATGGAACAGATCGAGGACTGGTCGATCACCACATCCTGCAGCCCGACTTTCACTTCCGGCATGGAACGACCCCTCGGCGTAAAGTAGCGGCCCGCTTAAAGAGCATCATAACACGAACGAAATGCCCTCGAAACAAGCCCTGCCGGCCCCCGGACGGCGCGCGAAACATGTTCACTTGACCCAACGGGCCCTTTATAGCACCCTAGGCAGTCCGGCGATTTCCGCCGGCCTTCTTGGGTCCTGATCCGAGGAGCGCGACCCTTCAAGTGAGGCCGAACCAGGATGACTGATCATTCCGCCCCCGCCTCCGACTCCGCCGAACTCAATGCGGGCCGCCCGCGACGCCTTCTGGAGGCGGTACTCGCCGTGGCCGTCTGGATGGCCCTGGGCATGGCGTTTCATCTCGACGCCAACGCCTACCTTCTGCTCGGCATTCCCATCACGGTAGTGTTTCAGGTGGGCGTGCGCCGCGCCCCGCTCCAGGCCCTGTGGGTACGCAGTGCCCCGCCCCTGCGCCTGGACCTCCCCACAGCCGCTTTCGCGGTGGTGCTGGCCGTGCGCCCGGCCTACGGGCTGTTTCGGGTCCTCCAATCGCACCCGGACTGGATCGTGATCGGCTGGTGGACGGCGGCACTGGGCGGCGCGCTGGCCTGCGCGTACGCGCTCAGATCCTTCAACCGCGTCACGGCGTGGGCCACGCTCGGCTGCCTGGCCACCGCCGGCCTGATCGGGGTCGCCGTCATGGCCGCAGGCGCTTATACGCAGGATATACCGCTACGCCAGCCGGTAGATATGGCGGTTCTGGGCGCGAAATGGATCTCGGCTTATCTGCCCATGACGTTCGTGATGGAAGAGGTTTTCTTTCGCGGCGCGCTCGACGCTCACCTCCATCACCCCGGCGAGTCCAAGGGCATTCTCACCGCCCTGTGCACCTCCGTGCTCTGGGGCGCCTGGCACTATCCGGTGGTGGCCCATGCGGCTTCGCTGCCCGCCCTCTTGCTTCAGCTCATCGGTGTGCAGGTGCTCGTGGGTGTGCCCCTGTCATTGTGGTGGCGCAAGTGCGGAAACCTCTTTGCCACCGGGTTGACTCACGCCGTCATCGACACCGTCCGGAACATCCTGTTCTCCGGCCTTTAACGCCTCTCGCCCGGCTGCCGCCGGCCGGCGCCGCCCTCCCGGAATGCTATGCTGAATACGAGGTGAAACCAGCGACATGAGCGGCCATCACGTGGCGGTCGGCATCCTGCTGCTCGCCGGCACTCTGGGGCTGGTGGCCGCGCGCTATGCCCGCGGCGCCAGGCGTCCGCTGCCGCTGCGGGGCTGGCTGGGAGGGGCCGTCGTCGTTTGCGCCGCGATGCTGCTGGGCCTCGGCAGGCCGTGGTGGGTGGCCACCTATCTCACCCCGATCGCATGGACGGCTTATATCCTGATCGTTGACGCGATCGTCTCAAGCCTCGGCCGCCCCTCGCGAATCAGCCGCGCGCCCGGGCAATTTGCGGCGCTGGCCCTCGGTTCTATCCCGCTCTGGGTCCTGTTCGAGATCTATAACCTGCGCCTGGTGAACTGGGCGTACGTCGGCACCACGTTGAGCCCGGCGCTCGAAGCCCTCGGCTACGCCTGGGCGTTCGCCACCATCTGGCCCGCCATCTTCGAGACCGCCGACCTGTTCGAGGCGCTGGGGTTTTTCCGGCGGACGTCCCCGGCGCGCCGGCCATCCTCCCCGGGCCAGCGCCGGGCGCTCGTCATCGCCGGGCTTCTCATGGTCACCGTGCCGGTGCTGCTGCCGCCGCGCATCGGCAGCTACCTGTTCGGAGCGGTCTGGCTCGGCTTCATACCTCTGCTCGACCCGATCACCTACGAGTGGCGCGGGCCGTCCCTGCTGCGCGATTGGGAGGCCGGCGACTCGCGCCGGCTCGGCTGCTTCCTCGCTTCGGGTTGGCTGTGCGGTCTGGTCTGGGAGTGCGTCAACAACTGGGCCGCCGCCCGCTGGGTGTACGTCTTCCCCCTCGGTCAACGGTGGAAGATCTTCGAAATGCCCGCTCCGGGCTTCCTCGGCTTTCCAGCCTTCGCTCTGGAGTGCTTCGTCATGTGGCAATTCCTGGCCACGCTCCGGCTCCGGGTGTTCGGCAGACAACCGGCGCTCGCCGAGCCCGATCCCGGCGCGCGTGAGTGGAGCGGGCTGCCCTCGTGACAATCCCGAATCGCCCGATCGCCGTCAGTCTGCCGCCTGACTCGGCCCGCGCCCGCGGCGGCGCCAGGGCGGCGCTTCTCCTGTGGGCCCTGCTGGCGCTCGCTCCGGCCGCGGGGTGCGCGGCGCGAGCGGCCCCACCAAGCCCCACGCAGGCGGCCCAATCGGTCCGGGCGCAGGCGGCGCAAACGGGCACCGCGCCTGAAGAGGCGCGGTTGCTCGAGATCGCCCGCCACGGCATGCACCAGCTTCTCGATGGCGACACCGACGCGGCCCTCAAGACCTTCGACGGCATCCGCCGCCAGAATCCCGCCTCCCCGCTCGGGTACCTCTTTGCGGCCGACACCTATTGGTGGAAAATTTACCTCACCACCGGCAACCTGGTTGACCCCGACGTCTTCGACGTGGTCCGCACCTCCACCAGCCCCTACGACTCCACCTTCGAGGGTCTCGCGCACGAAGCCGTTCGTACGGCCGAGGTACGCGTCGAAGCCCGCCAGGATCTCGCCCGCAGCCTGCTCGAGGAAGGCATGGCCTACGGCCTGCTCGGGCGCTACTACGGGTTGCGGGACAACGATTTTCCCACGGCGCGGGCCGGCAAGAGAATGCGGGCCTTGCTGCTGCGCGCCCTCAAACTCGATCCCAGCCTCACCGACGCCTACCTCGGCGTCGGCATTTACAACTATTTTGTCGACACCCTGCCTACCATCATCAAGCTGCTGAAGTTCCTGATCGCTCTGCCGGGAGGCAGCCGCGTGCTGGGCCTCCAGCAACTCCAAACCGCGGCGACGAAAGGCGACCTGACGCGCGGCGAAGCCCAGTTTTATCTCGCCAAGGACTTCTCGCGCCGCAACGAGCAGCAGTACGCGAAGTCACTGGCGCTCTTCCAGGAGCTCAGCGCGGAGTATCCGAATAACCTGCTGTGGAAGCTGGTGGCGGGCAGCCTGCAAATCCGCCTGGGCCATCGCGAAGCGGGCGAGGCTCTCTATAAAGAAGTGGCGGCAAAAAGCACTCCGCTCTCGAACGACGTGGGCCGCGCCATCCACTCCCAGGTGGAGCAGGCCGTCAACCGCATGCACGGCCATTGACAGTCGCTTGTAGGGGAGAATGGCCGCGGCCCACGCAAGTGTTAGGCGCGGCGTCAGGCCGTGGTGCGCTGGTGAAGCGCCTCGGTCTGCTGATGGGCGTGATACGAGCTGCGCACCAGCGGCCCGGACTCCACATGCCCAATGCCCAGCCGTTCGCCCGCCCGCTTGAGCCCGGCAAACTCCTCCGGGGTGTAGAAACGCGCCACCGGAAGCTGGGTGCCGGAAGGCCGCAAATACTGGCCGATGGTGACGATACCCACTCCGGCGCGCGCCAGGTCGGCCAGCACGCCCTCCACTTCGTCCACGGTTTCCCCGAGGCCCACCATCAGGCCGGATTTTGTGGGGATGCGCGGGGCCATTTGGCGCGAGCGGCCGAGCAGGCGCAGCGAACGCTCGTAACGCGAGCCGCGCCGCGCCACCGGGTAGAGCCGGGGCACGGTCTCGGTGTTGTGGTTCAGCACGTCGGGTGCGGCCGCGAGTACGCGGCCCAGGGCCTCGTCTGAGCCGCGAAAATCGGGGATGAGCACTTCCACTTGCACCCCGGCCACCCGGCGCCGCAGCGCCTCGATGGTGCGGGCGAACACGCCCGCGCCGCCGTCCGGCTGGTCGTCACGGTCCACCGAGGTCACCACCACGTAGCGTGCGCCCATAGCCTCGGCGGCGGCCGCCACGCGCTCGGGCTCCTCCTCGTCGAGGGGCAAGGGCTTGCCCTTGGGCACGGTGCAGAAGGCGCAGCTCCGCGTGCACAGCTCGCCGAGGATCATGAAGGTGGCGGTGCGATGGTTCCAGCACTCCGCGATGTTCGGGCAGCGCGCGCTCTCGCACACCGTGTGCAGGCCAAGGCCCCGCATCAGGCGCTTGAGCTCGAAGTAATTGTCGCCCCCCGGCAGGCGCACCTTCAGCCAGTCGGGGCGCTTGCCAGGCGCGGATTTCGCGGCGATTTGCACGAGGTCGCTCACCACGCCTGCATTCTAGCGTGCACCGCCGGTCAGCCGCAAATGCGCTGGGCGGGGCCCGCCGAGGCGCCGGGCGCTGCAAATCCAGCCGGCGATTGCGCGCGGCGGCGCTCGGGAGTATATTTTCGGGCCGGCGCGATCTGGGAGAAATAGCGTCTCTTGTCTCTCCTCTCTCGTCTCTTGTCTCTTGTCTCTCGTCTCTCGTCTCTTGTCTCTCCTCCCTTGTCTCTCCTCTCTCGTCTCTCGTCTCTCGTCTCTCCTCTCTCGTCTCTGCCCTCTTACCTCCTGTCCGTTGCGCCTCGCAGCCTGCCATTGAGCCGCAAGAGCTTGTATCAAGAGCACTTTAGGGGCGTCGGCTGCGCTCCTTTTCAGGGGCTGACAGCCTTGGGGCAAGGAGGACGTCATTTAGAAACCCAGGTATTATCTTTCTTTCGCCTTGACAAGCTCCTTGTCCGCCCGCTAGGTTGAAAAAATCTTTGGGGGGAACCGACTCGATGAAGAGGCTGGTAGTTCGCCGACTCAGCATGCTCGCTGTGGCGCTGTGTCTTACTACCGCGACCCGGTCCATTCACAAGGTGGCATTGGCCTTGCCGGTGGGCGGCGGGGATGCGGGCGACGCATTCGTTTGCGCGTCACCTGTGTCAAGTAATGTGTCGTCCGTTCGACGTAACTCCACGTTGCAAACTACCTGTACAACTCTCCCACCTTTGACCTCATATCGTCCCACGCCGGTTCTTTTACTCCGAACGTCGATCCAAAAGCAGATACCGCGAAATCGTTTGCGGTGGCTGATGCTCCACATCGAGTAGCCGGAGTCACCCGCTCTCTATCGCCTCGACCACTACTTTTCACTGCTGGCGCCTCGCAGCTTCGGCGCGAAGCGCAGCACGGTCCGGCCAACGCCCGAACCGGCGCGCTGATGTCCACACGCCGCCGGTCGAGTTGCATGCAGGCGCCCCCGGGGAAGGGGGGATCAGCCACGCCGAAGATCGTCAGCGGGAGCGAGAGCGACGCGCAGGAATCTGGCTGCGCGGGCTTGAGAGTTTATTTGGGCATGCCGTTCGGTTACCAGCGAGGGCTGTTCATCACGCAAGGGGGGACACTATGACAACACCAGCAAACGCCAGGCATCATGACGTGGTGATCGTGGGAGGCGGCCCGGCGGCCACTTGCACGGCCATGTTCCTGCTTCAGAAGGGCATCAAGCCGGTCATCGTGGAGAAAGAGCAATTCCCGCGCTATCACATCGGCGAATCGTTCACCGGTGAAACGGGCGGACAGCTTCGCAAGCTTGGAATGGAAGCCATTCTGGACAAGTTTGAATATCCCGTCAAGCTGGGCACAAAAGTGTGGGGCACTGACGGGAAGAACTCCTTCTACATCAAGGTCCGCGCCCGGCCCAACGACGGGCCGCAGGTGGACGCCACCACCTGGCAGGCTCGCCGCAGCGACTTCGACAAGCTGCTGATGGACACCGCACGCTCGCGGGGCATCGAGGTGATTGAAGGCGAGGCCGTTTCCGTGCTCAAGGAGGGCGATCGCGTGGCCGGCATCTGCTGCCGCACCCGGGACGGATCGACGCTGGAACTCCGCAGCGAAGTTCTGGTGGATGCCTCCGGACAGTCTACGTTTCTCGCGAACAAAGGCGTGATCGGCCCCAAGGACCGCGGAAATTATGACCGCCAGGTGGCGATCTTCTCCCAGGTGGTGGGCGCGATTCGCGACGAGGGCGAGAAGCGCGACGACACCCTGATTTTTTACAAGAAGAAGAATCACTGGGCCTGGTTCATCCCGATCGATAAAGAGGTGGTAAGCATCGGGGTGGTCACACCGAGCGACTTCTTCACCTCCCGCAAGATGTCGAAGCTCGATTTTTTGCGCGACGAGATGCAGACCCTCAACCCCGAGCTCACCTGGCGGGTGAAGGACGTGAAGTTCGTGGAGGACGGGCGCGGCGCTTCCAATTACTCCTATTACATCGAGAAGTTCACCGGCAAGGGCTTCCTGTGCGTCGGCGATTCGCATCGCTTCATTGACCCCATCTTCTCGTTGGGCCTTTTGTTCGCCACCAAGGAAGCCGAGTATTCGGCCGACGCCATCAGCCGGTATTTGGCCGGCGAGGGGCGCGAAGCCGAAAACCCCTTCGCCGCCTACGAGCGCTACGCGGACCGGGCGCAGGACATCATCCAGACGATGCTCGATTGCTTCTGGGAGTTCCCCTTGCCCTTCCAGCGCTTCGCCCACTGGACGCACCAGGAGGAGATCATCGATCTGTTCGCCGGCCGCATTTACGGGGACGCCGTTCATGAGTACGACTCGGTGAAGCGCATGCGCCGCCTGCTCGACATGAACGGCATTGACCGGTCCGGCGTACCGAACCGGGGGAAGCCTGTGCCTCCTCCGGCCGTTCCGGCCGGCTCCGAAGGCAGCCCGGCAGCTTCCTGACGCCTGCCTCAAGTCACGCGGGGGGACAATGCTCAATCTCGTCACGCTCGTTGTGCAAATCAGCGTGGTTCTGGTGGCTTGCCGTCTGGTAGGCGAGCTTTTCCTGAAGATCCGCCAGCCGCGGGTGAACGGCGAAATGTTCGCCGGCATCCTGCTGGGGCCTTCCTTGCTGGGGCTGGTGGCGCCGCACGCCGCGTCGTTTCTGTTTCCCCCCTCCACCCTGGAGTTCCTCAACGCCTTGGGGCAAATGGGTGTGGTCCTCTTCATGTTTATGGCCGGGCTTGAGATTGATCCGGCGCAGCTCAAGGGGCAGGCGCGCGCCGCTTGCTCCTCCAGTCTGGTCAGCATCATCGCACCCTTCGTGCTGGCCTACCCTCTGGCGCTCTACCTTTATCCGCGCGTCTCTTCGCCCTCGGTGAATTTCGTCTACTTCACCTTGTTCCTCGGGGCGGCCACGAGCATTACGGCATTTCCCATGCTGGCCCGCATCCTCTCGGAACGCAGCATTCTCGCCAGCCGCCTGGGCGTGGTGGCGGTCACCTGCGCCGCCACGGCCGGCGTGGCCACCTGGTGCGTGCTGTCGTATATCGTGATGGTCATCAAGAGCCCGCAAGCCAGTGCGGCCATCTGGTGGAGTTTCGCCGGCATTGTCGTATTCGGCGTGGCGATGTTTTACGGCTTGAAGCCGCGGCTGCAGAGTTTTGAGCGCGCCTTCCGGCAGGGCGGAACGCTCAGCGATCGCGCTCTTGCCATCATCATGGTGATCGTACTGGCGGCGGGGGCTTGCACCGGGTATCTCGGCCTTCACCCCTTGTTCGGCGCATTTTTGGTAGGTGTAATCATGCCGAAGGAGCACCGCTTCGTCCGCTACATTCTGGAGCGCCTCCAGACCGTCACCCTGGCGGTGCTGCTGCCTTTGTACTTCGCGTTTAGCGGGCTGCGCACCAACCTGGGGGCCGTCAAGGGCGCCCAGATGTGGATGTGGTGTTGGGTCATCATCGCGGTGGCCATCCTGGGCAAGGTGGTGGCCCCCGGGCTGGCAGCCTGGGCCAGCGGCATGCCGCTGCGCGAATCCGCGGGCTTGGGGGCGCTGCTGAATACGCGCGGCCTTATCGCCCTGGTGGTGCTGAACATCGGACTCGACTTGAAAGTAATCTCGGTGGGTCTATTCTCCATGATGGTGGTGATGGCCCTCGTCAACACCGTTCTCACCACCTGGTTGCTCGACCTCGTTTGCCCCGCGCACGTCATTCAGCGATCTTCCACCGGCGCCGCGGCGCTTCCGGGAGCAGTCCCCGCCGTGGAGGCGGAAGCGGAAGCCTCGGCAGGGTAAATACCGGCGAACGGCGCGCGCCGGACTGCGGCTCTGCCGCCCTGCTGGCGCACCATGCCGGCACTCGAAGCGGCTCCTCCATCCTGCCGGCGCAAGGCGCCACCACTCCAAGCAGCTCTGCCGCCTTGCTCCGCGGAAAGGCGATGCCTTTCCGGATGCCTACTCTCCCTATTCTCTTCTCCCTTCCCTTTTTCAGAAATAGCTCTGTCTCGGAAACCGGCGCTGCGAGGAGGCGGCTCAGGCACCCAAGCGAGGCTCGAATCCGGCCGCCAGGAAGGCCCACCAAAATGTCGTTGTCTGAACGCCAATCGCTCGGCGAAAACCGGCCATAATGTCGTTGTATGAACGCTTCTGTCCAGAATCACTACACTTTTTGCTTTTTGGAAGCCCCGCCCGGGAACTCCGTAAGTCATTAGAAGTAGGTGCCGGGGAGACACCAAATTCAAGCCGTAAGTCCTTTAGATTCGACTTGAGCTTACAGCGGCTTCGGGGTCGTCTCGCAGGGCGGGGCCAGGAGGTTCAAAGGCCTCGTCATGCCCCGCACGCGAAGGCGCCTGCGGCGCGAGGAGGCTCAGGCGCCCAATCGAGGCTCGAATCCGGCCGCCAGGAAGGCCCACCAAAATGTCGTTGTATGAAAGCCAATCGCCCGGCGGAAATCGGCCATAATGTCGTTGTATGAACGCTTCCGTCCAGAATCGCTACACTTTTTGCTTTCTGGAAGCCCCGCCCGGGAACCCCGTAAGTCATTGAAAGTAGGTGCCGGGAAGACATGAAATGCAAGCCGTAAGTCCTTTAGATTCGACTTGAGCTTACAGCGGCTTCGGGGTCGTCTCGCAGGCCGGGCCCAGGAGGGTCAAAGGTCTCGTCAAGCCGCAGCACGGGGCAGAATCGGCAGTCCGTGACGCGCCGCCGCAAGTTCCACCGGATGCTGGCCACTACGGCGCGACTTCGATTACGCGAAAGCTACCCGGCACCATGGGAGGACGCCGGCGCGGGTTTTCGGGCGTGGCCTCCGCCGGCTGCGGGAGGAATCTCGCCGTGACCACGAAGACGTGGTGGGTCTTCAGGTCGAGGGCCATCGTGCGCGCCCGAAGCGCCGTCGGCACGTTGCCCAACACCGTGTATTGGTCAGGCGCGTCCTCGTGAACCACCGTGAGCGTGCCGCTCTCTCCGTTTGAGCTAAAGGCAAGCTGGCTCCCCGGATCGAAACCGTTTGCGTCCACGCCCTCGCCAATGGGCACCGTGGTCACCACTTTCCCCGCGTCAGGATCGGTGATCGCCATCTTCTGGTTGTCGCACCCGGCGAACAAGCGCCGGTGTTCGCGGTCGATGGCCAAACCCGACGGGCTCTCGCAGGGCGCGAGCGGCCAGCGATGGGTGACCTTCAACGTTTGGGTGTCAATCGCCACTTGCTCGCTCTTGTCTTCAAGATTGTTGTAGATGTGCCCGCGCCCGTCGGCTACGGCAAACTCGGGCCGGCCGCCGAGGTCGATGGTGCCCACCACCTTGCCCGTAGCCGCGTCGATCGCCGTCGAGTTCCCGCTCCGGCCATTGAAGGTGAAGACGCGTTTGGACGCCGGGTCGTAAGCGATGCAATCCGGATTCTGCCCGGTCACTTTGACGGTGTCGAGGGTCTTGAGCGTCTTGAGATCGAAGATGGTGACTTCCGAGGAGCGGCCATCGCTGATGAACCCGCGATTCAACTCCGGCGCGAGGGCGATGCCGTGCACCCCGTCCGTGCCGGGGATGTCGCCCAGCACCTTGCCGGTGTCGGGGTCCATCACCATCACGTGCGTTCCCCGCGAGATATACACGCGGCGCGCTTCGCTGTCGACGGTGAGGTAATCCCACCCACCTTCCCCGCCAATCACGTAGGTAACCACCACGTGATAGCCCGCCGCCGTTCCGGCGCCCTGCGCTCCTGCAGGCCGCGCGCCACCGTTCGGGGCGGCAGGAGCGTAACCGGAGGTCACCACAAGGCCGGCCGCGAGAATCAGGCCGGCCCCGAGCCTCCACATCGCTGATCCCACTCGCAATCGCTCGTCGTTCATAGGTCGCCACCTTCCTGATGCCGCTCCAAGTCTACGTCCGGAGCCGCCAGTCCCACCTTAAACGGACATTAATATTTGTTCAGCATGCGCCCGAGGAATTCGCGTTGGCGTATTGTGCTCTAGGCACCCGACACAGGCGCCGGACGGGACCGCCCGGCCAGGAGGAGGAAGATGAAGGCATTCCTTGTGACGTTGGCAGCCCTGTTGCTCGCGGGGATTGGCGCTGCGGCGCCCGCCGCGGAGCCCCTGAAACTCGCCGCAAAATACGATATGCCGGCTGAGGTCAAAGGGCGCTTCGACCATCTCGCCGTCGATCTTCGCGGCCAGCGGCTCTTTCTTACGGCGGAGAGCGCGCACGAGGTGCTCGTGTTCGATCTCGGCACCGGCAAATTCATTCGCGCCATCCCCGACATCGGCATTCCGCACGCGGTTTTCTGCCGCGAGGACCTCAACCGCATTTACATTACGGACGGCGGCGCGGGTGAGCTGAAAGTCTACGATGGGAAGACCTATCAACTGCTGAGCACCGCCAAACTCAAGGTTGACGCAGATTCGATCGGCTACGATCCCGCCACCCACGAGCTCTACATCGACAACGGCGGCGGCGATGCGCACGAACCCTTCTCGATGCTAAGCGTGGTGGACACCACCTCAGGCCAGAAAGTCGCCGATATCAAGATTGACGGAGAAACCCTCGAGGCCATGGCGCTCTCACACTCCGGGCCCAGGCTGTACGTCAACAACCCCGCGAAAAACGAAGTGGACGTGGTCAACCGAAAAACGCGCGCCGTGCTCGCAAGCTGGCCCGTGACGATGGGCAAGAGAAACGTCGCCATGGCCCTCGACGAGCCCGCCCACCGTCTTTTCGTCGCCTGCCGCAGCGGAGAACTGGTGGTGATCGACACCGGAACCGGCAAAGAGCTTCAGGCCCTTCCGATCGCCAAGGGAGTGGACGACCTAATCTTCGATCCGGCCCGGAAGCGGCTCTATGCCGCTTGCGCCGCCGGTGAGCTCGATGTGTACGGGGAAAAGGACCCGGATCACTACGTATCGCTCGGCCAGATTCCGGCTGCGCCCGGCGCCAAGAACGAAGTGCTGGTGGAGAGCCTCCAAAGACTCTTCACCACCGTACCGCCCCAGGGCGGCGCCGCCGGCCAGGTTTACGTCTACGAGGTTCACTAGCCGGAAGAGGGGCCGATGGTCACGCGGCTGCCATCGCCCGGTGGACGGGGTGCGCGCAGGGAGCCGGTGACCGCCGTGCTCCCCGCGCCGCCAGGCGCCGGAGCGCGGGGAACGGGAGCCGGAAGGTCTCCGGCCCGCTCCCCGAGCTGCCTGACGAGGGTTGCGGTTCAGTGTGCGTCGATCACACCAAACACGCCATTGTTGTAGCCGCCGGGACCCGCGGTGAAAAAGAGTTGATTGGTGGCGCCGTTCTGGGAATTCCCTGCGCCGAATGCCAACGCCCAAAGGCCTTGAA
>DATJAQ010000246.1:0-3550 GCA_035516075.1 Terriglobia bacterium | reverse complement strand
GCGGATCGCGAGGTCCGCATCATCGGCTCCAAGAGCAATCTCTTCAGACGCTCACCGCCGTTGCCGGCGCAAAACCGGCTACACCCGGCGTTCGCAGTTCTGTTCTGAAGTGGCGGAGAGGGTGGGATTCGAACCCACGTTGGAGTTTCCCCCAAACACGCTTTCCAAGCGTGCGCCTTCAGCCACTCGGCCACCTCTCCGGGAAGCACTCCTGCCAACGGCGATGAGTGGGGAACACCAGTATAGCAGCAGCGATTGTGAAAATCGAAAAACGAAAACTCGAAACTCGAAAAACGAAAATCGAAGAACGAAGCCGGAATACCGAAGCGCGAAGTTCGAAACTCGAAACTCGAAAATCCAGAGTCGCCCGTTACTTGAATCGCCGCCGGAAGTCCAGTTCGAGGCCGTAGACGCCGTTCTGGTCGCGGATGCCGAGCAGCGAAATGTTATCGGTGACGTCCCACTCCACCTGGATGATGCGCTCGTAGACGCCGCCCGTGGTGGTTACATACGTCACGGTGAAATTGCGCGCGAGCTGTTCCGCCACGGTCACGCGCGCCCCCCCGAGGCTGCTGGGGTTCGGGTCAATGCTGATCCGGCTGAGGCCAAACAGGCGCGTAATGCGGCTCGAGGTGCGGCTGGACAGCGCCTGGGAGAGCAGCGCTCCCGCGCTTTGGGTGCCGAGCGATGAGCGGCCGTTGGCGGCGATCAACTGGTCCTCGTTGGTGTAGCCGAAGGCGAGCAGCGCCAGAATGCTCGGCGTGGGCAGTGGCGGGTCTGAGCGGTAGCTGATGTTAGGCCGGTCGGCCGGGCCCGTCACCCTCAGCACCAGGTCGTGGCTCTGGAGGCGGGTTTTGGCTTCGAGGTCAAGGGTGGGCGCGGTGCGCAACGGGTTGGCCATGATGATGTCGCCGCGCGAGATCGTATACGTGGTCTGGCGCAGCACCGCCTGGCCGCTCTGAATGTGGACGTTGCCGTAGGCTACGGGGTCAGCCAGGGTCCCGCGCAGCGAAAGGTCCACGGTGGCCGTGGCCTTCAAGTCGTGCGAGTCCACGCTGACCACCGGCGACGAGCCGATGTGAACGTCCAGACGCAGCCGGGAGGAGAGCGGGGCCTGACCGGCGGCAATGCCGGGCGGCGGCTGATTTTCGAGCTCGGAGAGCCAGGTGAGGACGTCGAAATCCTCGGCGACGTACATCTGCTCCAGTGTCATGCTGCCGCTGAGGGCCGCGGAGCCCTGGGTTCCGCTCAGCCGGATCGAGCCGCTGAGCACCGAGGTGAACTCCACCGGGTAATCCGCGCGCAGGTGCTGGAACTCGGCGCGCAGATTGTAGCGCGGGGTGCCCGCCAGCGTGGCTCCGCCCGTGATCTTCACCGTGGCGGGCCCGCCCGCGGACTCAAGCGAGCGCACCACAATACGGTCGCCCTGGAGGTCAACGTCGCCGCTCAAATCCGACACGCGCAGCGGGAGGCCCGGATAACCGAGGCTGAGCTTTTCCACGTGCAGGGTGCCGAACAGCGACGGGTTGCCGAGCGTGCCTTGCACCCGAAGTTGTATGCGGAACAGGCCCGCGCTCAAAATGGCGGGATCAAAGACGTGCAGGAACGCGGAGTCGATCTGGCCGTCGGCGGTGAGGTTCAAGTTGGAGGGCGGCCCAAGATCGGCCGTGCCCTGAAACTGGAATTGAGTTGACGGTCCCTGTAACTCGAAGGGTGTGATGCTGGCTTTGCGATTTGCCAGTGCAATTTCGAAGGGCTTGCCGTTCTTCCACTTCAAGTCGGCCAGGCTCACCTGGAGACTTTGCACTTCACACTTCAATTGCAGCGCAGCCGGCCTGCGCAACGGACCCGAGACGTGCAGCGTCCCCGAAGCGTCGAGGTTCGCCGTCAGCTTCGAAAGGCCGCTGGCGCGCAGCCAGGGGTCGAGGCGAAGCCCGGAATACTGCGCCGTGAGATCCAGGGGCCAATCGCCTTCTGCTTTTCCGGCGCCGTGAAAGCTCACGGACTCGCCCGCGCCTTGAAGCTGGCCGTCGATCGCGGTCTGGTGATCTTTCAAATCGAAGTGAGCGCTTAGGGCGCCGAGGGCGACTCCGGAGGCGGTGAGTTGCCGCATCTCCACGACTGCCCGTCCGGACGGGTTGCCGATTTCGCCTTCGGCTTGCAGGTTGAAACTCAGGGCCCCGGCAAGGGCGGCGCCGGGGCCGGCCGGGCCGCCGCCGGCGGGCAATCGGATGAAATCGGTCAGCGAAAATCCGCTGCCGCTCGCCCGTGCGGACAGAGTGCGAAGGCGGGGATCGAAGCTGGCGTCGCCGGTGACGCGCCCGTGGCCTTTGACGAGTGTGAAGTGGGTCACCTTCCAGGCGCCCTCATCGATGCTCAGGCCGGCATCGAAGGAGTCGATCGGCTCACCGGCATAACTGCCGGCGGCAACGTGGAGCTTGCCCTGCCCGGTGAGGCGGTCGCGAGTGCCGGCGAGCGCGATCTCGCCGGTAAGCTGGCCGTCGAGCGGATACTCGATGCTCAGCGCCTTTCGCGAGCCTTCTATCGACGTGTTGCGGGCGTGGGCCGTCAGGTCGATGTGGGAGCTGGGGGTAAGTTTCCAGTTCTCCAGGCTGGCGGTCAACCCGAGGGTGAGAGCGCCGCCCGGGCCGAGCAGGCGTCCCGACGCCACCTGAATCCGGTTCGGAGCCGCCGTCACATCAGCGGTGAGGCCGGACCACTTCCAGCCGTGAAACTCAAAATCGCCCATCTGCACCGCACCGCGCACCAGGGGCTCTTGCCGGGTACCGGAAAGGGTCCCGGAAAAAGTGGCGGTGGAATGAAGCTCCAGGGGCAAGGCTGTTTCCAGAATAGACTCGGCCGCCGCGCGCCACTCTTCGAAGCTGGTGGTGTGAACTTGAAGCGCAAGATTCGCCTGCTCTCCGAGCTGTCCGTGGAGCGAGAGCTCAGACGCCGCAGTCTGAAGGCGGGCGTCCTCGAGGTTGAGCGACAGAAGCGGAGTGAGTGTGACGGCGCCGCGCGCGTAGCCGGAGACCGGATCACGGCCTGCCACCTGGAGCCCCGCAGCCTGGATGGTGACGTCAAACCTGGCTTGAGCGGTCCGGGAGTCGCCGGAAACGTCGAGTTTGCCTCCCAGGAGGCCGGCCAGGGGAAACTCGGGCAGCACAGCCGGCCCGCCCGGGATCGCGTTCAGCGCTCCGGCGAGATCGACGTTCTGAATTTCGATCGTGGCCTTGAAGGCGGGCGCCCGAGGCCCCAACGTCGCCTCTGCCTTGCCGCGAGCTACTCCGCCCAGCACGGAAACCTGGAGGCGCGGGAACTGCGCGCGGGGTCCGGTGAGCGAGTAATCTGCGCTGAGCTCGGCAGGAGGCGGCTGGAACTGTGGGGTCCGAACCACGAGGTGATGGGCTTCCAGGCGGCCGCGGGCGCTCAGGGTCCCGTCGCGATATCCGCCCTCGCCGCGAGCGCTGAAACTGCCTCCCCTGATTTCCTTGTGGCGGAGAATCCCGGCCAGGGGACCCGCTTCACCCTCAATCTGAAAGGTGAACTG
>DATJAQ010000245.1:0-18290 GCA_035516075.1 Terriglobia bacterium | reverse complement strand
ACTTACATAGTTAATATATACAGAAGTCGATAATGAGCCCCGTTAGCTGAGTAGGACCGAAGACCGGCCGGGATTCGGACCCAAGAAAAAAACAGGCCGCAAGGTTGCTGGACCGGTAGATGACTCTGCCGACCGCGAGGGAATGGTGTGTCACTTGCTTAAAAGATTGTGGGAAGAAGAGGAAGCGCAGGATCTGGTGGAGTACGGTTTGCTGCTCGTGTTGATTTCGCTGGGGGCCATCACAGCCATGGGAACTCCGGCCACCGCCAACAGCGAGGCGTTCGGGAACGCGCAGGCGAATCTATCGTCGAGCTAGTTTTCTCTTCGAGGGGGTTGTGCACGCCAGCTCCGGGCTCTCCGGCCGAGGGGGGAAACACCTCGGGACGGCCGGAGAGTTTCCGGGTTGCCCACACCACGCCAGGTTCTCCAGGCTTCCTTTCAAATCACAGGGGGGGAAATCATGACGAAACTGTTGAAGCGGCTCTGGCAAGAAGACGAAGGGCAGGACTTGGTGGAATACGGTTTGCTGCTGGTTCTGATTTCGCTGGGCGCCGTAGCGGCGATGGGCACGCTGGCCAGCGCCATCAGCGACGCCTTCGGGAACGCGCAGACGAACCTGTCGTCCAGCTAGGCTGCGAAGTTGTGCCCGGCAGCTCCGGGCTCTCCGCCCGAGGGGGGGGACCCCTTTAGACGGCCCGAGAGGAGCGTGCCTTTAACAACGTTTAGGTCCGGGATGGCTGGTTTGCAACTCTCGGGCCGAAGCTCATGGGCCGTTCATTGCCCGCCGATAATATCGAGTGGATAGCGGCCGGAGAGACTCTGATTTCAGATTGACTTTGTCGCTCTGCCCTGTCACAGTGCATACCAGCAGTGGTGAGCTCGCACGCAGGACTAAAGGCGATGATGAACGTCCCGAAAAGGCTCTGGAATGAAGAAGATGGGCAGGACCTTTCGGAATACGGCTTGATGCTGGTTTTGCTCGCCCTGGCAATCGTGGCGGGTGCGGGCCTAGTAGGCGCCGCCCTCAGCCTCGTGTTCAAAAGCACCAGCGCCAATACCTCCGCCAGTTGAGACGAACGGGTTGGGGCATTTCGAGGTTTAAAACCCCTGCCGCGTTCGCCGTCACCGAGCATCGTAGCCGAGCGCCGGGGCGTCAGCTTGCGTCAAAAGGGTTACAATACGTGCTATTGAATCAGGCGGGGAGACAGGACGCCCGGCTAAGCGCACCGAAATATAGCGGAAGTATATGACTTCTGTGTTAAGATGTTAGGCGGTTATAGAAACTCTGTGCTTAGGAAGCCGGCGGTCATAGACCGCCGCTACGGTAAGCGGAGAGGTCGTCGAGTCTCGGGCGGGTGAAAGCGCCCGAGTGCGAACCGACAGGCGATCCGGGCTCGCCCGGTCCCTTGCCGGCTCACAGGCCGGGGTTCAAACCCCTTGCTCTTCGGTTCGCGAACCATGCAGACGCTGGTCTGGAAGGACATCGCGGTTTCCTCTCTGGCACTCGCCTTGGCGGGTTGGGCCGGCTGGCTCGATTGGCGTTCCCGCCGCATCCCCAATTGGCTGACAGTTCCGTCTCTCGGTCTCGGCCTCGTGATCGGCACGCTGGCATGGGGCTGGCCGGGAGCAAAGGCCGCGCTCGAAGGGGCAGGCCTCGCGTTGGGATTTCTGTTGCCGTTCGTCCTGGCTCGGGGCTTGGGCGCAGGTGATTGGAAATTGATGGGCGCCCTGGGGGCGTTTCTGGGGCCCCAGCGAACCATCGTGGTGCTGCTGGGCACGGTGCTGATTGCCGGCCTGATGTCGGTGATCGAGATGGTGCGGCAGCGGCGCGTGAAGCAGACGCTGGAGAATATGGTTACCCTCGTCCACGCCTGGGTCACCTTCCGGGTGCGGCCCGCCCGGCAAAGCATCACCCTCGACAATCCGGGCATGATGGCGGTGCCTTTCGGGGTGGCGGCGGCGTTTTCAACGGTATTGTTTTTCTGCATCAAGTCGGCTTTGGTTTTAAGGCTCTTCTAGGGCCGGAGGTGGGGTAATGAACCGCAATCGGATGCTGATCGGCGCGCTGGTCGCGATCATCGTGGGGATCATGGCCAGCCGTTACGTGTACGTGCGGCTTCAGCAGGCTTCCTCCACGGTGAAGCCGGTCGCGATGGACCACGTGGTGGTGGCTGGGGGGCCGTTGGAAATCGGCACGCGCCTCGACATCCAACATTTGGCCATGGTGGACTGGCCGGCGGGCACCGAACCGGCGGGGACCTTCACCCGCATGGAAGACTGCGTAGGCCGGGCCCTGATCACGTCGGTGGTGCAGAACCAGCCCATCATGGAAGCTAACCTGGCGCCGCGCGAGGCGGGCGCCGGACTGCCCGCGGCCATCCCCGAAGGAATGCGCGCCGTTTCGATCCGAGTGGACGACGTGGTGGGCGTGGCCGGTTTCGTGATGCCGGGGACCATGGTGGACGTGCAGGTGACCGGCGATGCCTCCAGCGGCGGGGGCGGTGGCGGCAACACCGTCACCCGGACGTTCCTGGAGGACATTCGAGTGCTGGCGGCCGGGCAGCAAGTGACGCAGGACCAAGACGGCAAGCCCCGAACCGTGAACGTGGTGACGGTGCTGGTGACGCCCACCCAGGCCGACAAGCTGACGCTGGCCAGCACCCAGGGCAGAATCAAGCTGGTGCTGCGCAATACTATAGACACCAAGCAGACCAACCCGCCGCCGGTGTACCAGAGCGCGCTTTTCCTGGGTGGAGCGCCGGTGGCGGTGAAACACACCAAGGCCGCCCCCAAGGCGCCGCCCCCGCCACCGCCCTACACCATTGAGGTAATTCACGGCACCCAGACATCGACCGAGAGTTTCCCGGGCAAGCCATAAGGCGCACCCGCGGGCGAGAGGAGCAGGCATGAGGGCTACACGAATCGGATGGAGCGGCATCGTGCTGTTGGCGGGCACGCTGGCGGTCTCCGCCACGCAAATGGAGAGGGCCCAGACCCCGGGCGCCAGCCCGCCGGCGGCGGCCCAGCAGTCTCCGCCCGCGCCACCCGCCCCGGCCCTGCAAGCCGCGCCCCTGGAACAGGGCGAGACCGGCGAGACGCTGCACCTGCTGGCGGGCCGGTCCCTGGTGATCACTTCGCCGGCGCGCATCAAGCGCATCGCGGTGGCGGACCCGAACACACTTGACGCTTTGGCCGTGACACCTTACCAGTTGGTGGTGAGCGGCAAGACGCCGGGCGCGTCGTCGCTGGTGATCTGGGACGAGACCGGCCAAAACCAGACTTTCGACGTTCTGGTGGACGTCGATGTGATGGGGCTGCGGGAACGCATCCATGAAGCCCTGCCGGACGAGCCCATCCAAGTGGAGGCCACCCGCGGCGTGGTGACGCTGACGGGGCACGTTTCCTCGCAGGACGTCGCCGACCGCATTGTGGCGATCGCCCAGGCCATGGTTCCCAACAAAGCCGATGTGGTGAGCCTGCTCCAAACGCCGGTGGCGCTAACCAGCGGCGAGGTGCTGTTGCAAGTGAAGTTCGCCGATGTCGATCGCACCACGCTGAGCCAGCTCGGCGCGAACCTCATCAGCCTGCCGGGCGCCAAGAACGTTGTTACCACGTCGACGGGAGAGTTCTCTCCCCCGTCGCTGTCTAGCGTCGGCGCGGGCCAGACCTCTCCTATAAACCTGGCCAGCCTGCTGAATGTCTTCATGTTCCGGCCGGACATCAATCTGGCGGCCACCATCCAGGCGCTGGAACAGAAGAACGTCTTGGAGATTCTGGCCGAGCCCAACGTACTGGCCGAGACCGGCAAGGAAGCGAGTTTCCTGGCGGGCGGCGAGTTTCCTTTCCCCGTGGTCCAGGGCACTTCTGGGATCCCGGTGGTGACGATTCAATTCCGGGAGTTCGGTGTGAGGCTCGTCTTCACACCGCTGATCACGCCCGACGGATTGATCCACTTGAAGGTGGCGCCGGAGGTGAGTTCGCTCGACTTCACCAACTCGCTCACCATCTCGGGATTCACCATCCCGTCGCTTTCCACCCGGAAGGTGCAAAGCGAAATGGTGCTGAGGGACGGGCAGAGCTTTGCGATCGCCGGCTTGATGAATGACCAGGTGACAAACCAGATGCAGAAGATTCCGGGTATCGGCGATATCCCGATCTTAGGTAAACTGTTCCGGAGCCGCTCGGTGAACAAGACGCACGACGAGCTGCTGATTATGGTGACGCCGAGAATCGTGCAACTGAATTCGCCGCCGCCGCTGCCGCCGACGCCGCGGCCGGACGTGCCCTTCCTCAGGCCCGGGCCCGCACCCAAACCGGCGTCCGGTGGAGCGAAATAGGGCCCGGCAGGGGGGCCCATGAAGGTTCGAGGACGATGACCATGACGAAAGGCGGCGCATGTTAACCGCAGGCGTTGCCAGTTTTACGGACAAAGGGACGGCCTCGCTGCAAGCGGCCTTGCAGCAGACGGGCTTGGTGGAGTCCGTCGTGGGCTGGAGTTTGATCGGCGAATCGCAGCTTGGGCCCGCAGGGACGCTTCCCGATGTGGTGCTCGTGGAGGTGGAGCGCGACTCTGATATCCCTCTGGCGTTTGCCGCCCAAGTCCACCGGATGCGCCCTTCCTGCTGCATCATCGCCTGCTCGTCCTCCCAGCAGCCCAGCCAGAACCTGCTGATGCAGGCCATGCGCAGCGGAGTGCGGGAGTTCCTGTCCCAGCCCATCGATCCCGTGGCACTGCGGGAGACCTTGGAACGGATCATCAAGGAGCAGGGCCTCGCCGAAGCCGGCACCGAGAAGCTCATCATGCTGATGGGCGCGAAAGGGGGCGTGGGCACCACCACTTTGGCCGTGAACCTGGCCGTTCAGATGACCTCCGTCTCGAAGCAAAAGGTGGCGCTGATGGATCTGGCGCGCCCCATGGGCAACGTCTCACTGATGCTCGACCTGCAGCCGCGCTTTTCGCTGCGCGACGCTGTGGACAACCTGGACCGGTTAGACGCTCACTTTCTGGGCGGCCTGATGACGACCCACTCCAGCGGCTTGCAGGTGCTGGCTGGCCCCACCGAACCCGACGCCTGGCAGCGCATCACCGTGGCCGCCATGGCCCGCGTGATAAACGTGGTTCAAGGCAGCTACGACCACGTGCTGGCCGATTGCGGCACGGTGTACACCTCGGACTGGGCCCCGATATTTCGAATGGCCCAGGTGGTGATGTTTGTGGCTGACGTTCACGTGCCCGCTCTGTGGGCGCTGGAGCGTCACCTTACCACCATTGCCGGATTCGGCCTCGACCCCGACCGCCTGCGGGTGGTGATAAACCGCTGGCTCCGGAGCGACGAAGAAGCTCTGAAAGCCTTTGAAAAGAAGATTAAGCGCCCCGTCTTCGCCAGGCTGCCCAACGATTACCGGCAGGTGAGCGAAGCGGTGAACTTGGGATCAGCGCTCTCGCGCAACCACAACGACCCATTGGTTTCAAAATTACGCGCGCTAGCGGCGAATTTCGCGGGCGTGCAGCAACATGCGGATGATGCCAAGAGGGGGTCCCTTTTCGGCCTTTTCTCCGCCTCCGGCAAGAAGTAGTGAGGATCCATGGCGACCACGATGGTACCACGATCGGATTTCGGCGCAGTGAAGGCCGCGATCCATCGAAAGCTGCTGCAGAAGCTGAACTTGGACCGCATCACCCAACTGGGGCGCGACGCAGTGCGGGGGGAGGTAGCGCAGATCGTCGAGAGCCTGGCTGCCGCGGAAAGCACTCCCATGACGTTGCAGGAACGGGAGCGCCTTTCGCAGGAGGTGCTCGACGAGGTCTTCGGCCTGGGTCCGCTGGAGCCTCTCCTCAAGGATCCGACGATCTCCGATATTCTGGTGAACACGTATCGAAACGTCTATATCGAACGCAAGGGCCTGCTGGAGCGGACTCCGATCCAGTTTCGTGACGACGCGCATCTGATCGCCATCATTGACCGCATCGTTTCCGCCGTAGGACGGCGCGTGGATGAGTCTTCGCCCATGGTCGACGCCCGCCTGGCCGACGGTTCCCGCGTCAACGCCATCATTCCGCCGCTCGCCATCGACGGGCCCTGCCTGTCCATCCGGCGCTTCGGACGGGACCCGCTCACGGCCGACGAACTGGTCGAAAACCATTCTCTCACCGCGGCCATGCTCGAACTCCTGCGCGGGTGCGTTTACGCTCGCCTGAACGTGCTCGTCTCAGGCGGCACGGGCGCCGGCAAGACCACCCTGCTCAACGTGCTGTCGTCGTTCATTTCCAATCGGGAGCGCATCGTCTCCATCGAAGACGCGGCGGAGCTACAACTGCACCAGGATCACGTGGTACGACTCGAGACCCGGCCGCCTAACATCGAGGGTAAAGGCGCGGTTCGCCAGCGGCAACTGGTCATCAACAGTCTGCGGATGCGTCCGGACCGCATCATCGTTGGCGAGGTCCGCGGCGAAGAGGCGCTCGACATGCTGCAGGCCATGAACACCGGCCACGACGGATCTCTCACCACAATCCATGCCAACTCTCCGCGCGACGCTCTGGCCCGGCTCGAAACGATGGTGGCGATGGCCAACCTGAACCTGCCCGAGACCGCAACGCGGCGGCAGATCGCGTCCGCCCTCGACCTGGTGGTTCAGGTCAGCCGCATGAGCGACGGCACGCGCAAGGTGATCAACATTTCCGAGATCACCGGCATGGAAGGCGAAATGGTGACCATGCAGGATCTGTTCACGTTCAAAAAGTTGGGAGTCGGCGACAACGGCGCCGTACTGGGCGACTATGTTGCGACCGGGATCCGCCCCAAGTTCTCAGAGCGACTTGCGACATCGGGCGTCAGGCTGCCCATGTCGATGTTCGAGCCTCCCCGTAGCCACTAGGAGTGGGCGATGACGTTTTTGTTAGCGGCCCTGACCTTTCTGATCGTAGCCATGATCCTGGTGGCGGCGTTCGCGCTGGCGGGCGGCAGCAAGCAGGAAAACGTGGTGCGGGCCCGCCTGGAAGCGATCGAAAAGGGCGCCCGGCGCGGCAACGTCTCGCCGGAACTCGATCTCGTTCGCAGTGAATTGCTCAGCGACGTTCCCGTGCTTCACCGCATCCTGCTCCGTTGGGCCTGGTCCACCCGGTTCCGGGCCTACGTAGCCCAGGCGGGTCTGGAGATCAAGCTCGGCAAGCTTCTTCTGCTCACCGGCGTGTTGGCTCTCGGCGGCTATGTGGTGGTTCAATATCTGTACCAAAACCCGATCTTTTCGCTGCTGGCCACAGCCGCCGGCGCGCTCCTGCCCGTTACGGCAGTGGCGATAAAGCGCACGCGGCGCATCCGCGCTTTCGAGAAGGGCTTTCCCGACGCGATCGATCTGCTCGCGCGGGCGGTGCGTGCCGGCCACTCCTTCACCACCGGACTCGAGATGATCGGAACGGAGCTCGCCGAGCCCGTCGCGGGCGAGTTTCGAATCGCGTTTGACGAGCAGAATTTTGGATTACCGCTGCGCGATGCTCTGTTGAATCTCACCGAACGGATACCGATCATCGATGTGCAGTTCTTCGTCACCGCTCTGCTGATCCAAAAGGAAACGGGCGGCAATCTTGCCGAGGTCCTCGACAACCTGTCCCACGTGATCCGCGACCGCTTCCGGCTGCTGGGTGAAGTGCGCATCCGGACCGCGCAGGGCAGGCTGACCGCGGGCATCCTGATCGCGCTGCCGCCCATGATGCTGGTCCTGATGCGGACTTTGAATCCCGAATACGCCAAGCTCCTGTTCAACGATCCTTGGGGGCCCTACATGCTGGGCGCGGCCGCACTCTTACAAGTCATCGGCGCTGTTATACTTTGGAAGATCGTGAACATCGAAGTCTAGGACCGGGGAAAACAGAGGGTTTATGCTTTGGGCCGTCAGTGGGGTCACCTTCGCGGCTATCGTGCTCGTCGTATTGGCGCTGGCGTACGCCTTCTCGGCCGGCACGCTTCCGATCACGGAACGGCTCAGCCGGCTCTGGCGCCCGCCCGCCGAGGCGGAGGGTCGTTTCAGGGATAAACAGAAGGAGCGCGTTCAGCGCATGCTTTCAGACGTCGGTAAGATCCTACCGGCGTCCCCTCAGCAGTTGTCACATACTCAACGGGTGATGACTCGGGCGGGGTTCCGCAGCCCCGAAGCCGTGACCGCCATGAGGGGCGTGAAGATCTTCTTGCCCATCGGCTTGCTGGGTCTGGTTTATTTCACGGGTTTTTACCGGCAAAACCCCTTGATGATTCTGGGGGGAGCCCTTCTGCTAGGATGGGCGGCGCCCGAACTCTGGTTGACGCGCAAGGTCAGAAAACGGCAACACACCATCCGCCTCTCGATGCCAGACGCCCTGGACCTGCTGGTGATCTGCGTGGAGGCCGGCCTGGGACTGGACCAGGCGCTCCTGCGCGTCGGCCAGGAATTGAGAATCGCCCACCCGGAGCTCTGCGAGGAGCTGGATCTGGTAACCGCGGAGATCCGCGTCGGAAAGAGCCGCATCGAAGCCTTGCGCGGCCTGGCGACGCGCACCGGAGTCGACGACATCAAGGGGCTAGTCGCCATGCTCATTCAGACCGACCGTTTCGGCACCAGCGTCGCTCAGTCCCTGCGCGTTCATTCCGACGACCTTCGAACCAAGCGCCGCCAGCGCGCCGAGGAGCAGGCCGCGAAAACAACCGTCAAGATGGTGCCCCCCCTCGTCTTCTTTATTTTTCCGGCGCTGTTTGTCGTGATCCTGGGCCCAGCAGTGATCAGCGTGGCCCGGAACTTCTTACCAATTTTTCAACGATGACGTAGAGGCAACACAGACGCACGGTAGGCTCAGGAGGAAGTCGCAAAAAAATCTAAAAGGGGTGATAAATCCATGGATGTAACAACGATTAGGGTAATCGCCGGCATCGGGTTTGTGATCGTGCTGTTCATCATCGTATGGCGCCGGAAGAAAAAGGCCTCCGAATGAAGGCCGCTCGAGCGCCGGAATGAAGGAATCTCACGACATGGGCAAGCAGGCGAGTTCAGCGGCGAAAGAGGGCGCAAACCACTCGGGGCACTTCTACGTCTACAACAAGACACGGGAGAGCTTTGTGGCCACCGAGGCCGAAGTGGCGGACCGCTACTTCTCGAGGCTGATCGGGCTGTTGGGAAAGACCCGCCGTTGGGCGCGCCCGGGCCAGGGCCTGTGGATCATTCCGTCGCACGGCGTGCACACGATCGGCATGCTGTTTGCCCTCGACCTCATTTTCCTCGATCGCAATCAAGTGGTGGTGCACATCGAGGAGCACGTACGGCCGTTCCGGGTCTCGAAGGTCAGCTTGAAGGCCAACAGCGTGCTGGAACTTCCGCCGCACACCGTATTTCGGACCGGAACGCAGGTTGGCGACCAGTTGGAAATCTCTCAAGCGCAGCCGGAGAAACAAGCAACCTGACGGGGCGGTTGGCAGGAGTCTGTTCCTGGAACGGTCCCCACAACGTGGACCGGGGGCGGAGTTTTGTCGAATGCCGGCCTTGAGCGCGCTCGGTTGAATCCGAAGGGGTTGACGAGTGCCGTTGAGTTTGAGCAGAGCCAGAGGACGGCAATTCCTCTCGCGGACGCGGCTGTCTCAACCCCCGTCCGTTGAGGAGAGGCCGTTCTCTCGCCCTGGGCAAGAGCGTCTCAGAATGCCCTGGCGAGTCCAGGGCAAGGATGGTGGCGGCGGGTTCTTTGGGGCCCGGCTTGAAGGGCGCGCTGTGCACTCGTGCGGTGCCGTCGCCGCATTCCTGTCGGGGCTCCGCGGTCTTTCGACAGGATTTCAACAGGGCCAGAAAGACCCTGAAGAACGGTGAGCCAAAGGACACGTCACTCTCTGCTGGCGGTTTTCGCGATTTTGCTACTGGCCTTGGCCGTCTTCTTTCCGGTCTTGAGGAATTGGCCGCCTTTGGGGGGTTTCATCGCCTACCCGCCGAAGCTTGAAAGGCCATCGGAGTCGGTAAAAGTATGGGTCAATACGCGCTCTGGACTGTACTGCTGTTCAGATAGCAATGTCTTCGGAAAGATCACCCCGGGAGAGCTCATGACTCAGGGTAAAGCAGTTCAAAAAGGTTACCGGCCGTCGCAGCAGGACCCTGTCCGTGATCAGCCCTTTTGCGGGCCGCAAATCGTGAAAGTCGAAGGTGAATGCCATGGCCGTCGCGGCCGTTCGAGTACCCCATACTATCGAAGAAACCGGAGTTCCCAAAAGCCTGCTCGAAGCTCTGGCCCTCAAGACACTCTACATCGGCGGCGAGCTCTCTCTGCTTGATCTGGCCGATCGCATGCAGCTTAGCTATCCGGTCGCTGTGGAGCTGTTTGAGCGCCTCCGCCGGGAGCAGCTCTGCGAAGTCAAAGGGATGGACGGAGGCGTCCATCGGATCGCTACAACGTCGGGAGGAAAGAAGGAAGCTCTCGATTTGCTATCTCAAAGTCAATACGCGGGCCCAGCTCCGGTTTCCCTGAAGAACTACAACCAAATGGTCCGCGCGCAGAGCGTCAAGGACTTCAACGTTCACCCCGAGGACATGGTTCGGGGCTTCAGAGACTTGGTCCTTACCGACGAGACCTTGTCGCAACTCGGCACGGCCATCGTCTCCGGACGGGCCGTGTTCCTGTATGGCCCCACCGGCACCGGGAAAACCTTCATCGCGGAGACCATCCCGTCCGTCTACCAGGATAGCGTTTGGGTTCCATACGCAGTGGAAGTCGACGGCCAAGTCGTCGTGGTCTACGATGCCGACATGCACGTGCAGCTCGAAGGCCGACCCACCGAGAGCGACGGACGATGGGTTTTATGCCGGCGCCCGCGAGTCCTGGCGGGTGGCGAACTGACTATCGAGATGCTCGATCTCCAGTTCAATCCGGTCACCAAGTACTACGCCTCGCCGCTGCAGATGAAAGCCAATAACGGGGTTCTCATCCTCGACGACTTTGGCAGGCAGCGAGCGCGTCCCGAGGAGCTGCTGAACCGCTGGATCGCGCCGCTCGAGCGCCGAACGGACTACTTGACTTTGGTGGGCGGGAAGAAGTTCGAGCTACCGTTTGACATGTTCCTCGTCTTTTCGACCAACCTCGATCCTTCGACTCTCGGCGACGAAGCGTTTCTTCGCCGCATTCAGACAAAAGTCAAAGTGGGCTACGTCACTCGAGCTCAATTCCACGAGATCTTCCGGCGCCTCTGCCTGAATATGGGAATGGCCTACGACGCCGGCGTGGTCGATCATGTGGTTGACATGCTTGCCGAGATCGATCAACCCATGCGGCCTTGCTACCCGCGAGACTTCATGGAACAAATTCGCTGGCGGGCGCAGTACGAAGGGCGGCCTCCGGCGCTCGATCGGGAAGCCGTCACTTTAGCCTGTCGAAGTTATTTTGTGGCGCCGGATCTCCAGGGGGCCTGAGCGTTTGCTCAGGCCCCCTCGTGCGCCGCGGACCGTTCGGCGCCGAAGCCGGGGGCCGGCGCCGTTGCAGTCA
The DNA here is from genome assembly GCA_035516075.1 of Terriglobia bacterium. Lineage (GTDB taxonomy): Bacteria > Acidobacteriota > Terriglobia > UBA7540 > UBA7540 > Gp13-AA77. Next base: position 6,805 of record DATJAQ010000245.1, on the reverse strand, counting down.
CGCGGTCCACCGACCCACCCGGCAACTCTGCGGCAAGAAAGGCGCGCGCTTCACATCCTGACCAGCGAGACACGATCCCGATGGCTCCAACATCACTGACGCTCCTACCGCCGCTGGGGTTGGCGTTGAGGCTCAGCGTGGTCGTGCCCTTGGCAATCGCCTGTCTCCTGGTGGCGGTGGCCATCCCGATCGCGGCCCGCCAGGGGCGGGTGACCATCCCAGCCTGCGTCGGAATCGGCGTTGCCGCGGCGGGCATCGCCCTCCTGGCAGGTCGTGTGGCCGGCGTCCGCAGAATCACCGGCACCGCGTCCGGCATGGCTCTCGCAGTCGCCTTCTTCCTTCTGTCGTCAACCGCCTTCGGCTCGCTTCTGGCCCTGTTCTTCTATCGCGAGCCTCCGGAGGGGTAGCGTATCCGCCAGCGACGACGAGCGCGGGGCCGGGGAGCCGGACCGGCTGCGATCGGCGAGCGCCGGGCGGAATGTGGAGGCGGACGTTCGCTCAACACCGCCTGCGCCGGCGCGAGCCTCAAGCCGGCCCCGCTGAGCGTTTGCGAGCTTCCGGAGAGGAACCTGACATGGGTCTTACCATCATCGTGCTGCTCGTCCTTGCGCTGATCGTCGTGGGGCTCGTGCTATATTTCGTGACCCTGTACAACAGCCTGGTACGCCTGAAGAACGATATCGATAAGGCCTGGGCCAACATCGACGTGCTGCTCAAGCAGCGCCACGACGAACTCCCCAAGCTCATCGAGACCTGCAAGGGCTACATGCAGTATGAACAGAAGACTTTCCAACTGGTCGTTGAGGCGCGTAACGCCTACCAGAAAGCGGCCACCGTACCCGACAAAGCGCAGGCGGACAATATGCTGACCGGCGCGCTAAAAACCCTGTTCGCCGTGGCGGAGAATTACCCCGAGCTGAAAGCCAACAACGACTTTATGCAACTCCAGGGCCGCATCACCCAACTCGAGGAAAAGATCGCCGACCGGCGCGAGTTCTACAACGACGACGTGAACACCTACAACATCCGTATCCAGCAACTGCCGGACGTTTTCGTGGCTCGCCTGTTGAATTACCAGCGGCACGACCTGTTCAAGGTGGCCGAGGAAGACCGGCGCGACGTTGAGGTGAAGTTTTCCTGAGACGGGCCCGATGGCTTGGGCCCGTCAGGCCTCACCGCCGCGCCGGCGCTTGGAACACCGGCCCAACTGCGGAAATAGGGAAGGCGCTGAGCTTGGTGGACCTGGGGAGGTTCGAACTCCCGACCCCATGGTTGCAAACCATGTGCTCTCCCAACTGAGCTACAGGCCCACAACTCAAGTTTAATGATAAACCTCGAAACCCGGAAGGCCCCGGAGCGCCCGCCGGCGGCGGGCCGCCCTCGTCAATTGACCCGCAGGAAATTCAGCGCCGACTCCACCACCAGCTTGGGACTGTTGGTGAACGCGCTCACCTCGTAGGGGCAGCCGATCTTGCACCCCTTGCAGAAATCCCATAGCGTAGTTTCCTGGGCTATGATCTTCTTGACCTCGGGGTGTGAGAAGATCTCCTGCACCGGCGCCTGGGATTGGAAGAGGGTCTTAAAGGCGCAGGGCAGATGGATGGCCCCATCCGGCTTCATGGAAATGAGCTTGGAGGGGTGGCGGCAGGGGAACTGCGGGCCGAAGCCGCCCTGGCGGTAAAAGTCGTAGTAGTGCGTGTAGAAGCGCACGTTCTTGGGATAGCGCGCGCGCAACTCGCGCAACGCCTTCTCCACCGCATCGATCTGCTCGCCGTGCAGCTCGGCGTCGGGCAACAGCTCGCCCCCGCGCATCACGTTGTGCACCGCCTCGGGGTGAAGCACCAAGTCGCGCGCCTGGCAGAACTCGGCCAGTTCCGGCAGGTCCCCGAGGTTTTCCAGGTTCACGGCGGCGTTGATTTGGGTGGTGAAGGGTTTGCGCCGGGCAAGCACATAGTCGAGATTCTTTACGATCACCGGCAAGCCCTCAATCCCGCGCCGCTTGGCGAACCGTCGCTCGTCGAGCGAGTCGATCGAAATCTCCAGCATGTCGAGCCGCGCCACGCCGTCCGCATACTTGCGGATCAGCAGGCCGTTGGTGGGCATCGAGGTCCAGAAGCCCTTCTCCGCGGCGTAGGCAATGTAGTCCGAAGTGTTGGGGTTCAGCAGCGGCTCGCCGCCGGAGAAACTGAAGGCGAACACCCCCAGATCGGCAAACTCGTCGAGGCGCTTGAAAATTCGCTCGCGCTGGGCGCGCGTAGTGAGGTCGTTGAACTTGCCTTCGATGCCGAAGATGCAATACTCGCAGAACATATTGCACATCAGCGTGGTTTCAAACATCACCATGTAGGGAATCTTGAAACCCGAGGCCAGGTGCCGGAGCGCGGCTTTAGCGATGTAGGAATACCTCATGAAGCCCTCATGCGACTTTCCGCCCCACTCAGTGGGGAACCTTGTAGCGTGCCATCAGGTTGTAGAGCGTACTGCGCGAAACGCCGAGAATATCCGAGGCCTTGGCCTTGTTGGCCGAGCTCAGCCGCAGGACGAACGTGATGTAGCGCTTCTGGAGCTCGCTGAGAGCCGGCAGATCGGCGTAGAGGTCGTCCGCGCTCTGGCCTTCGCGCCGGGTCTTGCTCAGCTTGGGCGGCAGGTCGTCGGGTGCGATCACGCCGGAGCGGTTGAGCGCCGTGGCGGATTCCAGCGCGTTTTCTAGCTCGCGGACGTTGCCCGGCCAGGAATGAGCGATCAGGTTGGAGAGCGCCTCCGAAGTCACAGTGTAAGACTGGCCCCGCTGCTGTCCCATCCGTTTCAGAAAATGCTCGATGAGCAGCGGTATGTCTTCGGAGCGGTCGCGCAGCGGCGGCAGATCGATTTCCACCACCCGCAACCGGTAATACAAATCTTCGCGAAACCGCCGCTGACGAACCAATTCGTCCAGGGGCCGGTTGGTGGCCGCAATCACGCGCACGTCAATCCGCACCGGCTGGGAGCCCCCCACGCGGCGCACCTCCTGCTCCTCGATGGAGCGCAGCAGCTTCACCTGCAGCGCCGGGCTCATCTCCGAGACCTCGTCGAGGAAGACGGTTCCGCCGCTCGCCTCCTCCAGAATGCCGCGCTTGTTCTCGAACGCGCCCGTGAAGGAGCCGCGCACGTGCCCGAAGAGCTCGGTCTCCAGCAGAGTTTCAGCCAGAGCGCCACAGTTGACGGGCACGAAGTGTTCCTTGGCGCGCCCGCTGTTGTAGTGGATCGCCCGGGCCACCAGTTCCTTGCCCGTCCCGCTCTCGCCGGTAATCAGCACCGTGGAGCGCGAGTCCAAAACCATGGCGATCTTCTTATACACTTCGCACATGCTGGCGCTGCGCCCCACCAGGGTGGTGCTCTCCGCCTGGGCGCCAAGCTGGCGTTTCAGTTTGCGATTCTCAGCCAGCAGGCTGCGGTTCTCCAGGGCGCGGCCCACCAGCAGCACAACTTCCTCGAGCTTGAAGGGCTTGGAAAGATAGTCGAAGGCCCCCGCCTTCACCGCTTCAATCGCCGTCTCCATCGAGCCGAACGCCGTGATCAGAATCACTTCGGAATCCGGCTGGATGGCCTTGTAGGCGCGCAGGACGTCGAGACCGGAGAGCTGAGGCCCCAGCTTCATGTCGCTGATGATAACGTCGAAGCATTCGGTGCGCCCGATCTCGAGGGCTTCCTCGCCGCTCCCCGAGGTAATCACCCGGTACCCTTCCTCCGTCAGAACCTCGCGCAGAAGGTCGCGGGTGCTCGCGTCGTCGTCCACCACCAGGATGTTAACGCTGCTTTCGCTGCTCATGTTCGTTTCCGCCTGCGACGTTCGCCTCTCCTGCGCACCGCCCGCCGGCCCTGACGGCCGGAACTGACGCCGTCAATGCCCGCGGGCGCCTGGGCTTGTCAGGGCCCGTCGCCTCGTGGCCTCAGGCCTCACTCCGTTAGGAGTTTCGATGACCATTTGATGCGCGGCTGACTGTCCAAGCATAGCCCTGTGTCAAACTTTTGTACACCTGTATTGATTCTAAAACACATAGTGGCTTCGTTCCGCGGTTTCAGGGTGTTTTGTCCGCCTGAGCATTGGCTGATATCAGGCACTTCTCCGCAGTTCGGAGCCAAGCTGCCGTCTTCTGACTTCTTGCTTCTGACTTCTGTCTTCCGATTCATCCTGACGCCACCAGCGCTCCGGGTACCGTAGCCTCGCCGCGCATCCGGCAGTCCACGGGCAATCCGACGGTGAAACAGGCACCCTGCTGGGGGCGGCTTTTCACCTCGATGGTGCCGCCGTGCTGCTGGATGATCTGCTTGCAAATGGCCAGGCCCAGCCCCGCTCCCGTCCCGATCCGCTTGGTGGTAAACATGGGGTCGAAGATGTGGGCGAGCATCTCGGGCAGGATTCCCTCCCCCGTGTCCTCCACCTCCACCCGCACCGCCTGCGCCCCAGCCGCACCGTCCGCGGCCGTCAGTCGAATGTCGAGCTGCCCGCCCCGCGGCATGGCATCCATGCTGTTATTGATCAAATTCAGAAAGACCTGCTGCAGGTAGCCGGCATCGCCGTAAATCGGCGGAACCCTGAGGGGGAAGACGGTGCGCACGTGAATTCTGCGCACTTCCAGCGCCGCCGACGACAGCAGCACCGTGTCTTCCAGCACCCGGTGGAGGTCGATGCGGTCCAGGCGCAGGTCGAATTTCCGCGTCCAGGAGAGAAGCTGCTTCACCGTCCGCACGATGTTTTCGATCTGGTTCTCGATGATCTGAAGCCGCCGGTCGCTCGCCTTGTCCCCCGTCTTGCGCCGCGCCAGCAACTGCACGTGGCCCGAGATTGAATTGAGCGGCGTGCCGATTTCGTGCGCCAGACTCGCGGCCAGTTGCCCGGCCACCGCCAGCCGTTCCGAGCGCGCCAGCGTCTTCTGCGTCTCGAAGAGTTCCTCGTTGATGCACGTAAGATCCTCGTTGCGGCGGGCAAGCTCTGAGGTGGCTTCGCTCACCTTTCGCCCCAGCTCACTGTTGAAATTCTCCAGGCGCGCCAGCATGGCGTTCAGGTGTCCCGCGAGCTGTCCGATTTCGTCGCCGCTCTCAATTCCGGCCCGGGTTTCGAGAGCGCCACCTTCGGCCGCCACCATCACCCGGATCATTTCCTTTACCGGGCTCCGCACGCTGCGCAGGAAGAAGACGTGAATAACGAAAATGATGATGCCAAGCCCGGCGATCAAGACGAGGAGATTGCGCAGCACCAGGTCCCCGGTGATCGCGTTGAGCCGCGACTTGGAGGCCTTCAGATTCAGGCAGCCCACCGGCACGCCGTGATCCCGGATGGTGGTGGCGATGATCCAGTAGTCGCCCTTCGGGGTCTCGATACTCATCTGGTCGGCCGCGGGCCGGAAGAATTCGTTGTAGTTTTCGATGTTCCTGATTCGATCCAATTCCAGATGTTCGCCGGTGGGCTCAGTGGTGATCAGACGGTCGGGCGCGCCGTTTGCCCCGTGAAGGTAAACGTCCAATTGCCGCACGCCGGGGGTGTCGTGCTCCACCTGGCGGAGCGCTCGCAGCAGCGCGTCAGAATTAGCCAGCGCGCCGGTGTCGGCAAGCTGGTGCGCCGTGAGGCGAGCCTGGTCGGCGACCTTGCGGTAGATTTCCTCTTCAACCGGCTGGTCCGTCAACCACATCGCCATCAGGGTCGAGATCCCGACCACCAAAACGACGGTGACAGCGGTAATGGCGATGATTTTGCCTTGGAGTCCAAAGCGAGTGTTGACCGGCATTTCACCCAGATTGTACCACCGCCGCCGAGGGCTGTCAGCGACGCGATGGGCCGGCCGGTAGGAGATTCGCTCTCGAGACGAAGCCGGTCTGGGCGGCCGTTGCGGTCGATCTGCTGAGTGCGCGCCTAAGTGCCCTCGAATCAGCGGCGGACGCGCGGGAATGAATGAAAGCGGCTGATCCCCATCTAAACTCTTTGTATTCATACGCTTAAGCCCTGTAATTCGTTTTGCCAAATTCGCCGTATCTCGCTGAAGGGAATAGAGTTGTCCAGTCCAATTCGTTTTGGGCAGGACCTGCGCCGCGAACGAATGAAAACCACTGATCTAATCCTAAGCCCTTTGCCTTCATACGCTTAAGCCCTGTAATTCGTTTTGCCAAAATCTCTGCAACTTGCTAAAGACAAAGCAGTTGTCCAGTCCAATTCGTTTTGGTCCTCTTTTTCGGGCAAAAACCCCACGCCTCAGCCTGGCCTGCCCCAAGACTCGACCCTCGGCCCTCTCGGCCGCCGGGCATTGGCGCCGCCGGCAAACAGCGCCGGCCCGCCACAGGCATCGATCAGACAAGGCGATTCCTGACGCCCATCCCGGCTTTGATAATCCATCTTATACGTATACACAGAGTAATATGAAATGTCAAGCGGGAAAAACTGGCGGGCAGTAACTCAGACTCCGGCCCCAGGCTGCGCTGCAGCAAGCCGGGCACCTCCGCGCCGCTGGGCGCCCTCGCCAGGGAGCATCATCCTGTCCCAGGTCTCGTCCGGCCGCATCGGCCCTGGGCGCGGTGGTTGGATCTCAGGAGGCAGTGGCCGCCGGGAGCCGGCGCATACTCCCTCCGCCGACGCAGCCAGTTCAATGGTAATCTTGAGCTGAAGGTCGAAAACCACACGTTCGTTTCGGCATCGCGCCGGACACAACGAGAAGCGAACGGCGGATGGCAGGGCGCGCCGTTCGCGGGGGACGAGGCGCGGTGCCGGCTGCGCGATTCCCGGCAGCTTCCCCCATAAGTGGGAGACTGAGAGGTGTTTCCAGCATGGGCAGAT
>DATJAQ010000244.1:0-7536 GCA_035516075.1 Terriglobia bacterium | reverse complement strand
CCTCCAGATCCGGGCGCTTGCGATTCTCAGCCCCATCAGCTTCACGCGCATCTCGGCTTAGCGCCTCTGACTCTTGAGCTCCGGTTCCTGTCTCCTGTCTCCTGACTCTTGTTTCTCACGCCATGAACATTCCGCCGTTCACATTCAGCACGTGTCCCGTAATATAAGCAGCGTCGTCTGAGGCAAGGAAGCGCACGGCCAGCGCGATCTCGCGGCCGGTCCCCATACGCCCGAGTGGGACGAAGCTCAGAATCTTTTGCCGCACCTGTTCGGGCAGCGTCTGGGTCATGGCGGTATCCACAAAGCCCGGCGCGACGGCATTCACCGTGATGCTGCGGCTCGCCACCTCGGCCGCCACCGCCTTGGTGAGACCGATCAGGCCGGCCTTGGAAGCGACGTAATTCGCCTGGCCAGGGTTACCCGTCTGGCCCACCACCGACGTTATATTGATGATCCGCCCGGCGCGGCGGCGCACCATACCGGGCAAAACCAGCCGCATCGTATGATACGCGCCTTCCAGATTGGTGCGGATCACTGCCTCCCAGTCCGCGGGCTTCATCCGCAGCAGCAGGTTGTCGCGGGCGATCCCGGCGTTATTCACCAGAATGTCGATCTTCTGCCAGGCGTCGTGGACCTTGGCGACCGCATCTTTTACGGAGTCTGCGCTGGACACGTCTAGGGCCACCGGCAACGCTTTCCGGCCGGCGGCCTCGATCTCCCCGGCAACGCCAGCGAGCTTTTCGAGGTTCCGAGCGCCAATCGCCACATCGGCCCCGGCTTCAGCCAGCACCAAAGCGCAGGCACGCCCGATCCCCTGGGAGGCGCCGGTCACCAGCGCCACGCGGCCCTCAAAACTCATCGAGCCCGTCCAAAACTGCCACTCAGGCCATGTGTAAAAATTACACCATTGCTGAGTCTAAAGCACATAGTGGCTTCGTTCCGCGTTTGAGGTACTTCTTTTTGACAGCCTCCATCTGAATTCCACGGGACTACAGCCCGTGGGGAGTGCTGCTTCTGATTTCTGACTTCTGCTTTCTGGGTTTGCTGATTCTAAACCACATAGTGGCTTCGTTCCGCGTTTTCGACACTTTTTTCTGTCAGTCTTCCCCGGGCTTGCTACAGGAGCGCAACCTGCCTGTTGCATCGGAGCCAACCAGCTCGGGCACTCCGCACCACGATCTCTCCCAGCGGGCCTTCGCGCTCGTCGCGCGCCGTGGAACGTTCTGTAAACTCCCACCACGCCCAGCGTTGCTGCCATCGCGCAGACCACATTCTCGCGGGCGGAAAGATTCGTTCAGCCGAGCGCCTGCCGTCTTGCCCCAAGGGATGCGTGTCGACCGGCAGGGGGTTCAGCGGCCCGATTCCGGCTTAAGACCCATGCTATCGGCGGGCTTTGAGCGTTGTCAAGCCGCCGGCAAGCCGATGGCGGAGTGTGAACCGTTGGGGCGGCTCATCCGTATTACGGGGTGTGCGTGACGGCCTCGGTGGTGGGTTGGCGCAGGCGAGGAACCGGCGCACCGGAATCCAATTGAGGAGCGACGATATGAGAGTGCGAGTTGTGGCGCTGTTGGGAGTCGCGCTGATGGCTGGGCTGGCCGGTGCGGCCTCCGCTCAAGCGAAGCAAGGACCGGTTGCCGGCACCTGGGCTTGCGTGGCTCACGGAACGGGCAACGGCGATATGGAATATACCTTCAATTTGAAACAGGCGGCGGCGGAAGTGACCGGAAACTTCACGGCGCCTTCCCCCGACGGCACGCCCACGAAGCATGAGGTCAAGAGCGGTTCCTTCAGGGCGGGCAAGTTGGCGCTGCACTTTGATGACGATAACGGCACCATCGACGTCACCGGAGGCGTGTCTGGCAAAGACGCCATGAAAGGCGACTGGACGCAGGGCGAGGCAGGCGGCACCTGGGAGTGCAAGCGGGGCACGGCTGCGGCAACCAGCAAGCCGTAGCGGGATGCCCGCGTGATCCCGCAGTTTGACGGAGGCGCCGAGGGCGCCGGGTTACTTCGACGCTACCGGCAGCTCGATGTAAGACGCCGCCCCGTTCGAAAAGTACACGCGCTCGGTGGCCTTCTGAAAATCGGACGCCCGAGCCGCGAAGATGTTAGGCACGTACCTTTGCGGGTTGCGATCGATGATGGGAAACCAGGTACTTTGCACCTGCACCATGATGCGGTGGCCCTTCAGAAATACGTGATTGTTGGTGTGCAGGTCCACGATGATCGGCGTCGGCCGGTTCGGCGTCATCGGCTCCGGCTTCTCGAAGCTCTTGCGGAAGCGGCCACGAAACACGTCGTTCGCAATCATAAGCTGCCAACCGGCGAGTTTGGGGTCGGCGGGGTAATCCTCGGGATAAACGTCGATCAGCTTCACAATCCAGTCGCTGTCGGTGCCGCTGGTGGAGGCAAACAGGTGGGCGACGATGTCGCCCGAAACTGTTACGTCGCCGGTGAGGGTATCGGTTTCAAAGCCGGCGACGTCCGGGCGCAGGTAGACGAAGCGCTGGTCCTCGAGCAGCCATACCGGCCAACCGGGCCCGGGATAGGTGGGACTGATGGGCCGATGCCGGTAAGGTACGGGGTGGGCTGGGTCTGAGAGATAGCTCTCGAAGCCGGCACCCTCATTCCCCTGCGGTGGGTCGAATGACAGCCTGCCCTTGCTGTGGAAATAGAGCTTGCGCCTCGCAACGCCCTCTTGCGGCGGCCAGGCGTCGTAGGTCTGCCAACGGTTCGAGCCGGTTTGAAAGGCGAGCGCTTCTTTGAGGGGCAGGCTGCCCTTATCCTTCAGCCAGTACGCAAACCACGCCGCCTGCACTTTCTCGCGGAAGTAGGCCGCGGTGTCGCTACCGAAGTCAAAATTTCCGAGCTTCCGGCCCGAGCCGTGGGCCCATCCGCCGTGGTTCCACGGCCCCACGGCCACGTAGTTCAAGTGGTGGGTGTCGTGCTTCTCTAAGAGCTCGTAAATCTCCAGCGGCCCGTAAAAATCCTCCTGGTCCCACCAGCCCGCCACATTGAGGTTGGGGACGGTCAGTTCCAGGTTTTCGAGGTAGGTGCGGAACACCTGTTTGTGCCAGAAACTGTCGTAGTTCGGATGATTCACGAAGTCGTTCCAGGTAGGCAGCTTACCGTGAAAATAGAGGGCGTTGGCGTTCGAGAGCGGCCCAAGGTCGTTTAGATACCAATCGAACAGGTCGGCTTTCGAAAATTTAAACGCGTAGTTTTCCTTTGAAGTCTCGAGCTCGGAGGCGTATTCGAAGCCGTAACTGAGGCGGAAGGCGCCGTTGTGATGAAAGTCGTCGCCCTGTCGGCCGGCGAGGCCTGCTCCGACACCGCCTTGAGCGCGGGGTGCGGCTCGAGCAGGGCCATGGTGGTAAGCCAGCCGCCGTAGGAAATGCCCGCCTCGCCCACCCGGCCGTTGTTGTTGGCGACGTTTCTCACCAGCCAATCCACGGTGTCGTAAGTGTCGCTGGCCTCGTCGATACTCTTGGGATCGGATTTGTCGCGCGGGTCGCGCTGCATTACGAACTGGCCCTCGGAACCGTAGCGGCCGCGGATGTCCTGGAAAGCGAAGATGTAGCCGCCGGCGAACATCTCGCGATAGAGCGCGAGGTGGCGGCTGAAGCCCTTCTCATCGTCGCTCAGGCCATAGGGAGTGCGGGTAAGCAGGATCGGGAGGGGCTCGCCGGCGTTCTTCGGAGTGTAAATCTCGGTGTGCAGCTTCACGCCGTCGCGCGCCGGTACCATCACGTCGCGCTTATCGAAGAGCTGGCTGTAATCGGGCGGCGATGCTTCCTGGGCGGCAGTCCGGCGGACCGAAGGCGCCAAGCTGGCGATGATCGCGGCACCCAGCAAGGCGGCGGTGGCGAGGCCGCCCGATCTGCGCCATGTAATCGTCATCGAAAACCCTCCTTGCTCGACGGTGCGAGAGGCTAACACGGGCAGGCCCGCCACATCAAGCCGCGCCTTTGGCTTGTGGGCGAACCCGGCGAGCCGCGCGCGCCTCGAGACAGCCGGGCCATCCGACGGTTACCGAGATGAGCGCCGGCGCCACCGTGCTAAACTGGCTCACCTGTCCTGATGTAAACCGCAGAGGGAGGACGCATGGACTTTCATCCTGATTTCTTGCGCGTCCGGGCCGGTTCAGACCGGCTTCGTGAGGTATTCACCATGTTTTTTCTTGTGGCAAGCGTGGGCGTGCCGGCGGGTGCGAGTTCGGGCCCGCCGCCGACCCGGCGCGACGACGTGGTGGACGACTACCACGGCGTCCGCGTTCCCGATCCCTACCGGTGGCTGGAGGACCAGAACAGCCCCGAAACGCGCGCCTGGATTGAGGCGCAGGACGGTTTTTCGCGCCCAATCCTGGACGGACTGGCGGGCCGTGACGCGCTTCGCCGTCGCCTTACGGCCTTGATGGACGTGGACGTGATCGGCCTGCCGCGAGAAGAAGGCGGCCGCTATTTCTTTTATCGGCGCAAGGCGGGCGAGGACCTCTTCGTCATTTACGTTCGGCAGGGCCTCGAAGGACCCGATAGAGTGCTGATCGATCCCCACCCCTTGAGCCCGGACCATAGCACCAGCGTCAATCTCGAGGACGTTTCGAAAGACGGAAAACTCGCCGTCTACGGCGTGCGCCTGGGCGGCAAGGACGAGGTGAGCCTCCACCTGCGGAATGTGGACACGGGCGAGGATCTTCCCGACGTTTTGCCGGAGGCTGACTACTATGGCGTGGCGCTCAAGCCTGATAAGAGCGGCTTCTATTACGCGCGCCGCTCGCCGCAGGGCCCGCGCGTTTATTATCACGCCCTCGGCAGCGACCCCGCGAACGATCGCGAGATCTTCGGCGAGGGTTTGGGGTCCGGCGATCTCGCCTTCTGCCGCCTGTCGGACGATGGCCGGTACTTGATGATCGAAATCGCGCACGGCTCCGCCGCCGAGAAGACCGAAATATACCTGCAGGACCTCGCCTCCGCCTCGCCGGTGCGACCGGTGGTGAACGATGTCACGGCGCGCTTCTCCGCGAGCCTCGCCGGCGACCGGATGTACATCGAAACCAACTGGGACGCCCCCAACGGGCGCGTGTTCCTGACCGATCTGGCCACCCCCACCCGGGAGCATTGGCGCGAGGTGATCCCGCAGGGGGATTCCGTCATCGCGAGCGTTACGCCGGCGGGTGGAAAGGTCTTCGTGAACTATGTCCACGACGCACACTCGGAGCTCGCAGTCTTTGCCGCCGACGGCAGTGATCGACGTGAAATCGCCCTACCCACACTCGGCACCACCACGGGCGTGGCGGGCCGGTGGGAACGCCCGGAAGCCTTCTTCGAATTCACCTCCTTTACCGACGCCGGCACGATTTACCGCTACCACGTGCCTCAGGCGCAGGCCCGGGTGTGGGCGCAAGTGAAGGTGCCGCTGCAGCGCGAAGATTTCGAGGTGCACCAGGTGTGGTACACCTCCAAAGATGGCACGAAGGTACCAATGTTCGTCTCCTACCGGAAGGGTCTTAAGCTGGACGGCTCGAACCCAACCCTGATGACGGGTTACGGCGGATTCGACATCAGCCTCACACCCGGCTTCTCGGCGGAAGCGGCGGCCTGGGTAGAGAGCGGCGGGGTATTCGCCGTCCCGAACCTGCGCGGCGGCGGCGAGTTCGGCGAGAAGTGGCACAAGGCGGGGATGCTACAGAACAAGCAAAACGTCTTTGACGACTTTCTGGCCGCGGCGGAGTGGCTGATTCACCGCCGCTACACGAATCCCTCCAAGCTCGGCATCACAGGCCAGAGCAACGGCGGGCTGCTGGTAGGCGCAGCTCTTACCCAGCGCCCGGACCTGTTTCGGGCGGTCGTCTGCCGCTATCCGCTGCTCGATATGCTGCGCTACCAGGACTTTCTGGTGGCGCGCTTTTGGGTGCCCGAGTACGGCTCGGCGGAAAACCGCGACCAGTTCAAGTACATTTACGCTTACTCGCCCTATCAGCACGTCAAGGAGGGGACTCGCTACCCTGCGGTTCTTCTGGTGAGCGGCGACGGCGACACTCGGGTGGCGCCGCTGCACGCCCGCAAGATGGCGGCCATGCTGCAGTGGGCGGCGCGCTCCGAGGACGGCTCCGCGAGGCCCATCCTGTTGAGCTACGACACCAAGTCAGGGCACTCGGGCGGGCGTCCGCTATCCAAGCAGATCGATGAGCTGACGGACGAGCTCTCATTCTTCGCGTGGCAGCTTGGAATTTAGATTGGCCACGAGAATCGAGCTGACGGAAAGCAAGCCAACGCCTGGGGGGACTGGATGAGTTCGTATCGATTCATCGCGGTTGTTTTGCTGGCTACGGGACAGCTCTTCGCTGCCTCGCAGGCGGAACTTGTGGTGCAAGTCGGGCAGGTCACGGTTAATTCCGTCGCCTTCTCGCCGGACGGCCGGCAGGTCGTCACTGGGGGCGACAATCTGGCGGTGCTTTGGGACCTTGCGACCGGCTTCCAGATTCGCGCCTTCATCGGCCATTCTTCCCCCGTCCAGTCCGCCGCCTTTTCGCCGACCGGCCGCCTGATTCTGACTGCGAGCATCGACGGCACGGCGCGGCTATGGGATGTGCTCACCGGGAAAGAGGTCCGCCGGTTCGACTGCGGCCGGGCAGTAACCTCCGCGGTGTTTTCACCGGATGAAAAGAAGGTCCTCACGGGCACTCACGACGGAACGGTGCAGCTTTGGGACGCCTCATCCGGCAAGGAGATCCTGCGCCTGACGGTCCTCGGAGCCTCACGCGCCGACCTGCCCATCGCGGTAGCGTTTTCTCCGGACGGAAGCGAAATACTGACAGGTTCCCGCAAAACGGCGCAACTGTGGGACTCACGAACCGGCGCGGAAATTCGACGCTTTGAGGGACACGCTTACCCGATTAACGCGGTCGCGTTTTCTCCGGATGGCCGGCTTGTGCTGACAGGCAGCAACGATAAGACGGCGCGGGTATGGGAAGCTGGTTCGGGCAAAGAGCTTCGCCGCCTGGAGGAGCGGGGCCGCGGAGACTCTCAGGGGATCCTGTCGGTGGCATTTTCTCCGGACGGCAGCCGGATTCTGACCGGGAGCGAAGATCGGACGGCGCGGCTCTGGGATACCGCCACGGGAGGGCTGCTCCTCGTGCTGCCGGCCGAGAGCGAAAGGCTGAAGCTGGATGAGATGGGCCAGGCCGTAGGCATGGAGAGCTCCGAGGGCCACCACTCTCAGGTGACCAGCGTTGCTTTTTCCCCGGACGGCCGACTATTGCTGACCGGAGATTGGGATCGCGCCGCGAGGCTCTGGGACGCCGGCACCGGCAAGCAAATCCGGAAACTCGAAGGAGGGCTCTCGGGAAGCTCTGCGTCATCTTATCTGGCCTTCACCGCCAACGGGCTTCAACTGTGGTCGAGCGGCCCCCACGAGTGGGACCTGAGCGTTGGCGCTGAGGTGAGGCGTCCCACCGAGAAAGGGGCAAGCTACCCGATGGGGCTTTCGCCTGACGGACGGACCGTGGTTCTCTCCCGGCTCGGCGAGCTCGGCCTG
>DATJAQ010000243.1:0-3349 GCA_035516075.1 Terriglobia bacterium | reverse complement strand
TCGACGGCGCAATCGGCCGTAGCGGCGGCGAACGCAGCCAATGCCACGGCGGCGGCGGCGGCCGAGAACGCGAACCTTGCGGGTTGCGCGCTGAACACGTTTAACAATGAGGCCTTTGGCCCTGGTTTCTTAGCCAGCCCTTACACGCCTCCGGCGGGCTACCAGTGCCCGTAGGTGCGGGGTGAAACCAGCAGGGCCTTAAGGTACTCAGAGCTGCGGCGGCCGAAGGGTCGCCTCGACGGGAGTGGTGGAGTTCGGCGGGAGTTGTGCGGGGCAGGGCGCTGCGAGCGTTCCTGCTCCGCTTCTGTTTTGGACCTAAGTGTGTCGGGCTCCAACGCAGCTCGAGTGGACAACCCCGGCGGCTGGCGTGGCGGCTGCGCTCGGGCACGGCAAGCGTGCCGCGAAGTAATCGCGATCAGTGTTTCTCCGCTGGGAAGGGCCGTCGGAGGCGTCAGCTTTCAGAAATTCGCCGAATCTTGGCCCCCACTCGGGTCAGCTTCTCTTCGATACGCTCATAGCCCCGATCGATGTGGTAAACGCGGTCAACCAGGCTTTCGCCTTCGGCGGCAAGCCCCGCGAGAACGAGCGAAGCGCTGGCGCGGAGGTCAGATGCCTGAACATTAGCTCCGCTCAGCCGCACCGGGCCCCGCACCACGGCGCGGCGGCCGTCCACCGCAATATCCGCGCCCATTCGGGCCAGCTCCAGGGCGTGAAGAAAGCGGTTTTCGAAAATCGTTTCCGTGATTACCGAGGAGCCCGCCGCCTGGGTGGCGAGAGCCATGTACTGTGCCTGCATGTCGGTGGGGAAGCCCGGATACTCTTGAGTTACAACGTCGGCGGCGCGATAGGGAGGCCGGCCTCTCACCTCGAGGGCGTGGGACTGAGTTGAGTCGCTCGCTGTCTCCACCACGTTGATCTCGACACCAGCTTCCGCCAGTTTAGCGACCACGGCCGTGAGATTGCGGGGCTCGATGCGGTCGAGGACGAGGTGTCCCCCGGTAATTGCGGCGCCCACTAGAAACGTGCCGGCCTCAATGCGGTCCGGGATAACCGTATGCTCGGCTCCGTGCAGCCGGCCTACGCCGCGGATGCGGATGGCAGACGTGCCTGCGCCCTCGATGTCAGCTCCCATTTTGAGCAGCAGTGCCGCCAGGTCCTCGACCTCAGGCTCGATCGCGCAGTTCTCGAGGAGCGTCGTGCCGTCAGCCAGCGCCGCCGCCATCATAATGTTCTCGGTTCCGGTCACGGTTACGCTGTCGAAGTGAATCTGACCCGCCATGAGGCGGTCGACCCGCGCCTCAACGTAGCCGTGCTCGATGCTCACTGTTGCGCCCAGCTTCTCGAGGCCCTTCAGATGAAGATTGATGGGCCGCGCCCCGATGGCGCAGCCGCCGGGCAGGGACACCCGGGCGTGACCGAAGCGGGCCACCAGCGGCCCGAGTACCAGCACGGAAGCGCGCATCTGCTTGACCAACTCGTAAGGCGCGGTCTGATCGGGGATCTTCCGGGCCTGGATCACGAGGCGGTTCCCCTCGCGCTCGTGCTTCAACGCGGAGTCCGCGCCCATTTCGTCGAGCAGGCTACGCATGGTCAGAATGTCGCGCACGCGCGGGATGTTGTGCAGCACCACGCGCTTGTCGGTAAGGAGCGCCGCTGCCATCGCGGGTAAGGCTGCGTTTTTTGCACCTCCAATGGTCACCCGGCCTTCGAGCGGCCGGCCGCCATCGATCAAAAACCTGTCCATGTGCCTCCCGGTTCCCGCCTATGAAGCGCGGGCTCGGCGCCGAGCTTGAGTCTTAGATGCGGTCACGCGCCAACGCGCGGCGCAAAGCCTCAGCGGTGCTCGGCGCTTCGCGAAGCATCGTCAGGGCCTTCAATTTGTCGATCCGCCGGGCCAGCATGAGCAGCGCCACCGGCAGGCTCCGATCCGAATCCGCAAGCGCCTTCCGGGCCTGCGCGGCGCTGGCGCCCGTAGCTTGCATGAGGATCCGCAGACCTCGTTGCAGAAGCTTGGTATTCGTCAATTGGACGTGGATCATCAGATTCGAAAACACCCGCCCAAGACGCGCCATGCTGGCGGTCGAAATCATGTTGAGCACCAGCTTTTGGGCGCTGCCGGCCTTCATCCGCGTCGAGCCCGAGACGACCTCCGGCCCCACGTCCGGCGCAATGGTCACGCTGGCGAGCCGGCGCGCCTCGGCTTGCGGGTTGGCCGTCAGCAACACCGTGCCCGAGCCTAGCTTCCTGGCGTAGTGCAGGCCGCCCATGACATACGGCGTGCGGCCGCTGGCGGAAATACCCACCAGCACGTCGTTGCGGCTGAACTTGATCCGGCGCAGATCGCGGGCCCCCAGCTTCGGATCATCTTCAGAGACTTCGGAGGGCCGAAACATCGAATCCGGCGCCCCCGCCATCACCGCCACCACTTGTTCGGTGCCGAAGGTGGGAATGCACTCAGCGGCGTCGAGCACGCCCAGGCGGCCGCTGGAGCCGGCTCCCAGATAGACCAGGCGTCCGCCGCGGCTGAGTGCATCCACGGCCAAATTCACCGCCAGCGCAATCTGGGGTATCACCTTCGAAACCGCCGGGGCCACTCGGCGATCCTCGCGGTTGATGATGCGCAGAATCTCCCGGGCGGACCGGGTGTCGAGGGCTGCCGAGCGCGGATTGCGGCGCTCGGTGACACGTTCGATCTTGGCCGGCTGCCGGGCTTTGGAACGGGACGGGGCGCGCTCGGCGGCCGTGCGGTCCGCAGCTTCGTTCATGGGGTGATCGCTTCGCGCGTTCGTCAATGCGACAGCGTCTCCCAGCCGCGTCGCGACAGGTCGCGGTAGATCAGGTAGCCACACACGGCGCCGACCGCGAGAAAAGCCAGCCCCAACGCGACGCTGCCCAGGATGATCTTGCCGATGCCGAACAAAGCCATGTAAACCATCAGGCAGCCGAGAATCCAATCCGTTAAATTATACCAACCGTCGCCGGCCACAGGAACTTCGGGTGCGAGCTCGGCGATGGGCTGCCATCCCGTGCGGCCCGGCCGCACGCGCCGGTAGAACTCGAGAAGCTTTGACTCGGGCTCAGGCTTGGTGAAGTAGGTCACGATCAACCAGACGGCACTAGTGACCGCCACGGTGAAAAAGATGGTCTTGGCAAAGACGTCGGGCGGGTTTCCCGAAAAGTTGATCAGCAGACGTCCGCCGACCTTGACGTTGAGCGCGAGCGTGGTGAGCGCCGCGACGGCCATGGCCGCGGCCTCCGACCAGGCGTTGATCCGCCACCAGTACCATCGCAAAAGATAGACTGCGCCCGTGCCGGCGCCCACGCCGAGCAGCAATTGCCAGGCGCCGCC
>DATJAQ010000242.1:0-26750 GCA_035516075.1 Terriglobia bacterium | reverse complement strand
TCGGCCGCTCTCCTCGATCCAACGCCCACAACACCCGATCCCGCAGGTCCTGGGAATACGATTGCATCTGCTGCCTCCCCTTTACCGGTAGAGGCATTATCGCACATAATGTACACACTTAAATTAAAACTGCTCTAGTAGAAGTCATGCGAGGCCACGCTGGCGCGGCTCGCCGTCAAGGGTGATAAGCGCTCGACCTTCACGGAAATCACGCCGTCCTGCTTCTGGAGCCTGCCTTCCACCAGCAGAAAGGGTTCGCGTTTGACGAGTACGCGGTATTGCTCGAAGACGTCCGGTGTGACGATGGCGTTGGCGATGCCGGTTTCGTCCTCCAGGCTCAGAAACACGAAGCCCTTGGCGGTGCCCGGGCGCTGGCGTACGATCACCGCGCCGGCCACGCGCACCTGGCTGCCGGCCGGAAGGCGCGCGAGAGCGCCGGCCGGTTTCACGCCGGCCGCGTCAAGCTCGGCGCGCCGGTAAGCCAGGGGATGAGGTCCCACCGTGAGTCCGGTGCTGCGGAAGTCCGCCACCAAGCGCTCTTCGGGCGTCATAGGCGCGAGCGGCGAAGCGCTGCTTTCGAATTTCAAATTTCGAATTTCAAATTTCGGATTTCGAGTTTCGACTTCTTCCAACAGCGGCCCTGCGGGCCGGGCGGCGCGTTCCACCTGCCACAAGGCGTCGCGGCGATGGCGGTGCTGCGATGCCCGGTGTGTTTCAAGCGCGTCGCCGGGCGCGCTGGTGGAGTCCCCGATAAAATTGAGCGCTCCCACTTCCGCCAGCGTCACGAGCTCGGCTTTTCGCAGTTCCGGCACGCGGCGCACCAAGTGGTCAAGGGAAGTAAACGGCGCCCGCTCGCGTTCGCGGACCAGCGCCCGCGCCGCCTCTTCGCGCAGCCCCTTCACATAGCTCAGGCCCAGCCGTACCGCAATCCCGCGCCCGGCCGGATCGTGAGGCTGAGACGCGTCTCCGCTGCCATCGCACTCCAGCGTGCAGGGCCAGTCTGACCGCGTGGCGTCGATCGGCTTCACGCGCAGACCGTGGCGCGCGGCGTCCTTGACGAGGGTGGAAGGATGATAGAAGCCCATGGGCTGGTTGTTGAGCAGCGCGGCGGTGAAGGCGGCCAGGTAGTGGCACTTGAGGTAGGCGCTGGCGTAGGCGATGAGGGCGAAGCTGGCCGCGTGCGATTCGGGAAAGCCGTAAAGCGCGAACGACGTGATGGAGCGGACGATTTCTTCCTGCGCCGCGGGCGCGATGCCCTGGCGCTCCATGCCGAGACGGAGCTTCTTCTCGATGTCGTGCATCCGCTTTTCCGAACGCTTGAAGCCCATGGCTCGCCGCAGTTCTTCGGCCTCGCCGCCCGTGAAGCCGGCGGCGATCATGGCCATGCGCAGCAACTGTTCCTGAAAGAGCGGCACTCCGAGCGTGCGCCGCAGCACGGGCTCGAGCGAGGGGTGCGGATAGGCGACGCGCTCGCGCCCCAGGCGGCGATTGAGGTAGGGATGCACCATCTTGCCCACGATCGGTCCGGGCCGGATGATGGCCACTTCCACCACCAGGTCGTAGAAACACCGGGGGCGCAGGCGCGGCAGGCACGACATCTGGGCGCGGCTCTCCACCTGAAACAGGCCCACCGTGTCGGCCTTCTGCAAAGCCGCGTACACCGCCGGGTCGTCCGCGGGCAGGCGCGCCAGGTCCACGGCCTCGCCGTAGTGGTCGCGGATGAGCCGCAGCGAGTCTTCCAGCGCCGCCATCATGCCGAGGCCGAGCAGATCCACCTTGATGATGCCGAGGTCGGCGCAATCTTCCTTGTCCCATTGCACCACCACGCGGCCGGGCATGGTGGCGGGCTCGAGCGGCACGACCGCGTCAAGCTGTCCCCGGCAGATCACCAGGCCTCCGGAGTGCTGGCCGAGGTGGCGGGGCAAATCTTGAATCGCCCGCGTGAGCTCCAGGAACTTGCGGATGCGCGGCAGTTTGAGATCGAACCCGGCGTCGCGAAAATGCCGTTCGAGCGTATCGCCGGCGTCGCGATATTCCCAGGCGCTCACCAGGCTGGTGAGGCGCCCGAGCGTTTCGGCGTCGAAGCCGAGCACCTTGCCCACCTCCCGCGCCGCCGAGCGGCCGCGATAGGTGATCACGTTGGCCGTCATGGCCGCGCCGCGCTCGCCGTAACGCGCGTAGACATACTGAATGGCGCGCTCGCGCTGCTCGCCGGAAGGCAGGTCGAGATCGATGTCGGGCCACTCGCCGCGTTCTTCGGAGAGGAAGCGCTCGAAGAGCAGATCCATGCCGACGGGGTCGACCGCCGTGATGCCGAGCGCGTAGCACACCGCGCTGTTCGCGGCCGAGCCGCGCCCCTGCACCAGGATTCCCTGCTCGCGGCAATAGCGCACGATGTCCCAGACGATCAGGAAATAGCCTTCGAGGCGGAGCTTCTCGATCAGCGTCAGCTCGCGTTCGAGCTGCCGCGTGGCGCGATCGTTTTCGGGCCCGTAGCGGCCGAGCGCACCTTCCGCCGTGCGGCGGCGCAGGAAAGAGATCTGGGTTTCGCCTTCGGGAACGGGGTAGCTGGGAAACTCGTAGCCCAGATCGCGCAGGGTGAATTCGAGCCGCGCCGAGAGCTCCACGGTGTTCGCCACGGCTTCGGGCAGATCGGCGAACAGGCGGGCCATCTCGGCGGGCGGCTTCAGATGACGTTCGGCGTTCGGCGTGAGCAGGCGGCCGGCGGTCTCGAGGGTGCGATGGTGCCGAAGGGCGGTGAAGACGTCCGCGATCTCGCGCTCCGCGGGCGTGGCGTAGCTGGCGCCGTTGGTGGCGACGAGCGGCAGCTTGAGTTCGCGCGCCCACCGGACCGCGATCTGGTTGCGCGCCTCCTCACGCCGTTCAAAATGGCGCTGCAGTTCGACGTAAACGTTGCCGCGGCCGAAGATGTCGCAGAGCCGGTGAAGCCGAAACTCGAGACTCGAATTCCAGCTTTCAACTTTCAACTGTCGACTTTTGACCTTCGACTCTTGACTGATGAATTCCGAACTTTCGTCTTCAACTCCTGTCAGACAAATCAACCCTTCCGCGTGCGCGGCCAAGTCCTCCTCCGTCACTGCGCCCTCGCCTTTGGGCGCGCGCATTTTCATGCACGTGATCAGGCGGCAGAGGTTCTGGTAGCCGGTGCGCGTAGCGGCCAGCAGCGCGTAGCGGAAGCCCTCCGCGGAGGTGACTTCGGCGCCCACGTGCGCGCGGAGCCCCGTCTTTCGGGCCGCGGCGTAGAAGCGCGGCGCTCCGTATACGCCGTCGCGGTCGAGCAGCGCCACTGCGCCGAGGCCAACCTCCGCAGCTCGCGCGGCGAGGTCTTCGGGGAGCGAGGCGCCTTCGAGGAAACTGAAGGCGGAGCGGGCGTGAAGTTCAACGTACATAAACAGCAGTGGCTAGTAGTCAGTGGCTGGTGCTGTTGACCGGCGGCTCGTTTCCGCTGACCGGTGGTGCATCGCAAGTTCAGTCGTACAATCCCTCGACAAACCACCGCCCATCGGTCAAGTCGCAGTAAATGCGGTACAGATGGACTTCTTCGACTCTCGACCTTCGACCTTCAGCTCCTGTCACGAACGACGGACGACGGACGACGGACCGAATCTCAACATCCCACTCGTCGTGCTCCCACGGACTGCCGGTCCACCACCCGCCCGAAGTGCGCCAGGGCCCGGCCGCGGAGGCCACCCGTCCCTGGACGCCGCGCACCTCCACGCAGAAGGGTTGCCCGTCCTGCACCTCGACCCTCGCTGCCCGTGGCGGCCGGAAAAGGCGCAGCATCAGCCGCGAGGTTCGACTCTTGACTTTCGACTTTTGACTTTCGACTTTCAGGTCACCCACCTCGGTGAACCTCCGCATGCGGAACGCATCGGGCCGGTGCGTATCCACCAGTTCGGGCGATCCGCTCTTGCCTTCGCCCACCACGCCCTTGAGCCGGGCCAACGTCAGCTCCAGTTTTTGCGGATCGGGCGCGTGCGGAAGAAAAAGGTCGCTCTGCGCCACACGCGGCCGGGTGGGCTCGGCCGTGATCGCCAGCTTGCAGACCGGCGCCGAGGGCGGGTGCGCTTCGAGATCGAGCAGCCACAGCTTCAAAAGCAGCCGCGGATCACGCACGGGAACCGGCAGGCGCAAGGTTCGGGACTCGGGGTTCGGAACTCGGGGCCCGAAAAAGTTGAAAGTTGAAGGTTGAAGGTTGAAAACGGTATTGCTTTCGACCTTTGACTTTTGACTTTCGACTTCCCCAGACTCGACATCCGAGGCATCTACCCCCAGCACCAGCCACAGTTCCTGTGTCGCGCGGCCGCGCGCAGCCAGCCGGGCGCAGAGCTGGTTGAGAAGCCTTCCCAGAATGAAGGCCAGGGGCTCGATCTCAGCGACGGGGTATTCCAGGTCCATCGCTTCTTCGAAGTGAAGGGGTTCTTCGGCGGGGACCAGCGCTCGCAGAGTGCCGCCGCCCGCCAGCCGGCGCAGGCGGATTCCTTCCTGTCCCAGCCGCTCGGAAAGCTCAGCGGGCGGAAGTGCCGCGAGCGCCCGAACAGTGCGGATTCCCCAACGCTCGAGCGTCTCCCGCATTTCCGGCGAAGGCTCGAGCACCTCCACCGGCAGCCGCCCCAGCCGTTCCGCCTCTTCGCCTGCGCCGATCAGCGTGATCCCCGCAAAACCTCGGGCGGCCAGGCGCGCGGCGTCGGGATTCGGCGCCAGCGCGATATCCGCGTTGAGCCCCAACTCCCGAGCGCGTGCTTCAAGGTCACCGGCGATCTTCTCCGCCGGACCCAGCAGCGTTTCGAGCCCGGCGAGGTCCACCGCCACCGTGTCCGCCGCCACATCCTCAAGACGCGGTGAGAACGACCGCGCTAGGTCGAGCAGCGCCGCGTGGGCCGAGGCCTCCGCCGCCGGTGATCGCCGCCGCACTTCCACGCCCGGGAACATGGCTGTTTCCACCTGGCTCACGCCGTGTTCCACGCCGGCTTTTCGTGCTACTTCATTCAAAGCGAATACGCGCGAAGGCGGCGGCTCCGGCTCCACAATGGCCACGGCACGCCCGCGCAGATCCGGCTCCAGGCGCATTACAGCCTGAACGGAGAAATCCGGAATGTAGAGGCAGGCGAAGTTCATGGCAGATTGCTGATTGAAGCTTGAAGTTCGAAGCTCGAGATTTGGAAATCGAAATTCGATTCGCCATCGTTCCTGGTTCTCTTCTGCACATCGTGCGCCGCCACGAGTTTCGAATTTCGAATTTCGAGTTTCGATGCACGTGGCAACCGGCAACCCTCCATCTTCAATAATTCGGGTGGCGTGTTCCGGTTGCGGAGCACTTCCGCGCGCCAGCGAATCCCGCGCAGCAGGCGGACATGCGGCGGCGAGTTCGAAAGACTTAGTTTCAACTTTCGACTTTCGGCCTTTGACCTTCGACTTTCATCCACTACAGACCACCCCACGTCTTCATTCTCCAAGTACAACACCAACGAGGCCGCGCTTTGGGCGCAGGGTTCCTCACCGATCAACGCCAGCACCGTGGATGTGTTTTCCACCGCGCGCCGGAAGCGGAACCAATAGCTAGGCGGCACGCGCCGCGCGCGCCGGGCCGGAATGCCGGCGAGATCCAGCACCACCGCTCCGAAGCCTCCCGCCCCAAGCAGCAGGTCCGTAGCGTGCAGGGCCTGCTCCAAGCCGCCGCAGCGCACCCAGAGCAGGCGCTCAAGCGCCACTCCCGCTGCCAGTGCGGAAGCGGGATCGAATGAGTCCTCGGCGTCGATCAACGCGCAGGACTCGCCCTTCACCGTGAGGGAGGCCACGAGCGCCAGCTCCAGCGCGGTGCGCCCCGACGAAGGCGGCCCTGAGACCTCCGTCAGGCTCGCGCGCGGCAGCCCGCCGGTGAGCGCGTCCACTGCGGCGATGCCGGTCGCAACCAACTCGGGCGGGTGAGCCTCACACTGCGCGAAAGGAGAAGGGGAGCCGGGTCCCAAGGCGGCTTCCACCTGAGCGCGAACTAAAGCGGCGGGTTTCATGATCTCCTCCGCATACGACGCAGGCGAAAACGGAGCCTTGAGCCTGCCCCAGCCGCGGCAAGTTTCCTGGCTTTCGCTTTTTATTCGCCTATGCTAGGATTCTGATGGCGAGCGGTTCAGTTGTCAAGAGGGTGCGATGGACCCGGTTCTCCGCTCGATGCTTTGAGTGTTAAGCTCGATTCGATCGCCCCATGCGCCCCTACCCCTCTGCCCGACGAGGTTCAACTGACGATCCGCTCGCGTTTTTTCATCCGGCGGTTCAGGACTGGTTTCGCGCTTCGTTCCCGGGGCCGACCGCTCCGCAGCGTCTCGGCTGGCCTCCGATCATCCGCGGCGAGTCGACCTTGATCGTCGCGCCCACCGGCACCGGCAAAACGCTCGCTGCTTTCCTGTGGTGCCTGGAGCGGCTGATGTTCGAGCGTCCGCCCGAAAAACACCGCCGCTGCCGCATCCTCTATGTCTCGCCTCTCAAGGCCCTGGCCGTGGACGTGGAGCGCAACCTGCGCCGGCCGCTCCAGGGCATTGCTTACGCCGCCGCCAGCCGCGCCGAGCCCTGCTTCCAGCCCGCGGTAGCCATTCGCACGGGCGATACGCCCCCAGCCGAGCGCGCTCGCTTCGGCCGCGAGCCCTCCGACATCCTCATCACCACGCCGGAATCGCTCTATTTGCTGCTCACCTCGAAGGCGCGCGAAGTGCTGCGCTCCGTCGACACGCTCATCCTCGATGAGATTCACGCCCTCGTGCCCACCAAGCGCGGAGCGCACCTCGCGCTCTCACTCGAGCGTTTGGAACATCTCTGCGGAAGGCGCTTGCAGCGCATCGGCCTTTCGGCTACGCAGCGCCCGCTTGATGAAGTGGCGCGGTTCATGGGCGGCGCAGAAACCGTTGCTTCAATCCAGCCGTCTGGCGCGGCCCAAGACGAGCCCGGCGCCGTCACCTACCGCCCCGTAACGCTCATCGATACTGGAGAACGCAAGCGCCTGCACCTCACCGTCGAAGTGCCGGTGGAAGACATGGCTCGCTTCGCCCAGCTTGAGCTGATTCCGGGCGGCGCTGAGGCCCCGGGGCCGGCGCGCAGCTCCATCTGGTCTGCAATTCATCCGCGTTTGCTGGAGCTTGTTCGCGCGCACCGTTCCACGCTTCTGTTCGTGAACAGCCGCCGCCTGGCCGAGCGCCTGGCGGGCGCGCTCAACGAGCTTGCCGGCGAACCGCTGGTGCGGGCGCACCACGGCTCGCTCGCGCGCGAAGAGCGGTTCGTTGTGGAAGAGCAGCTCAAGGCCGGAACGTTGCGCGGCTTGGTTGCCACCTCGTCGCTCGAACTCGGGATCGACATGGGTGCGATTGATCTCGTGATTGAAATCGAAGCCCCGCCTTCGGTCGCCTCCGGCATGCAGCGCATTGGTCGCGGCGGCCACCAGGCCGGCGCGGTGAGCGAAGGTATTATCTTTCCCAAGTATCGCGGGGACCTGGTGGCGTGCGCAGCCTCCGCGCGCGCCATGCTCGACGGCCGCATTGAGTCGGTCCGCTATCCGCGCCTGCCGCTCGACGTGCTGGCGCAGCAGATTGTCGCCATGGTGGCGGTGGAGGACTGGCCGGTGGACGGCCTTTTTGCGCTGGTACGCCGCGCTGCGCCCTTCACCGCGCTCACCCGTGACACGTTCGAAGGCGTGCTCGACATGCTGGCCGGGCGCTACCCCTCGGATGAATTTGCCGAGCTGCGTCCGCGCCTGAACTGGGACCGCGTGGCCCACACGCTCTCCGCGCGCGCCGGCGCGCAGCGCCTGGCCGTGACCAGCGGTGGCACCATCCCCGATCGCGGCCTTTACGGCGTGTTTCGCGCGGGCACGGAGAAAGGCTCGGCGCGCGTGGGCGAGCTCGACGAGGAGATGGTATTTGAGAGCCGGGTGGGCGAAACCTTTGTGTTGGGCGCCTCCACCTGGCGTATCGAGGAAATCACCCATGACCGCGTCCTGGTTGCGCCCGCGCCGGGTGAACCCGGCAAGATGCCCTTTTGGCATGGTGACCACTTCGGCCGCCCGCTCGAATTTGGCCTAGCCATCGGCGAGCTCGTCCGCGGCCTGCGAGCCCTGCCGCCCGCCGCGGCCGTCGGCCGCCTGGTCCACGAGTGCCGATTGAATGCAATCGCGGCCGAGAACCTGTTGAGTTATCTCGCCGACCAGGCCTCCGCCACGGCGGGTGAGGTTCCGGATGACGAGACCGTTGTCATCGAGCGCTGCCGCGATGAAATGGGCGACTGGCGAATGTGCCTGCTTTCACCCTTTGGGAGCCGACTGCACGCGCCGTGGTCGATGGCGGCCACGGCTCGCATACGGGCGGCCAGCAACTTCGCGGAAGTGGATGTGGAGACGTTGTGGACGGACGACGGGTTCGTGGTGCGCTTCCCGGACACCGATCGGCCGCCCGACACCTCTTTGCTGCTTCCTGAGCCCGGCGAAATCGAGCCCCTGGTGACTCAGCAACTGGGGCGCACCGCAGTGTTTGCCGCCCGCTTCCGTGAAGCGGCTGCCCGCGCCCTCCTGTTGCCCCGGCGGCGGCCCGGCACACGCTCGCCCCTCTGGCAGCAGCGCAAGCGCGCGGCAGACCTGCTGGCCGTGGCCTCGCGTTATCCGTCGTTCCCGCTTTTGCTCGAGGCATACCGCGAGTGCCTGCGGGACGTCTTCGACATGGCGGGCTTGGTGGCCACGCTCAATCGAATTCGTCAGGGCTCGCTGCGAGTGGTTTCGGTGCAGACGGAGACGCCTTCGCCGTTTGCGGCCTCACTGATGTTCGGCTACGTCGCCAATTTTATCTATGACGGCGACGCCCCGCTCGCCGAGCGCCGCGCCCAGGCGCTCGCGATTGACCAGAGCCGCCTGCGCGAGCTGCTCGGCGATCTCGACCTTCGCGAACTGCTCGATCCCGCCGCTGTCGAAGAGGTGGAGCGTGAGCTCCAGTGCCTCGACGAACACCGGCGTGCCCGGTCGGCCGACGGCGTGCACGATTTGCTGCTTGCCCTGGGCGATCTTTCCGAGGCGGAGATCGAGGCGCGGTCATCGGGCCCGGACGTGGCGGAGTGGATTGGGGTTCTGGTTCGATCGCACCGCGCGTTCACTGCTCCACTGGCGGGCGAGGTGCGCTACATCGCCGCCGAGGACGCCGCCCGGTTTCGCGATGCGGCAGCTGTGCCGCTGCCCGCCGGTCTGCCGGAGGCCTTTCTCGAACCGTCGGCTGCGCTGGGCGCCGGAGGAATCGATCCCCTCGAAGACTTACTCGGACGCCACGCGCGCACTCACGGTCCCTTCACAACCGAAGAGGCTGCCCGCCGCTTCGGTGTAAGGCCTGGCGCCGTTGACGCAGCCTTGAAGCGCTGGGTGACCCGCGGGCGGCTTATGGAGGGCGCCTTCCGTCCCGGCGGCCCCAGGGGCAGCGCTCATGAGTGGTGTGACGCAGAGGTACTCCGGCGCATTCGCAGCCGCTCGCTCGCGATACTGCGCCGCCAGATCGAGCCCGTCGAGCCGTGCACGTTCGCGCGCCTGTTGACTCACTGGCAGGGAGTGGTGTCGCCCCGCGCCGGTCTCGATGCCCTGCTTGATGCGGTGGAGAGCCTGGAGGGCGCGCCGCTGGTGGCGTCCGCTCTGGAAGCGGAGATTCTGCCGGCACGGGTGAAAGGATATCGCTGGGACGACCTCGACAGTCTGCTTGCGGCGGGTGAAATCGTGTGGTGCGGTGTCGAGGCGCTCGGCGACCGCGACGGGCGCCTGGCGCTGTATCTTGCCGACCATTTCGCTCTGCTGCGCCCACCAGGAGACGGGATGCGGGATTCCGAACCCGGGGTACGAGCCGCGGCGTTCGGGGCTCAGGGCGGCGGGCAACTGGCAGCGGATAACGAACCTCGGGTCAGGCTTGTTGCCGAGTTTCTTCGCCGGCGTGGCGCCTCGTTCTTTCCCGCCATTCATCAAGCCGTGGGTGGCGGCTACCCCGGCGAAACGATCGACGCTTTGTGGGATTTGGTGTGGGTCGGGGTGGTCACCAACGACGCTCTCAGCGCTCTGCGCGGATATCTCGACCGGGGAAGGCGCAGGCGCCGCCCGCCGCCCGCCCAATTCAGGTCGCGCCGGGCGGCGAGCTCGGGGTCTGCAATTCCGGCACGAGCCCAGGGGCGTTGGAGTCTGGTTGAGACTCACCGCACCTCGGCAGCGGCGCCGCCTTCGCCCACCGATCGCGCCAATGCTCTTGCCCGCGCGCTCCTGCGCCGCTACGGTGTGGTGGTGCGCGAAGCACCGGCAGCCGAGAGTGTCGTGGGCGGGTTCAGTGCCGTTTATCCCGTGCTGAAGGCCATGGAGGAGAGCGCCCGCATCCGCCGAGGCATGTTTGTGGCCGGACTCGGCGCCACCCAGTTCGCCGAGCCGGCGGCCCTAGAGTTGCTGCGCTCACTCGCCGTCGAACCCGAGAGTCCCGAAGCGGTGGAACTCGCCGCCACCGATCCCGCCAATCCCTGGGGCGCTCTTTTGAAGTGGCCTGAGAGCGCTGCCGCGCTCGCGCGCACTGCAGGCGCGAGTGTGATCGTGGTGAACGGGCAGCTTGCCGCCTACGTGCGCAGCGGCAATCCGGAGATCCACGTCTTCCTGCCGGAGGCCGAGCCCGGCCGCTCGCATCTGGCGCGCGCCCTGGCGGGTGCGCTCCGCCTCCGCGCGCAGCGTGAGCACAGCCTGGCGGCGCAGGATCGGGAACGGGGCCGTGAGCGAGATCATCGTCGCGGCGTGTTAATTACCAAGATCAACGGCCTCGCGGCTTCTGTGCATCCGCTCGGGCGCCATCTTGAAGAGGCGGGTTTCAGTTTCGGCGCGCTCGGTTACCACTTGCCGCGGCGCGCGACCGAGCCGGAGGGCCACGTGGTCCGCTAACGGCGCCACGTGCAGTAAGCCTGCAAGGCTCAGCCGTCGCCTCCGCCTCGCTCTACGCGCGATGCTATAGTTTTTAAGATGCCTGATTCAGCCCCTCAAAGCGAGCGCCGGGGCGTGCTGCTGCTTGCCCACGGCGCGCCCGATCGGCTCGAAGACGTGCCCGCCTTCCTGCTCAGTCTGCGGAACGGCCGACCGCTACCGCCGCAGGCCGTGGAGGAGATTATCGGACGCTACCGCGCGATCAGCGGCCAGTCCGGCGGTCCGCAGGGCGAAGCCTCGCCGCTTACGCGGCTCACTGAACGGCAAGCTGAGGCGCTTCGGGCGCGCTTCGAGCGGCCCGTCTACGTCGGCATGCGCAATTGGCAGCCATACATTGCGGCGGCAGTGCGGCAGGCGGTCGCCGACGGAATCGAGCGCCTTACGGCCGTATGTCTCGCCCCGCAGAATTCGCGCACCAGCGTGGGCCAGTATCGTCAGGCGCTGGACGAAGCGCGCCAGAAGCTCGCGCCCGGGGTGAGCGTCGACTTTATTGAGAGCTGGCACGACCATCCCGGCCTCATCGCGGCTTTTAGCGCGCGGCTCGTCACTGCGCTCGGCCTGGTTCGCGCCGAAGCCGCCGGACCCGTGCCCGTGATCTTCACTGCGCACAGCGTTCCCGAGCGCACGATCCGTGAAGGGGATCATTATGAGCAGCAGGTGCGCGAAACGGCGCGACGGGTGGCGGAGGCAACCGGCATCGAAGCCGGGCGCTGGAGCGTCGCCTTCCAGAGCCAGGGCATGACGCCGGAACCGTGGATCGGACCCACCGTAGAATCGGAGATTGACCGGCTGGCCGCCCTCGGCCATCGCCACCTGCTGATAGCTCCGGTCGGCTTCGTCTGCGATCACGTGGAAATCCTGTACGACATCGACATCGCCTTCCGGCGCTACGCACAAGATAAGGGAGTTACGATTTCGCGCCCTGAGTCGCTCAACGACAGCCCGCTCTTCATCGAAGCTCTCGCGGACCTCGTGAATTGCCGATTGATGATTGACGATCGCGCCGAATGATTATCGTCCAGTTCTCATGGGCGCTTTTCAATCGGCAATCTACAATGAGATCGCCGGATCTTCGCTGGGGTCAGGGCCGCACCGACTATGCCTGAGAATCAGACTCGCCGGATCATCGTGGTCGGTGGCGGCATGGCGGGCCTTGCGGCAGCCTACCGGCTGGGCGAAGCGCGCCGCGCAGGCGCCGCCCTGGACGAGTGCTTGCTTGAGGCCGGCGACCGCCTCGGCGGCGTGGTCCGCACCGAGCACATTGACGGCTGCGTGGTTGAGGCCGGGCCGGACAGCTTTCTGAGCGAGAAGCCCGAAGCCGCCGCCCTGGCGCGCGAACTCGGCTTGGGCGACGCTCTGCTCGGCTCGAACGACGCCGTCCGGCGCACTTACATTCTCCATCGCGGGCGATTGGAGCCGCTGCCCGACGGGTTCCTGCTGATGGTTCCCACCCGAATCTGGCCGGCGGCGACCACGCCTTTGGTTCCGATCTCCGGCAAGCTCACGATCGCGCAGGAGTGGCTCACGGGCCGCGCGCCCGGCGGGCCGGTCCCGGCCGGCGACGAGTCTGTGGCTAGTTTCATCCGCCGCCATTTCGGTGCCGGCGTGCTAGAGAACATCGCGGAGCCCCTGCTGGCGGGCGTGTACGGCGGCGACGCGGCAGGGCTCAGCGTGCGCTCGGTGTTCGCCCGATTTCGAGCCATGGAGCAGAAGCACGGGAGCCTGGTGCGAGCGGCGCTGGCCGCCAGGGCGCGCATGGGCGCTGCCGGCGCTCCGCCAATCTTCATGACCCTGCGCGATGGCCTGGGAAGCCTGGCCGAAGCCCTGGCCTCCAGGATCGAAGGCGAGCGCGTGCAACTTCGGCGGCGCGTGGTCAGGATCGAGGCCGCCCTGGCCTCCGAGGCCGGGAATCGCCGCTATCGAATTTTCTGCGCCGACGGCTCGAGTTACGAGGCGGACAGCGTAATCATTGCGCTGCCGGCTTGGGCGGGCTCCGCGCTGCTGGACAGGCTCGACGGCGAACTCGCCGAGGAACTCGCGCACATCCCTTATAACTCGGCCCTCACGGTGGCGCTCGGTTACGGCGGGCACGTGCGGCGCCGCCTGCCGCGCGGCTTTGGATTTCTGGTGCCGCGTGCCGCGCGGCGCAGGCTGCTCGCCTGCACCTTCGTGCACACGAAGTTCAATCATCGCGCGCCCATCGAGCGCGCACTGCTGCGTTGCTTTCTGGGCGGCTCACGCGATCCTGAAATCCTCGACGCCGGCGACGAGGAAATTGTAAGGACGGTGCGGGAAGAACTCGGGTCCATTCTCGGGCTTCGCGAGGAGCCGCTGTTTTCGCGCGTACATCGCTGGCCGCGTGCCATGGCCCAATACGTGGTAGGCCACGCTGAGCGAGTACAGGCCATCGCGGAGCGCCTGCGCGGGCATCCGGGCTTGTTTCTGGCTGGAAACGCCTTTTCGGGAATCGGCGTCCCCGACGTGATTCGCACGGGAGAAGCCGCGGCGCGCGAGGCGCTGAAATATCTTGAGCCGGCGGCCGCCGAAGAGGTGGTAGCGCGATGACGGTTGCGGGCAGAAAGGCGCGGGCTCGACCGCCTGGCGAGGCGAAACCCGGCGCGACAGCCGCGCCGTGGCAGTCGTCCCGCTTCATGAAGGCCTGCCGCCGCGAGCCTGTGGACGCCACGCCGGTGTGGCTGATGCGCCAGGCCGGGCGCTACATGAAGGAGTATCGCGAGCTGCGCGCGCGGGTGCCGTTTCTCGATCTTTGCAAAAGCCCCGATCTGGTGGCCGAGGTCACGGTGAGCGCCGCCGAAAAGCTGGGCGTGGATGCGGCCATCCTCTTCGCAGATCTGTTGCTCATCGTGGAGCCGCTCGGATTCGAGCTGGAGTACGAGAGGGGCGAAGGGCCGCAGGTGCGTCCCCCGATCCGCGCCGCCTCGGACGTTGACCGCTTGCGCGAGGTCGAGCCCGGCGCGCTCGGTTACGTCTTCGAGGCGATTCGCCGGACGCGGGCGGCGCTCCGGCCGGCGCTGCCCCTCATCGGCTTCGCCGCCGCGCCGTTTACCCTGGCTTCGTACCTCATCGAGGGCGGCGGTTCCCGCAGCTACACCCACACCAAGGCGTTCATGTACCGCGATCCCGGAGCCTGGAGCGCCCTGATGGAGCATCTGGTGCGGAACCTGGCCGCCTACGTCTGCCGCCAGATCGACGCCGGCGTGCAGGCGGCACAGATTTTCGATACCTGGGTGGGCTGTCTCGGTCCCGCGGACTACCGCGAATTCGTGCTGCCCTGGAGCCGGGCGCTGTTTGCGGCCCTGCCCCGCGGTTTTCCCGTGATCCACTTCGGGACAGGCGCCGGCACACTTTTGGAGCTCATGCGCGAAGCCGGGGGGAGCGTGATCGGCCTCGACTTTCATGTGGAGCTCGATGAGGCCTGGAAACGTCTCGGCTTCGATGTCGGCGTGCAAGGGAATCTCGATCCCAGCGTTCTCTTTGCAACTCCGGCCGCGATCCGCTCGCGGGTCGAGCGCGTTCTTCAACAGGCGGCAGGCCGGCCCGGCCATATCTTCAATCTGGGCCACGGTATCCTGCCCGAGACGCCTTATGAGAACGTGGTCGCATTGGTGGATACGGTGCACGAGTTTAGTAGACGATAGACTGCTATCCCCGTCTTCTGTCTACCGCCTGCTGTCTACTGTCGCCTCGAGCGCCGCCTCGAGTACATCAAGCCCCTCCTCAAACTGCTCATCCGTAATCACGAGGGGCACCAGCAGCCGGATAACGTTGCCGTAGGTGCCTGTTGAAAGGATGATGAGGCCGCGCTCATAGCAGTGGCGCACCACCGCCCTAGTCTCTTCATCCGCAGGTTCGCGAGTCTCCCGCGACCTGACCAACTCCAAAGCCCGCATGGCGCCGAGGCCGCGCACGTCGCCAATGAGCGGCAGGCGCTGCTGCCAGGCACGAGCGCGCTCGACGAAGCGGTCGCCGAGCTGCTCGGCGCGGGCGGTGAGACTTGCCCCGCCGGATCCGGCCTCAAACAAATCGAGGACAGCGAGCGCTGATTCGCAGGCCAGAGGATTGCCGCCAAAGGTTCCGCCCACCGAGCCCGGGCCGGGCGCGTCCATGATCTCGGCGCGGCCCGTGACCGCGGCGATGGGCAAACCGCCGCCGAGCGATTTCGCGGTCACCATCAAATCGGGTTCGATGCCGTAGCGTTCGGAGGCAAACAGCGCGCCCGTGCGCCCGAATCCTGTCTGAATCTCGTCAGCGATGAAGACGATGCCGTGGCGCCGGCAAATCTCGGCGAGCACGGGGAAAAACTCAGGAGGCGGAGCCACGAAGCCGCCCTCGCCGAGCACCGGCTCCATTATCACCGCGGCCACGGATTCCGCGGCCACCATGCGGCGGAAGGTGTCTTCGAGATGATGCGCGCAGAACACTCCGCACGTGGGATAGGTCAGGGAATAGGCGCAGCGGTAACAGTAGGCGTAGGGTATGCGGTAGATCTCGGCCGCGAAGGGGCCAAACCCGGCCTTATACGGGTGCGTTTTGCTGGTGAGCGACATGGTGAGCAGCGTGCGGCCGTGGAAGGCGTCTTCGAAGCAGATAATCGATTGCCGGCCGGTGTAGGCGCGAGCGAATTTAACTGCGTTCTCAACCGCCTCGGCTCCGCTGTTCGTGAGAAACGTTTTCTTGGGAAAGGTTCCGGGGGTGAGCCGGTTGAGTCTCTCCGCGAGGCGGACGTAGCCTTCGTAGGGCGTCACGCTGAAACAAACGTGCAAGTAGCGATCAAGCTGGGCGCGAATGGCCGACAGCACACCCGGCGCGCGATGCCCGGCGTTGAGGCAGCCGATGCCCCCGGCAAAATCGATAAAGCGATTGCCATCGACATCTTCGATGACCGCGCCTTCGGCTGAGGCCACGAAGACAGGCGTGGCGCTGGAAACGCCACGCGCGACAGCCTCGTTGCGGCGGCCCATGAGGCGCTGCGAGATCGGTCCCGGAATCGGAGTTCTCAGGTTAATGGTTCCCATACCGGCGACCTCTGCTGCTCAAGTGCCGAATCAAACCGGCGAGTATTCGGTCGATGAATCAATGAGTCGATCCTTCAATACCATGCGATCGGCTGCTCGCTCAGGTTGATGTGCACCTGCTTGGTTTCAAGGTATTCCTCGATGCCCCACGGGCCGAGCTCGCGCCCGAAACCGGACTGTTTGTAGCCACCCCAGGGCGCTTCAACGTAAGTGGGCTGCATGTGGTTGACCCAAACGACGCCGGCGCGCAGGGCCTTCACCACGCGAAAGGCACGGAAAATATCGCGCGACCAGACGGCGGCGGCCAGTCCGTAAGGGGAATCGTTGGCAATGCGGATGGCGTCGGCTTCGTCAGCGAACGGAATCACGGTGGCGACGGGGCCGAAGATCTCCTCGCGCGCGATACGGGCGCTGTTGGAAGCGTCGTAAAAAATGGTGGGCTCCAGATAATGGCCCCGGGCGAGCCCGGCCGGACGGCCGCCCCCGATGGCAAGCTTGGCCTCACCCTTGCCCACTTCCTGGTAGGCGCGTACGCGGTCGTATTGCTCTTTGCTGACGAGCGGCCCCATCTTTGTTTCGCGCTCGAGCGGCGGGCCCAGCCGGATGCGCTTCGCCTTCTCCGTCATCGCTTCCACAAACTTCGAGTAGATGGGCCGCTCCACCAGGATGCGGCTGCCCGCCGAGCACACCTCGCCCTGGTTGATGAACACGCCGAAGAGGGCGCCGTCAACCGCCGCTTCAAAGTCCGAGTCGGCAAAGAAGATGTTCGGGCTCTTCCCGCCCAGTTCGAGCGTGACGCGCTTCACGGTGTCGGCGGCCATCTTGACAATCTGTTTGCCCACCGCCGCGCTGCCCGTGAAGGCGATCTTCTGCACGTCGGGGTGTTGCACCAGCGGCGCGCCCGCGGCTTCGCCAAAGCCGGTAATAATGTTGACCACGCCGGGCGGCAGCCCCGCCTCGGCGAGCCAGCCGGCCAATTCGAGCGCGGTCAGCGGCGTCTGCTCGGCCGGCTTGAGGACGCACGTGCATCCCGCTGCCAGGGCGGGCGCGAGCTTCCAGGCAGCCATCAGGAGCGGGTAGTTCCACGGAATGATCTGCCCGGCCACACCCACCGGTTCCTTGAGTGTCAGGCTGAGCGCGTTGTCGGGCACGGGATTGACCACGCCCTGCACCTTGGTGGCAAGGCCGCCGTAATACTCAAAGCAGGTCGCGGCGTCGTTGATGTCGAATTCAGCCTCAACGATCGGCTTGCCGCTATTGCGCGACTCGAGCTCCGCCAACATCGCGGAGTCCTTGCGCACCCGCTCGGCGAGGCGGAAGAGAATCCGGCCGCGCTCCTGGGCGGTGGTCGCCGGCCACGGGCCGGAATCGAACGCGGCCCGCGCTGCCCGAACGGCGCGGTCAACGTCGGCCGCCGAGGCCTCCGGCACTTCGGCCAGGATCTCTTCGGTGGAAGGATCGAACACGGGAAAGTAACCGCCCCCCGCCGCCTGCACCCATTCGCCGCCCACATACATCCGATAGCGCTTCATCACGGTCTCTCCTCACGCGGAAGTCACGGGCCTCTCCCCCGCAGGTTGCAGCGCCTTTCGGCGGCCGTACACGTAAAAGAAGAAAACCGCCAGGCCGATAAAACCAGCCGTGCCGCCGGCCATCCAGGTTTCGTAGGAAATGAGCGATGTGATCTGTTGCGCCGGCAGGAAGGCGAACACAGTTCCGAGGGCCGTCATCAGCAAACCGCTCGCTCCGGCCAATACCAGAACGCGCGTGCTGTAACGCCCCCTGCCCGATGAGGGACCGAGGGCGATCTTGAGGAGTGCGGCGAACATGTAAAGAAACGGCACCAACTGGAGGACGACTGCCAGCGACAACAATCTTTGAAACGTTTCCTGAACACCGGAGCCGAGGAAACTGATGAGAACCAAAATCGTGGAGATAAGGAATTGTACTGCGAGAGCCGCGTAGGGAGTGTGGTAGCGCGGATGTACCTTCCCAAGCCACGCCGGCAGGCGGGAGTCGAGACCCGCCACAAAGGGAATCCGGGCGGAGCCCGCCACCCACGCCGAACCGATGCCGGCAATCGACAGGCTGAGCAGCACCGCGAAAGGGGGCACCAACCAGCCCACCCCCACTTTGCCCGCCAGGTGGCCCACGGCCTGCATGATTCCTTCCAGCACATTGATGCTCTTCCGGTCCACTGCAATCAGCAGGGTGAGCGTCGCCAGGATGTACAAGGTCCCCGAAACCACGCCACCCCACGCCACGGCCCCGGGAAGCGTCCGTTGCGGCTCCTTGATTTCATCGCCCATGACGGATGCGAGCTCCAGGCCGACGAGCCCGAAGCAGATCACACCGAAGGAATTCAGCGTGGAGCGCGGATTCGCGAACCTGTGAAAGTCGCCCGCGGTCAGGCTCGTCCCATAGCGCATCCAGGCGACGACGCCCAAGCCGATCAGCACTGCGGCGGCGATGGTGGTGCCGATGCTGCCCACGTTGTTGATCCACTTGCCCACGCCCAATCCCAGGATGTTGAGCCCCACCAGCAGCGCCAGCAACAGCAGCGAGGCGGTGACGGCGAAGGTCTTGTTGTCGGCAAGAGCGGCGTGGCCGGGCCCCAAAGCGAACACCGAAACGCCCACGAAGTACAGCATGACGGTGGGCACGTACATCATGTTGTTCGTCCAGTAGCACCAGCCGGAGAGGAATCCGTGGAAATCGCCG
The DNA here is from genome assembly GCA_035516075.1 of Terriglobia bacterium. Taxonomy (GTDB): domain Bacteria; phylum Acidobacteriota; class Terriglobia; order UBA7540; family UBA7540; genus Gp13-AA77. Next base: position 8,018 of record DATJAQ010000242.1, on the reverse strand, counting down.
AAGACTTCCTTCGCCCACAAATAGACTCCGCCCTCGCCGGGATACCGCTGGGCCAGCTCGATCACCGCCACCCCCTGGGGCAGGAAAAACAACAGAACCGAAATGAGCCACAGCCAGACCGTCACTCCGCCATTGGCCGCGATGCTTGGAACAACGTTCAGGTTGAATACCGCAACGACGAAAAGCAACACCAGATCGCGGCGGCCCAGGGCGCGCACGAGGTGCGGGGATTGATGATGGACGCTTGAAGATTGTGGATTAGCCTCTTTCATGGCGCCCCGCCGGCCATCGGGTTTCAGACCTCAGCTCGACGGATGGCGCGTGTCGCTCATGGAGCGGTTCCGGCGGTGGCCGCCCCGCGTTGAGCCTGCGCCAGCGCCGGTGCAATCTCGGCGAAGGCCTCGATGTGCCGGTCGATTTCCGCCCCGGTATGCTGCACGGAGATGGTCCACTGTTCGTCCCACCAGTGGCCCTGGCAGAGCACACCGCGATTGACCATGCCGAACCAATAGTGCCGCCACAAGTCGATATCGATAGCGAGCCAATCGCGGTAATTGCGGACGGGCTTCGCGTAAAGCATCACGGCGCCGTTGGCGCCGCAGCCGATGCAGTAGGCCTCGAGGCCCACTTGTTTGATGATCCGGTTGTGCCCGTCCACCAGGCGGCGGTTCATACGGTTGATATGCTCGTAGGCCGCGGGCGTGAGCACCTCGCGGAAGACGGCGATCCCGGCCGCCATCACCACCGGGTTGGTGTTGTAGGTGCCGGCGTGAAACACCTTGTGCTGAGCGATCACATCCATCACTTCGCGGCGCGCGGCGTAGGCGGCCAGGGGGAAGCCTCCGCCGATCGACTTCGCCAGGCAGACGATGTCGGGCTTCAAGCCAAAGTACTCGCACGCGCCGCCTCGGGCGAGCTTGGCGCCTGTTTTCACTTCGTCGAAAATCAACAACGCGCCGTAGCGCGCAGTGAGGTCGCGCAAGCCTTGCAGGTAGCCGTCCTCGGGCATGCAGATGCCGACGTTCATCATGATGGGCTCGACGATGACCGCCGCAATTTCGTCGGGATGCCGGGCAAACAAGCGTTCGGCAGCGGCGAGGTTGTTAAACGGGGCCACCAACGTATTCTGCACGGTTCCGGCCGGCACTCCGGCGCCCGCGGGCACGGCCGTGGGGTTTTCCGGACCGCCGAACTGGTGCGCTTTCGGCTTCACGCTCACCATCACGGAGTCGTGCACGCCGTGGTAGCCGCCCTCCGCTTTCACGATGCGGTCGCGGCCGGTGTAGCCGCGCGCCAGCCGGATGGCGTGCATGGTCGCCTCCGTGCCGCTCGATCCGAAGCGCACCTGGTCCACCGGAAAGCGCGCCACGATCTCCTCAGCGAGCTCCGCCTCCAGCTCGTGCGGCATGCCGAACATGGTGCCGGTCCGCAATCTCTCCTCAACCGCGCGCATCACGACGGGATTGCAGTGTCCGGCCATGAGGGCGCCGAAGCAGAGATTGAAGTCGAGGTATTCGTTCCCATCGAGGTCGTGAATGCGAACACCCTGGCCGTCGCGCACGAAGATGGGATAGGGGTCGTAGATGCGGAAGTTCGAGCCCACGCCCAGCGGCAGGGTGCGCTCGGCGCGGATATGAGCCTCGCGGGAGCGCGGCGTGCGCTTCTCAAAGCTTTCGATTTCCTTGCGTAAGGCTTCGTGCATATTGGTCTCTTGGGCGGCGCCGGGTACTTAGCGGATGGCGGACCGGCCGTCAGAATCCGCCGAACGCGCCGTCAGCCACCGTTGTGCCGGGATTCTTGCCATCGAACGGCTATCGCTTCCGGAGGAGGGGAAAGCTCGCTTCCGGAGGGGTGCCGAAACGTGCCGGAAGTCGCAGAATATGCGGCTATCCCTCAGTCGCATCGACCCTTTGTTTTCAATAAGATAGCGAAGGACTTTCCTTTATCTCCTTTGTTTTCATCAACATCGTGGGATAGTAGGACCGGTCCTTTGTTATCAACAACATCGTGGGACCTTCCTTCATTTCACGATATTTTGGCGTTTTCAGCGTTCGCGGGTGCGACGAACGAAAGGAGCCAAATTTCCGTGCCCGTTGGCTGTCGCTGGGGCCGCCGGGGGCGTGCTGCGAAAGAGGGTTAGCGCTACCATGAGTAGTTACTAACATATCTTGTAGAGAAAAGTCAAGCAAAAAAACATGCTCCGCCGGGGGCGCCCTCGCCTGACTCCCATGCCGCCACTTCCCGCCGAGCCCGAATCGAGCGGCGTCCTCAGAAAATGAACTTCAGCGCGAACTGAACCAGCCGCGGATCGCGGGCGCTCAGAATCTCTCCGAACGTTGAGCCGTCAGTGATGTTGCCATCCGGAGAGAGAAAATTCGCGTGGTTGAAGACGTTGAAAAACTCGGCCCGGAATTGAAGTTGCTTGTTTTCGCTGACGGCTGTGCTTTTCAGGAGCGCGAAGTCAAATTCATTGATTCCCGGGCCGCAGCAAACGGAGCGCGGCGCGCTGCCAATGGTGCCGAGCGCCTGGGGTGCGAAGGCGTTCGGATCGAAATACAGGTTTGGCACCGGCGAGCAGGACGGCGCGCCCGCGCCCGCCGATGGGCCCGTGCCGTACGCGCAACCCGCAAGGCGCGGGTTTTGGGTGCTCAGCGGGCCTACACGATCCGGTTCGCCGGGGGCCTCGAAGTCGAAGCTGTTCTGGAGTTCAAGATCGTCGGAGGATGTAATCCGGATCGGGAAACCGCTTTGCAGGGTGATAATGCCGGACGTGCCCCAGCCGTCGAGCAGCTTGCCCGTAAATCCTTCGTACTTCCGCACCGGAAGCTCCCAGTAGTAGCTGAACACGAAGCGCTGCGGCGCGTTGAAGAGCGAGAGCGCCCGGCTGGCGTTGAAGTCGAGCGGATTGAGAAGGTTCTCAAAGCTGGAAGCGTCGTCCAGCGACTTGCTCCAGGTGTACGCGCCCAGGAACTGGAGGCCGTGCGAGAAGCGCTTTTCAAACGACAGTTGCAGTGAATTGTAAACGGAGTTCGCAATGGTGTCCTGCGCGAAGACGCTGCCGAACACCGGCACGCCGTCCGCCGGACAGCCGGCGCCGCCCACCGGGTTGCAGTAGGGCGAAGAATACGGCCGCAAGCCGACGAGGGTGATCGCCTGGGAGTTCGGCCCCGTCACGGAGGGCGTGGGCCCGTAGGGCAGGTGCAGAGTAACGCCGGCGGGAATCTCGTTGGGCGCGATGTAAAAGGGGCTGTCGGCGTAGAAGGGGCCGCAGGCCAAGCTGCTGTCGCCTGTGAGGTCCGAGATGTTCTGCAGATCGAGGCAGGTCTGCGCGTTGCCGTAGTTGAGGTCGTGGGAGGCCAGCAGGCGGTGGCCCTGGGATCCCACGTAGGCAACCGTGAACAGCATATCACCGCTGAGTTGGCGCTCGATCGTCAAGTTGTATTGCTCGGCGTACTGCGTGCGCAGATTCGGCTGGAGCTCGCCGTAGAGCAGAATGGGACGAAACAAAGACCAGTCCACCGCGTGGCCCCTCGCGGGATTGAGGACGCCGTTGAACGGGTTGGGATGCACGCCGCCGAACTGGTCTTCGAACGGGGTATTGAACAGGGTCTCGGAGAGGAGGTTGCTGCCCCCGAAAGGCGGCTCGGCGCTGAACTGCTCAAGGACGAGCTGCTCGACGGGGTTGTAGAACATACCCCAACCGGTTCGGATACTGGTTTTGCCCGGGCCGCCGGTGAGCCTGGCCAGCCAGCCAACCGACGAATCCGGGCTCCAAGCCAGGCCGATGCGGGGCGCGAAGGAGCGGTAATACGTCTGGGTGAGCCCGTTGGGAACACCCTGATCGCCGGGGACCAACAGTCCGAGTGGAAACACCGATTGCGCGTCTGTGCCCGGGCCGCAGGGCGTTCCAGCGGGGAGCCCCAGGCTATTTTGCGCCGAAAGCGTGCACGGAAATACCTGGGTGGCCTGGCCGGGGCGGAAGGTCTGGACGCGCTGGCCGACATCGGCGATCGGGGTGTTGAGTTCCCAACGCAGGCCGTAGTTGAGCGTCAACGCGGGGCGGATTTTGTAACTGTCCTGGGCGTAGAGATAAAGGGCCGTGCTGCGCACGTTCTCAGACTGCGCAGCTCCCTGGCCGTAGCTGTCGGGTAGGCCGAGCAGGTAGTTGGGGTCCAGGTTGTCATACCCGACGTCGTTCGGTCCTCCGCCGTAGTAGGAGTAATCGCCATTCACCTCGAAATAGAGCATCTGGTCGAAGCGCTGCCGCCGCACGTCGGCGCCGAATTTCAGGCTGTGCTGGCCGATCACCTTGCTGTAATTGTCCGCGAATTGAAACGTGTTTCCGATTTGCGGCAGCTCGCCCTCAAAGTTATTCCCAATGGCGAATCCGCCCGAGACGGTGATGAACGGAACGCCTTCGTGTCCCGACCCCAGCCCCGGGGTAATCCCGATCGGGACGCTGGCCCCGTTGGCGAGTGTCGTGGTGCCGGTGAAGCAGTTGGCCGCAGGCACCGCCGAGCCGCAGGAATCCGCCAGCAGGTTCGTGTGCTGGGGGTGGTTGAAAGTACTCTGCGCCTCGCGGAAATAGGAGGCGCGAAATTCGTTTACCGCGGTCGAGCTGACGCTCCACGTGTGGGTCAGCTCAAACTGCTGATAGCGGTTGTTATAGAGGCCGCCGAACCCGGGCACCGTGGCGCCGGCAGCCTGGAAGAACGAAAACGGCTGTGTATAGAACTGGTCGGTGAAGTAGTAGTAGCCGCTGAGCTGGTGGCGCTCGTTGACGTTGTAATCGATCCTCCCGGTAAGCTGATCGTCGTACTCAGCCCGTGTCGGGACACTCTGGAACTGGTTGTCGGGAAGGTTGGGCATGGGGACGTACTGATTCATCAGGCTGTACGCGGTGGGGTCAAAGCACGCCGTGGGAACCTGGTTGTTGGGGAAGATGGAGGCGAAGTCCACGCCAGCCGCGGGCCCGGCTCCACCTTCGGCCGCAATCGCCGCCGCGCATTCGGGGCGCGGGTTATTAGGGTCCTGATTGTTGAGTACGCCAGCCACGGTGTCGGTGGTCAAGGTCCCGGAGAACGGCGAACCGGCGGAGAAATCGCCGCTGCGCTCAGCGAGGCTTGGGACGGGAACGACCTCCGACGGAGTCCCTTGGCGAATCCGGCGGCCCTCGTACGAGGCGAAGAAGAACGTCTTGTCCTTTTTGATCGGACCTCCCAGCGTTCCGCCAAACTGGTTTTGCTTGAAATCCGGCTTGGCGGTGTCGAAAAACCCGCGAGCGTTCAACACCCGGTTGCGGAAAAACTCGTAAACGTCGCCGTGGAGGTTGTCGGTGCCGGACTTGGTGACCACGTTCACCACCGACCCCGAGTTGCGCCCGAACTCGGCGTCGAAGGTGTTGGTGAGGACGCGGAATTCCTCAATGGTGTCCGGCGAGGGTTGAACTCCGGGCAGGTTCGCGAACTGGTCGTTGGCATCGCCGCCGTTCACGGTGAAATTGTTGGAGCGGCCGCGTCCGCCATTCACCGAGACCGAGCCCGTCTGGTCGCTGCCATAAAAGAGGTCCGTTCCGCTCGTCGATTGCACGCCGGGCTGCAACTGTAAAAGCTGGTAGGTGTCGCGGGCGTTGAGCGGAAGCTGGCTGACGGCGCGGGAGTCCATCACGGCGCCCACCTGCGTGCTGGCGGTCTCCACTAGCGGAGCCTCCGCCGTGGCGGTCACCGTCTGCGTCACCGTGCCCAACTCGAGCCGGATGTTGGCCACGATCACATGGCCCAGGGTCACCTCAAGGCCCGTGCTTACCGAACTCTTGAAGCCGGGCGCCTCCACGGAAACGGTGTAATGACCGACAGTCACCGAGGGAAACTCATAATTCCCCGAAGCGTCTGTGGTGGCGGACCGCGTAACCTGGGTCTCCTGTAAGGTGGCCGTGACGGTGGCGCCCGGAACAACCGCCCCGGTGGGATCCTGCACGGTGCCGCGCAGGGTTCCCGTGGTTTGGGCGCTGGCCGTGCCCGCCCAGATGAGCGCCGCCAGAATGCACACGAAGTCCACCAACCGCCTTCGACTCATCGAGACCTCCCCACCGCCGTCTCAACCCGCTTGCACGCCAAACTCAACCCTACTATAATCCGGCAAGCCTAGAGTAAGGATGGGGGCTTGTCAAGGGGAAACGCTGTGCCAGATCCGAAACCGGGCGCACGCTGCCTCAGGATCGGCGACGTCGCTCGCCTGGTGGGGGTGTCTCGTTCGGCGCTACGCTCGTGGGAGAGCCTCGGCCTGGTGGGACCCCACCGGACCGCGAGCGGGTATCGGCAGTACACACTGGCAGACGTCAGGCTCCTCCGCCGGGCGCGCTTTCTACGCCGCGTTCGTGGGATGAATGCGCCGGCGATTCTCCATTTGCTCGCAGGGCAGGGACGGCGGGCTAGGGTAGCGGATCCCTTGGCGCAGGCAACTCCGGCGGAGCGGGTGGGCCGGCAATTGAGAGGGCTTCGGCTGCGAAGAAATGTTTCACTGGCGCGGGTGGCGCGGGCCTGCGGCATCTCGGTGGGATTCCTGAGTTCGCTCGAACGTGGCCACATGAGCGGGTCGGTGGCGACGTTGCGCAAGCTGGCGCGCTTCTATAAGATCAACATCCTTGATTTCTTCAATGCCTCGCAAGCGAACCCGCATCTGGTGCGGCCGGGCGAGCGCAAGCTGCTGGAAGCCGGGCCCGGCGTGCGCATGGAGCTGCTCGCCTGGGGGAAGACAGTGATGGAACCGCACCTGTTTCGCATCGCCCCGGGCGCGGGAAGCGGCGAAGCTTACGCCCACGAGGGCGAGGAATTCCTGTACGTGCTCCGCGGCCTGATGGAGGTCACGCTGGACGGGGGCCGGTGCGCGCGGCTGAGACCGGGCGACAGCTTCTACTTTGAGAGCGACACGCCGCACCGCTGGTCGAATCCGGGCCGCAGCGAAACCTGGGTGCTGTGGGTGAACACGCCTCCGACGTTCTGAGGGATGGAATTTGAGATTCGGACACGATGGTGCAGAAGTCAGACGCCGGGAATCAGGAGTCAGACGACGCGGCGGCTCCGACTCGCGCCCGGGTGGCGGCTACGAGAAGCTGACTCCTGGCTCGCGATTCCTGCGTGTGAAGTTGGAACCGGGAGCAAATCGCACAAGACGCTCGATCGCCCTAATCCGCTTCGCGCCCGTCCTTCTACTCGTCGCGACGCTGGGATTGACGGCCTGCGGCCCGAAGATTCCCACCCTGACATTGCTGGTGTGGGAGGGCTACGCTGACCCGTCGTTCGTCCGCGCCTTCGAGGAGGCGCACCACTGCAAGGTTTCCGCATCCTACATGGGTTCCAGCGACGAACTGGTGGCCAAGCTGCGCGGCGGCAGCGCCGCCAACTACGATGTGATCTCGCCATCGAGCGACGTCGCCACTTCGATTGCCCAGGCCGGGCTTGCGGCACCGCTGGATCTTTCGCGGATTCCGGCTTACTCGCAGCTCTCGTCGAAACTGACTTCCCTGCCCTTGGTGCATGCCGGCGGCAAGACGTACGGCGTCCCGTTTATGTGGGGACCGAATCCGCTGCTGTACGACGCCGCGGTGTTTCCCGTGCCACCGGCGAGTTGGAGCATTCTCTGGGACCCCAAGTACCGGGGTCGAGTCTCCGTGTGGGACGACCTTTCCACCCTCTATATGGCGGCGCAGCTTTTGGGCTACGACCAGCCCGATCCCGGTCACCTCTATAACCTCAGCGACGACGAGCTTGAGAAGGTCAAACAAAAGCTGCTCGAGCTGAAGCCCAATATCCGCAAGATCTGGTCCACGGGCGGCGAACTCACCAATTTGTTTGAGGGTCACGAAGTGGTACTGGCGATGGGCTGGCCCCTGATGACCAACCAGCTCCGCAAGGCGAACTACCCGATCGGCGAGACGATCCCGCAGGAAAATACCACGGGCTGGATCGACCATCTCATGATCACCGCCGCGAGCGAGCATAAGGATCTCGCCTACCAAT
>DATJAQ010000241.1:0-12185 GCA_035516075.1 Terriglobia bacterium | reverse complement strand
CGAGCACATCTTCCTGACGGGCGAGTCGAATGGGCGCTACGACGAGCAATTGCTCAAGGAATCGTGGCAGTACAGGACGATCGAGGCGGTGGTGAACGCCCGCCTCGATCTGCTGGCGGGATTCACCTCGATGCGCGACTTGGAAACCGAAGGCGCCATGTACAGCGACGTTGACGTGAAGCGCGCCATCAATCGCGGCTTGATTCCGGGCCCGCGCCTCGAGGTCGCCACTCGCGCCATTTCCACCACCGGAGGTTATCCGCTGGAAGGCTATTCCCCCGAGGTGACCGTGCCCACCGGAGTTCAGATTGTCGATGGCGCCGAGGAAGCTCGAAAGGCGGTGCGTGAGCAGATCAAGTATGGCGCGGATTTCATCAAGGTGTACGGGACGCACCATTTTCACTTCACGCCGGAGGGGAAGCTGGTCAACATCCCCACCTTCACCCTGGCCGAACTTCAGGCCATCGTCGACGAGGCCCACCGTGAGGGCGTGAAGGTGGCGTGCCACGCCTACGGGGGTCCGGGCCTTCACAACTGCATCGATGCCGGTGTGGACTCCATCGAGCACGGGCTCGATCTCGATGACGAGGCCATCGCCACGATGCGCGCAAAGGGCACCTGGCTGGTGCCGACACTTTACGTTTACGAATACGAGCCCGAAGAGGACTTGGAGGCCACGGGCGGCAAGACCAGCCGCGCCCGAATTCACGAAGTGAGCTTCAAGAAAGCGCTGGCAGCCCATTTGAAGATTGCCTTCGGCACCGACGCGGGACCGTTTCCCCACGGCACGCAAGCCAAGGAGTTTGCGTACCTGGTGAAGTTCGGCATGACTCCGGAGGAGGCGATACAGGCGGCTACGGTGCGCGCCGCCGAGCTCATGGACTGGCAGGGCCGCGTGGGCGTGATTGCGCCGGGCGCCTTCGCGGACGTCGTCGCTGTCTCCGGCGATCCTTTGAGCGACATCACCGAACTCGAGCGCGTTAAATTTGTGATGAAGGGGGGCGAGACATACCGGAACGATTTCAAGTGAGGCGGGTCCAGCACTTTCCCGCCCTAAACAAGACAGGGTAAAATGCCTCGACGAGGAGTGCGGAATGAAAAAGAGTCTGGTGAGTTTTACGGCCGTGCTGGCCGCCGTAAGCTGGGTGGCGATTTCGGCGCAGAAGCCGCCGTCGGCGGGGGGCGGCGCACCGGTCGAGCGCGGGCGCTACCTGGTGGAAAGCGTGGCGATGTGCGGCGAATGCCATTCGCCCCGCGACAACGAAGGCCAGCTCGATCGTTCGCGGTGGCTCCAGGGCGCGCCGATGTGGTTTTCGCCGAATCAGGCCTCTCCGGACTGGGCCTACCGCGCGCCGGCGCTCGCGGGTTTGCCCGGCTTCACCGACGTGGACATGACCATGATCCTCGAGAAAGGCCTGCAACCGAACGGGCGCGCCATCCGGCCGCCCATGCACGTCTACCACATGAGCCACGAGGATGCGACGGCGATTGTGGCCTACCTCCGGTCGCTGCGTCCGGGGCTGCACTAGGACGATGAGCCGCGCTGCGCGGCCGCCGACGGGTTGAGAGCTTGGGACTCCTCAACGCGTCATCTCGCACAGTCGCTGCATCGATCGTTCCTGACCGAAAGGAGTCCTGCCATGCCAAGGACGGTGCAAGAGAATTCCTCGCCCTCCAGCTTTGGGGTCGGGGTGTTGCTGGCTGTGGGGCTCGCGCTCGCCCCTTCGCTGAGCGGCGCGGACGTGAGTCCCAGGCAGCTCCAGCGCGGTGAGTATCTGGCGACACGAGTTGGAATGTGCGGTGATTGTCATACGCCCTTGGATGATAAAGGTGAGCCTGACCGCGCGCACGCGCTTCAGGGCGCGCCGATCGATTTCCAGCCAGCCCACCCGGTTCCCGGGTGGGCCACCGTGGCGCCCCCGATTGCGGGCCTGCCGGGTTGGAGCGACGCGGCGGCCCTGAAGTTTCTCGAAACTGGCATTGCGCCCAACGGCAAAAGAGCGGCCCCGCCCATGCCCTGGTACCGTTTTTCCCGCTCCGACGCCGAAGCGCTCCTGGCCTATCTGCGATCGCTCGGAACCTCTGCGGCGAAGCCTGCGGAGAAATGAGCGGTGGGATGCCTCGTCTTGCCCGGTCCCGGCGCCCGCTCCTCGACCCAGCGCAAGCCGCGCTTGCGGCGGGCGCACCATGGCGGCGCCCTTGGCCGTGGAGCTGCGGGGCAGTTTCAGGATAGAATCAACAGCATGGATGAACGCGAGTTCTTCGATGAAACCGAGGCGTCTAAGCCGGCCTCGCTGAACTGTGACAAGTGTCATCAGAGCGACACCTATGACGTGCGCTGGCTGGTGCGGACTAAGAAGACAGCGCTCCGGGGCCAAGCCGATGAGCGCGACCGGGCCCGCTTTGCCAAGGCGCGTTCCTACATGATCCGGCGCGACGACGTTGTGCAATGCCGGAATCCGCGTTGCCGCAAGCGTTTCGAAATTTCCGGGCTGCAATCGGTCGTGTTCCTTTAAGCCCGCACAGCTTCCGCGCCGCAGCGGCGGGCCGGGGCGGTCGAGCGCCCGCCGGTGCTCCGAGTAATTCGCTGGAACAACCCTGGATTCAGGGTTGCATCTTACCGGAAACGTGATACCACAGCGCCGCCGTGCTTGATGGCGCGATTTGGGACGCCGGACCATGAACGTGAGACTCTTGAGGGCGATACTGCTGGGTGCGGCGCTCCTTGCTTCGGCAGGGTGGCGGAGCCTGGGCCTCGCAGCGAAACCTGGAGCTCGCTTGCCCGCCGCATTGGACCGGAGTGGCATCGTCCGGGCGTACGCCAGATTGCCGCTGGCCTTCGAGCCCAACCGCGGCCAAGCCGGGTCGCAAGTGAAGTTCTTGGCCCGAGGCCAGGGATACACCCTTTACCTGACGGCGGGCGGCGCCGTGCTGGCTCTGGACGACGCTGAAGCAAACCCCGAGAGGCGATCGGCTGCCGCCGGCAATCCGCCGCAGTCCTCGCCCACCCCCGGCGCCTGGTTGCGCTTGCGACTTCTGGGTGCGAATCCTCAGGCTAAGCTCTCGGGCGCTCAGGAGCTGGCGGGCAAGAGTAACTACCTCATCGGGAACGACCCTTCGAAGTGGCACGTCGACCTTCCCAACTACCGGCGCGTCTTCTACGCCCAGCCTTACCGTCGTATCAACCTCGTCTTTTACGGCCGTCAGGGCCGTCTGGAATATGACTTCAACCTCCAGCCGGGTTCAGACCCGCGTCAAATCAGGTTAGGCCTTGAGGCCGTGACCTCGGGTGCTGCGCTCGGCAGGCTAAATTCGTCCAGGGTCTCGAAGATGCGCATCGCCGCGAACGGCGACCTGGTGGTGGGCCTGCCGGGCGGAGATGTGCGCTTCGAGAAGCCCGTGGCCTACCAGGAGGCCGGCTCGCGCCGCCAGACCGTCCAAGCCCGGTTCGCTCTCGGAGCGAAGGGAACGGTGGGATTCGCGCTGGGCCGCTACGACCACACCCGCCCGCTGGTGATCGACCCTGTGCTTGTGTACTCGACCTTTCTCGGCGGCACCGGAGCCGACACGGCGGCCGGAGTGGCGGTGGACAGCTTGGGCTATGCGTACATCGCGGGCTCGACCCAATCCGCCAACTTCCCGGTGACTCGAATTCCAGTGCCGGTGCAGTCGAAGCTCGCCGGAGCCACGAATGCCTTTATCTCCAAGCTCAACCCCACCGGCTCCGCGCTGGTGTATTCCACCTATCTCGGCGGGGTGGGCGTCGATCAGGGCGCGGCCATCGCGGTTGACAGTGGAGCCCAGGCCTACCTGGCCGGGACGACCAGTTCGGCGGACTTTCCCACCACCAAGGGCGCTCTTCAGACCACCTACGGCGGCAATGGGGACGCGTTCGTCGCCGTGCTGAGCGTCAACGGTTCGAGCCTCAGTTACTCCACCTATCTCGGCGGAAGCGGGGCCGATGCCGCTCACGGAATAGCCCTCGATAGCTCGAACGACGCCTATGTGGCCGGCTCCACTCAGTCCTCGGATTTTCCCACCATGGGTGCCGCGCAGGCGGCACTGGCCGGAACCACCAATGCGTTCGTTAGCAAGCTCAGCCCCAACGGTTCCGCGCTGATGTACTCCACCTTCCTCGGGGGCTCGGCCACGGACTCCGCGCAGAGCATCGCATTGGATAGCTCCGGCGCGGCCTACGTTGCGGGTTTCACGCTGTCGGCCGATTTTCCCACCTTGAACGCCTTCCAGAAATCCTACGGCGGAAACGGCGACGCCTTTGTGGCCAAGCTCAACGCGGCGGGGTCGGCGCTAGCCTATTCCACTTATCTGGGCGGCGCGGCGCTGGACCGGGGCTTCGGCCTGGCCGTGGACGCTTCGGGAAACGCCTACATCACCGGCGACAGCTCCTCGGCGGACTTCCCCGTCACCGCCGGATCGTTTCAATCCCTTAATGCCGGCAACGACGACGCCTTCGTGGCCAAACTCGACGCGGCGGGGTCGGCGCTCGCTTATTCCACCTTCCTCGGCGGAAGCGGCGCGGACCAAGGTTACGCCATTGCGGTGGATGGCGGCGGTAACGCCGTCGTGACCGGCCTCACCGAGTCCGCTGATTTTCCCCTTCAGGCGGCCTATCAACCGGCCTCGGGCGGAGGTTCCTGCGGCGCCGTCACCTGCTCCGACGCCTTCGTGACCCGCCTCGATTCTTCCGGCGCTACGCTTCTCCTCTCGAGCTATCTTGGCGGAAGCGGCGCCGATTTCGGTTTGGCCGTCGCCCTGGACTCGGCCGGAAACGCTTATGTGGCCGGCGTGACCTCGTCGGCAAACTTCCCCGCCGTCGGCAACGCCTTTCAGGGCACCTACGGAGGCGCCGGCTTGCTCTCCGAGGGCTTCGTAACCAAGGTGAGCTCGGCGGACGCGCCGGCGCTCACCGCAACGCCGCAGGTCTACAACTTCGGGAACCAGGGTGAAGGCGTGGCGAGCGCTCCGCTCGCCATTACGCTCGGCAACTCCGGCACGGCGCCGTTGACGTTGAACGCGCTCACTCCCAGCGCCGGCTACGTCGTGCTGCCGACCGGCTCCACCTGTACGGCCGGCACCGTCCTCCAGACGGCGGAGACCTGCATCGTGAACGTTGCCTTCGAGCCCACCGTGCTCGGTCCCCAAGACGGCACCCTGGCGATCAGCGACAACGCCTCGGGCAGTCCGCACCTGGTGGCGCTGAATGGCAGCGGCGTGACCCCCACCAGCACCGGGCTGACCCTGTCGGCCACCACCCTGACCTTCTCCACGCCGGTGGTCGTCGGCCAGGCCAGCGCGTCGCAGTCCATCACCGTCACCAACTCGGGCAGCGCCGCCGCCACCTTCACCAGCATCCTGGTGACCGCCAACTACAGCGCGTCGAATAACTGCGGGACGTCCCTGAATCCAGGCGCCAGCTGCACGGTGAAAGTTGTCTTCGCGCCCCTGAAAACCGGCGCCATCACCGGTACGCTCACCCTCACCGATACCGCTCCAAACAGCCCGCAAACCGTGTCGCTCTCCGGCACCGGCCTGGCGGTTTTTTCGGTGGCCGCCACTCAGGCCGCGGGTGTTGTGGCGATCGGCGCAACTTCGGTGACGTATACGGTGACGGCCAGCGGCCCGAAGGGCTTTAACACCCAGATCACGCTGGGCTGCTCCAGCTCGGCGACGTGCACGTTCAGCGTCGCCACCATCGCCCCGGGCCAGACCAGCACCCTGACGCTCAGCGGGCTCACCGGGACGACCGCCAACCCGTTTTCGTTCTCGGTGACCGGAACCATCGATGCGTCGAGCGTGACGACTGAGCAAATCGCGACAACCCCCGTGACCCTGACCTTCGCCGACTTCTACCTTACCGAGTCGCCGGCTCTCACCGAGATTCTCGCCGGGCAAAGCGCGACCTACTCGATGAGCGTGATGCCTCTGAACGGCTTCAATAAGCCGATCTCGCTGGGCTGCGTGACCCTGGACTACCCGGCTTACGCCACCTGCTCGGTCTCACCGTCTTCGGTGACTCTCGACGGTAAGAACCCGGCAAGCGCAACGGTGACAGTCACCACCATGGCCCAGTCTGCCCGCGCTGTTCCCCGGAGCCGGCCGGGCGGACCCACCGCCCCACCGCCTCTGAGGCCCGCGCTGTGGACCGTTCTGGCCGGGCTCGGCCTTTTGGCCCTCCAGGCCGGCCTCCGTTCGCCTCGAGGGGCGCGCGCCTCCCGCCTGGCCCTGCTGGGAGGGGCGCTAGCGCTGGTGGCGCTGTGGTCGGCATGCCAGACTTATGGCTACAACGTGATCGGCACCGGCGGTCTCGGCGGCACGCCGTCCGGAAGCTACGTGATTACGGTGCAAGGGGCGATCGGCGGCACCAGCTCCACCAGCGGCGGATGCACCACCACCACCAGCTCGAGCAGCACAACGTCCTGCGTGGTCCGAACGGCCACGGCCAATCTCACGGTCCAGTCCAACGTGCTGCACTAAGGGCCCGTTCGGCCTTCTCGAATCCCGAATAAAGCGCCTCGCCGTCGCCCGGCAAAGGGCGGGGCTCCAGCCCCACCTTACCGGCAGGCCTGCTCGAAACCTCAGAGTCCCGGGCCGGGATCGCGGCGTCCGAGCGCCGGGCCATTTCCGCTATTGGTAGGCGATTGGATCTCGTCGTCGTAATAACTGAGCGGCACGGCAAGCTGCAGCTCGAGGTTCGTGCCCTGCGGCAGCACCGCGTCTTTGCCCCTTGACGCCAGCACGTAGATCAGCCCGCCCAGCGCGCCCGCGGCCCCGCCGACTCCCGCTCCGGCGCCGCTGTGACCTCCGCTGATGCCGGCCACCGAACCGATACCGGCGCCCTCGGCGCCCGACACCAGCACCACTTCGGCGTCCTTGCCCTTCGTCGACTCGCCCTGAATCTTGCCCTCTTTGGGGCTGTAGGCCTCGTTGCCACTGCCCCCAAACCCCGAGAGCGTCGCCCGCAGCCTCTTGGTGACTCCGTTCGGCAGGGTGATTTCGTCGAAGCGCAATCCGATCTGGGCTTTACCCTTGACGCGTCCGGGCCGGATGACCTGTGTAATTTGTCCCTTGACGTAGCTGCCGACCGGAATCACGATGCGGTTGTTCACCACGATGGGGTAGATGGTGGTGCAGTAGATCGACTGGCCGGCCTGGGCCGTGCGCGTGGTCACGCTGTTATTCAACTGGAGCGGAATGGTGGTGTTGACCGGCACCACAATCTGGCCCGCCGGGGCGGCGGATGCGTCCGGCGCCGGCTGGCTGGCAGCGGCTGGAGCCGTTGCGGGCGGCGGGGCCGGGGCGGCCTGGGCGGCGCTCGGCGCGGGCGCCGGCGCGGGAGCGGGAGTCTGCCCTGCCAGAGCCAGGGCAGGCACGAGAATGCCCATCACGGCTACAGACGCTCGGGTTAGCATGGCCTCACCTCAGTTCGTAGATTCAAACGTGCTCGTTGCCCCTCTAGATGAGGGCGCTCGGCGCCTGGTTGCCCTGCCATGCATCCGGCGGTACACGCCCTATTGCCCTCGCACCGCCCCGGCCTTTTGAAGGCGGGGCCATCGCCATCACTCCAAGGCCGAGACCACTTCGGGTGCCGGTTCCCGCACGCCGATCGAGTTGTGAATGGCGCCGGCGATGGCGTCCGCGTGCCGGCGCACCGTGGCGCCGTCCTCCGCCTCCACCATCACCCGCGCCAGGGGTTCGGTGCCCGAATAGCGCACCACCACGCGTCCCATGCCGTCCACGGCGCGGCGGCAGTTCTCGATGGCGTCCGCCACCTCTGGAATCGATTCGAGCGGCGGCTTGGTGCGCACGCGCACGTTTTCGATTACCTGGGGCAGCGGGGCGTAGCCGCTGAGGATCTCGTCCAGGCTCTCGCCGGTCTCCGCCATGATGCGCAGCACCTCGAGCAGTGTGATCAGGCCGTCGCCCGCCGGCGATACGTCCGCGAAAATGATGTGGCCCGAGGGCTCGCCGCCGAGATTCAGCCCCGCGCTCTCCATCGCTTCCAGCACGTAGCGGTCGCCCACCGGGGTGCGCTCCAGCGCCAGGCCGCACTCGCGGAGCGCAAGTTCCAGGGCGAAGTTCGTCATCAGGGTGCCCGCCACCGCCCCGCCCTTGAGCTCCCGGCGGTCCTGGAGGAAGCGCGCCGCGGCGTACAGCACGTGGTCGCCGTCCGCCACCCGGCCTGTGCGGGTGGCGAAAATGGCGCGGTCGGCGTCGCCGTCGAAGGCCACCCCCAGATCGGCCCCGGCCTCCTCGGTGGCGCGGGCCATGGCGCCGGGGTGGAGCGACCCGGCGTCGCGATTGATGTTGCGGCCATCGGGCGCGGCGTTCAGGATGAGAGCTTCGATGCCCAACCTCAAAAACAAGTCGGGCCCGACGCGCGAGACCGCGCCATGGGCGCAGTCCGCCACCAGCCGCAGAGCGCGGGAGCCCGCGCGCCTGACGGCGAGCTCCGAAAGGAAGGTGACGTAGTCCCGTTCCAGCTCGGGCCGAAGCGGGGCGCTCCGGGCCGCCCGGCCGGCCGGGGCGGGGAGCCCGGCAAGAACGCGCTCGATTTCCAGCTCCACCGCCGCCGGGAGCTTGGTGCCGGCCGGGGAGAATATCTTGATCCCATTGTCCTGGTACGGATTGTGCGAGGCCGACACCACCACCCCGGCGGTGAAGCCGTGATGGCGGGTCAGGAAGGCTACGCCCGGTGTGGTGATCACACCCGCATCGCTCACATCGACGCCGGCGGAGGCGAGCCCGGCCGCCATCACTTGCGCCAGCCACTCGCCCGACTCGCGGGTGTCGCGCCCCAGCACCACCCTTCGCCCGGCGTCCGGGGCCTGCCCGCGCAGCACTTCGCCCAGGGCGCGGCCGAGCTTCCAGACGGTGGCGCGGTCGAGCGGGTACTCGCCTGCCACGCCGCGGACTCCGTCGGTGCCGAAAAGGTGCGGTTTAAGGCTCATCTCAGCCATTGTACCAGCCTCAGAGTGCTCCCAGCCGCGGCCACAAGCGGCCGGTGCGCTCGATGTAGCGCCGGTACTCGTCGCCGAATTGGGCCGTGAGCATCGCTTCCTCGCGCCTCATGCGCTCGACAAAGAGAATCACGCGCATGACGCAAAACACGATGACCGCACCGTTCGCGGTGATCAACGAGAGCGCGAGGTGAAGCAGGATGAGAACGGTGTACATCGGGTGTCGCACGCGGCTGTAGATCCCCGTGGTGATGAGCTGGTGGTTCTCCTGAATCTCGAGGTAGGCGGACCACTGGCGGCCGAGCTGGCGATGGACTTCCACCAGGCCCACCAGGCTCAGCACTCCCAAACCGACGCCCAGCCAGCGCCAGTCGCGCCCGAGCGGCAGGTTGCCCCAGATCAAGTCTTCGGGCCGGGCAGCGTAAAGCCACAGCAGCCCTGACAAGCCGAAGATCGCTGCCATGTGGGCCACAAATAGCACCGCGCCCTCGCGCCGGAAGGCTTCGCGGCTGAACGCGTAAGCGCCTCGGTCCGGCCGCGCGCGGCGCCCATAATAGGTTTGAATCAGGGGCGCGATCGCAAACAGGACGATGGGGCTGTTCCGGAGGATCAGGTTGCCGATGTTCACTTTGCCGTCCTCCCCTTCCGCGCCGCCAGAACGGCGTCTGCGATGCGCACCGCGGGCAGCGCCGCTTCCACGTTATGCACGCGCACCACGTGCGCTCCGCCGAGCACCGCCGCAGCAACGGCCGCCGCGTCGCCTACCAGCAGGGCCAGCGGAGGTTCCTTCCTGCTGCGCACGGCCGCCGCCGTCAGCTTCCACGGCGCCATGGTCCCGGGCTCGCGGCCCACGGCTTCCAGTCCTTCTCCGGCCGCCACCGCCTGCACGAACGACTTGCGCGAGCTGCCAACCACGAGCGGCAGGCCGAAGCGCCGCAGGCGGCCGAGGCTGGCCAAGATTTCGAAGTTCTGCCGGCGCGTCTTGCCGAAGCCGAGGCCCGGGTCGAGGAGAAGCTGCGAGCGCCGCACGCCGCGTTCGAGCGCCTGGCGGATAGACCAGGCAAGGCCGCGGCCCAGCGACCGGGCGATGGAGCGCGCAAACGGGCCCTGCTGCATGGTCTCGGGCCGCCCCCGCAGGTGCATCAGCACCAGCGGCTTGCGCTCGCGGCGCGCCACTTCGGCGAGCGCGGGATCGAAGCGCAGGCCGCTGACGTCGTTGATCATCGCCGCGCCGGCGCGCACGGCCTCGCGAGCCACCTCGGCCTTGGTGGTGTCGATCGAGATCACCAGGTCCGGCGCGCGCCGGTGCAGGCCGCGGATCACAGGCAGCACGCGGGCCAGTTCCTCGGCGGCGGCGACGGGCTTCGAGCCGGGGCGCGTCGATTCGCCGCCCACGTCGATCCAATCCGCGCCCTGCCGCGCCATCTGGAGGCCGCGCTCCACCGCCGCGCCGGGTTGGAGATAGAGTCCGCCGTCGGAGAACGAGTCCGGCGTGGCGTTGAGCACGCCCATCACCAGCGTGCGCTCGCCCAGCCGAACCTTGCGGCCGGCGATCTCGAGAGTGAAGGTCCGACGGTTCATCGGTTGGTCGGGTGATTGAGAGATTGAGCGATTGACTCATTGAATCAATGAATCAGTCCTTCAATCACCCGATCACAGAATGACTTTCGCCACGCTCTTAGCCCTCAAAGAGCCTGACGTACACCACGGCCCCCAGCGCGCCACCGGCCAGAGGCGCAAGCACCGGAATCCAGGCGTAGGTCCAGTCGGACCCGCCCTTGCCCGCGATGGGCAGCAGGGCGTGCGCCAGGCGCGGCCCGAGATCGCGCGCCGGATTGATGGCGTAGCCCGTGGGTCCGCCGAGCGAAAGGCCGATGGCCCACACCAGTACGCCCACCAGCAGGGGCGTGAGGCCGCTGGCGTTGGCCGGCTGGTTGGCGCCCAGCGCGAGCGCGCCGAAGACCAGCACGAAGGTTCCTACGACCTCCGTGATCACGTTGGCCGCCGGTTGCCGCACGCCGGGCGCGGTGCAGAACACGCAGAGCTTCGCGGCGGGGTCCTCAGTTTCCGGCCAGTGGGCTAGATAGGTAAGCCATACCAGTACGGCCCCGAGCATCGCGCCCAGCATCTGCGCCGCGAGATACGGCGCCACCTCGCTCCAGGGGAACTTGCCGACCAGGGCCAGGCTGACGGTGATCGCGGGATTGATATGCGCCCCGCTGATGCGGCCTACGGCGTACACGGCCAGGGCCACCGCCAGTCCCCAACCCGTGGTGATCACGATCCAGCCCGAGTTCTGCGCTTTGGATTTTCCGAGTACGACCCCTGCCACCACGCCGTCGCCCAGCAACACCAGCAGCGCGGTGCCCACCAGCTCCGCCACAAACTTGTTCATGCCCCCTCCTTCGCGGTCCCCACGGAAAAAGAGTATACCGTTGTCGGGCGCACACGTTCGCCTCGATCCATGCCTGTGCCGGTCGTGGAGTGGCCCCGTTCAGTTGGTTCGAGTCATCACCCGTCCCCTGCCGGCCGATTCGCGGCGCCCGGTACCCGATTTTGGGCGCCCGGAGGCCGGGTTCGGCGCCTCCTGCGGCCTTCGCAAGGCCGCGCGGCGGCGGTTGCGCCCACCTGCCTTTGCTGATTTGAAAGCACATAGTGGCTTCGTTCCGCCATTTCGACCATTTTTTTCGGCGCAGGGCCGGGGCGGTGGGGGCACGATGCATCGTGCCCCTGCCACGCATGCGACGGCCGGTTGTGCCCCGACGACGGGTGCGGCGGCGGCCGGTGCGGTCAAGGGGCCGGGGTCGGTGGCCGGCGCCGGATTCGTGTGGCGAGTGCCGGGCCCCGGGTCGCCCGTCCCAGGCGCCGCGTGGGCGGGTGGTCCCGCCGGGCGTGCCCGCGCGGCCTCCCGGCGCAGGTCGATGAGGTTGCGCACTTTCTTCTCGATCGAGCTGCGCAGGAAGTTCTCCTGCTGCCGCACCCAGGCCCAGGCGCGCGAGTGGGTGGCTTCCAGCAGCCGCGTTGCCTGGCCCGCCGGCGAAAGCTCGCCCTGCTCGAGTTCGCACCTCGCCAGGTTCTCGCGCGCGTCTTCGATCTGGCTGGCCACCATGATGTTGAGCCTGCCGATCGCGCCCTCCGCCTTGGCGGGCTGGGAGGTGTCCTGAGAGGCCTGAATCAGAATCCACATCTTGTCGGCGCGCTGGGCGT
>DATJAQ010000240.1:0-17226 GCA_035516075.1 Terriglobia bacterium | reverse complement strand
TTCAGATGGGCATTCCGATCTCGGGCAAGAATTTGTTTCCCTCGAATATCGAGGGCCTGCCCACCTGGTTCACCATTCGCGCCACGAAACACGGCTGGATCGCGCGCCGCAAGGAGATTGACTTCCTGGTGGTGATGAACCCCGAGACCTCCGAGGAAGATGTGCGCGGGCTCGATCCCGGCGCCGCCTGCGTTTACGACGAAAAGCTCGACGTGAAGCGCTTTCGCGACGACCTGGTGTTTTACCCGGTGCCCTTCGACAAGCTGGCGGCGGCCGTCTGCCCCGACGCAAAATTGCGCAAGCTGGTGCGCAACATGATTTACGTGGGCGTGGTGGCGCGCCTGCTCGAGATCGACATGGCCGAGGTCGAAAAAGCGGTGCGTCAGCAGTTCAAAAAGAAGGTGAAGGCCGCGGAGCTGAATTACAAGGCGGTGCTGGCCGGGTACGAATTCACCGCGAAGAACCTGGAGAAGAGGGATCCGTTCTTCGTTGAGCGGATGAACGCCAACCAGGGCAAGATCCTGATCGACGGCAACTCGGCCGCGGCTCTCGGCTGCATGATGGCGGGCGTCACCGTGGTCACCTGGTATCCCATCACGCCCTCGTCCTCCCTCTGCGAAACGCTGATCACGTACATGAAGCGCTACCGCATGGACCCCGAGACCGGCAAAGCCACCTTCGCCATTGTGCAAGCGGAAGACGAGTTGGCCGCCATCGGGATGGTGATTGGGGCGGGCTGGGCGGGCGCGCGCGCCATGACCTCCACGGCCGGGCCGGGCATCTCGCTGATGTCGGAGTTCGTCGGCCTCGGCTACTATGCCGAGGTTCCCGGCGTGATCTTCGACATCCAGCGCGTGGGGCCCTCCACCGGCCTGCCCACCCGCACCGCGCAGGGCGATATCCTCTCCACCGCGCTGCTTTCGCACGGCGACACCAAACATCCGCTGCTGTTCCCCTCGTCGGTGGACGAGTGCTACAGCATGGCGATGGAGGCCTTCGACCTCGCCGAGGGATTCCAGACGCCGGTATTCGTGATGAGCGACCTCGACCTTGGCATGAACTTCTGGATGTCTGCGCCGTTCGCCTATCCCGATAAGCCCATCAGCCGCGGCAAAGTGCTGGACGCCGCCGACCTGGAGCGTCTTGGCAGTTTCCAGCGCTACCACGACGTGGACGGCGACGGCGTGGGCTACCGGACCCTGCCGGGAAACGCCCACCCTGCGGCAGGATATTTTACGCGAGGCAGCGGGCACGACGAACGCGCCATCTACAGCGAAAAGCCCGAGGTTTACACGCACAACATTGACCGCCTGCAACACAAGTTCGAAACGCTCCGGAAGGCGGTGCCTGGCCCTGTGATTGAGGGCGAGGGAGAGGGCCTCGGCCTGCTCGCCTACGGCACCAGCCACTGGGCGGTGATCGAGAGCCGCGACCAGCTTGGGAAAGAGTTCGGCGTGGCGGCGGACTACTGCCGCGTGCGGGCCTTCCCATTCAGCGACGAGGTGACGGCCTTCGTCCGCCGGCACCGGCGGGTGTACGTGGTGGAGCAAAATCGCGACGCGCAGCTTGCGGGCCTGCTGCGCCTCTCGCTCACCGGCGACGACATCGGCCGCCTGCGCAGTGTGCTGCATTACGACGGGTTGCCCATCGACGCGCGCAGCATCACGGAAGCCGTCATGTCCCAGGAGGTTGGAAACTGATATGGCCACCACCACCGCAATTCCGCCCAGGAAAGTGAATCGCATCGGGCTGGAGCCGGCTGCCTACAAGGGCAACAAGAGCACGCTATGCGCCGGCTGCGGCCACAACGCCATCAGCGAGCGGATTATCGAAGCCTTTTACGAAATGGGTGTCGAGCCGCACCGGGTGGCGAAGCTTTCGGGCATCGGCTGCTCGTCGAAGACCCCGGCCTACTTCCTGCGCAGCACCCACGGCTTTAACGCCGTCCACGGGCGCATGCCGTCGGTGGCCACCGGGACGCTGCTGGCGTACCGCACCTTGATCGCCATCGGCGTGAGCGGCGACGGCGACACCGCGTCCATCGGCATCGGCCAGTTCGTGCACTTGATGCGGCGAAACCTGCCCCTCATTTACATCATCGAAGACAACGGCTGCTACGGACTCACCAAGGGCCAGTTTTCGGCCACCGCCGATCTGGGCAGCACCTTGAAGAACGGGGTGGTGAACGACCTGCCGCCCATCGACACCTGCGCACTGGCCATCGAACTGGGGGCCACCTATGTGGCGCGCTCGTTTTCCGGCGACAAGAAACAGCTTCTGGCGCTGCTGGAGGGCGCCATCGGCCACCGCGGCACCGCCATGCTCGACGTGATTTCGCCCTGCGTCACCTTCAACGACCACGAGGGTTCCACCAAGAGCTACAGCTACGTGAAGGACCACGAAGAGCCCCTCGGCGACATCAGCTTTGTGCCCTACTTCGAGGACATCAACGTGGATTACGACCCGGGAACCACCACCGAAGTGACGCTGCACGACGGCTCCCACCTGCTTTTGAAGAAGCTGGCGCGCGAATACGACCCCACCAACAAGGTGGAGGCCCTGCGCGCCCTCACCGAGTCGCACGACCAGGGCGAGGTGGTCACCGGGCTTTTCTACATCAAGACCGGGCAGCCGAATTTTCTCGATTTGCTCAACGTGGTGGACGAGCCCCTGGCCACGCTGCCCGAAGCGCGGGTGCGGCCGCCCAAGCGCGTGCTGGACGAAGTGATGGAAAGCCTGAAGTAGACCTTGCCAGAGGCTACAATTGTAGGCTCTATTGTCCGCAGGTTACTGCGCCACCATGCCGCCGTCGATGGCGAGCGCCTGGCCGGTGACGAACGAAGCCGCCTCCGAGCACAGCCACACCACCGCCTGCGCCACTTCCTCCACCGTGCCGAGCCTGCCCATCGGCTGAATCCTGCGAATCCAGGGCTCAAGACCGGCATTCACCGAGGTGTGTGCTTCGGTCATGGGCGTCTCGATGAATCCCGGGCAGACGGCGTTCACCCGGATCCCGCGCTTGGCGTATTCGAGCGCCGCGGTGCGCGTCAACTGGATCACGCCGCCCTTCGAGGCCGAGTAGGCGGGTCCGCCGCGCATGCCCACCAGGCCGGCGACGGAGGCGTTGTTCACAATGACGCCGCGCCCCTGCTGCAGCATCTGGGGGATTTCGCGCTTCATGCAATACCAGACCGAGGTGAGATTGACGCGCAGGGTACGCTCCCAGTTTTCCTCGGAGCAATCCGCCGTGCTGGCCATGTCGCCTGTAATGCCGGCGTTGTTGAAGGCGCAGTCGAGGCGGCCCCAGGCTGCGGTGGCGCGCTCCACCAGGGCCTTCACCTCTTCCTGTCGCGTGACGTCCGCCTGGACGAAGATCGATTCGCCTCCAGCCTCGGCGACCTGGCGAACGGTTTCTTGGCCTTCGGCCACGCGGCGCCCGGCGACCATCACCCGCGCGCCGGCGCGGGCCAAGGCGACCGCGGCGGCGCGGCCGATGCCCGAAGTCCCGCCCGTGACGAGTGCGATTTTACCCGAGAGCGCTTCCGGCATTGTTTGTTCTCTCCTCGCGCCGGCGTTTCACTGCGCGATGGGTTTGCGGAAAACACGCTGGGTCTTCACCGGCGCGTAGCCCAGCCGCTCGTAGAAGGCGTGGGCGTGCTCGCGGATGACGTTCGACCGCACCGTGATGGTGGCGCAGCCGGTCTCGCGCGCCCAGCGCTCGGCTTGATCCATCAGCAGGCGCCCCACGCCGGCTCCCCGGCGGGCGTCGTCCACCACCAGGCCGCCGATCTCCACCGTGGGATCGCTCTCCACGGTGCGCTCCGCAAAAGCGTGAACCCAACCGGCGAGGCCGGCGCCGCCCTGGGACTCGCGGCCGGCCTCAGGCGCGAAGCCCGCTTCAGCTACGAAGATCGCATGCTCCGGGTTGGCGAGAATCTCGCCGAGCCTACGCTCCACCTGCTCGCGCGAGGCAGGGTAGCCGAGCTGGTTCGAGAGCCGGGCCAGCGCATCGGCATCATCGAGGGTCGCCGGACGCACCCCAAACCGCGCGCTGTTCTCGATGGCAGCGGTCGCCGGGGTGTTGGATTCGCCCATGGCAGGCGCTCATGCGCTCGGAGGCTGGCGTTCGGCGAGAAACTCCCGAATCAGGGAATTCACCAACTCCGGTTTCTCGTGGGTCACCCAGTGCGAGGCCTCGTGGATGCGCCGCACTTCGAGCCGTGGGACGAAGGCCTCGAGGCCGTCGAGATTGCCCGGAAGCAAGTAAGGATCGTTCTCGCCCCAGATGACGAGGGTGGGCGCGTGCACGGGAACTACGGGAAACTCCGCCACCTTGCCGGCGGCGCACCCGGCGGCGCCCAGCGGCAGCCATTCCAAAGCTGCGCGGTAATAGTTCAACGCGCCGGCGAGTGCTCCCGGCTGGGACCAGGCTTCGAGGTAAGCTTCGCGGTCCTCTTCGGTCACATAGCCTTGCTCGAGTCCGCGCTTCAATACGGTGTCCGCGAGTGCTGCGAAGTTGTCGGCCGCGAGCAGCGCCTCGCACCTGGGGCTGGCCAGCATCAGCATGTACTGGCTGGCGGCGCATTGGGCCGGATTCCGGCGCAACTCGCGTTGAAACGCTACCGGGTGAGGCGCGTTAATGATCACCAGCGCCTCCAGATGGTCGGGGTGTTGCATGGCAAAGGCCCATGCCAGCACGCCGCCCCAGTCGTGCCCGACCAGCACGATCTTCCCGCGGCCCAGATGTTCGGCCAGGCCGCGCACGTCCTCCACCAGCGCCTCGATGCGGTACTGACGGACCTCTGGGGGTTTCGACGAGAGGTTGTAGC
This sequence comes from Terriglobia bacterium, assembly GCA_035516075.1. Classification (GTDB taxonomy): domain Bacteria; phylum Acidobacteriota; class Terriglobia; order UBA7540; family UBA7540; genus Gp13-AA77. The sequence continues at coordinate 12,397 of DATJAQ010000240.1, read as the reverse complement.
CGCGCAGGTCCGGCGCCACGGCTTGATGATCGCGCCCGAAGTCGGTGAGCTGCTTCCGCCATTGGTACCAGAACTCGGGGAAGCCGTGCAGAAATACGATCGGCGCGCCCCCGCCTTCGGTGACGTAGTGCAGCCGGAGTTCGCCGAGCGCAGCGTAGTCGTGCTTGAACACTCCGCACCCTGGGGAGCGGGATGGCGGCTCGCAAAGCGCCTGCTCACCCGCGCCTACGGAACCCAATCCGCAATGAAGACGTTGATCTCGTGCGGCGCCCTGGCATTGCGGTTGGAGATAAACGCCAGCTTCCGTCCGTCTGGCGAAAACATGGGAAAGGCGTTGAAGCCTCCCGTGAACGTGATCTGCTCTCGCGCGCTGCCGTCGCGATCGACGGCGTAAAGCTCAAATTCACTGGTGGTCGGAGCCTGAAAGTTCGATGAAAAGATGATGTGCGCGCCGTCAGGGTAGAAGGCCGGCGCGAAGCTCGCTCCAGCGAGCTGCGTGATCTGGCGTTTGCGCGAGCCGTCGGCGTGCATCTCGTACAGATCCATCTCGAGGGGCGAAACGAGGTCGTTCGCGAGCAGCGCCTTGTAACGAGCCTTTTCGTCCGCGGCTTTGGGGTGATGGGCGCGATAGACAATCCACTTTCCGTCGGGTGAGAAAGCGGGCCCGCCGTCGTAGCCGAGCTCGTGAGTGAGCTGCCGGACGCCGCTCCCATCGAGGTTCATCGTGTAGATGTCGAGGTCGCCGCCGCGGGAGGATGTGAAGACGATCTTCTTGCTGTCCTCCGAGATCGTCGCCTCGGCGTTGTAGCCCTTCCAAGGGGTCAGGTCCTTGAGGATTTTGCCGGCGTCCGTCGCGTAGTAGATGCGGTACGAGGAATAGACGCCCCAGACGTAGCCCTTCGAGTAGTCGGGGCGCGCGGGGCAGGCGGGGTTGGCCTCGTGGGTGGAAGCGTACAGGATGTGCTTCTCGTCTGGATAGAAGAATCCGCAAGTCGTGCGTCCATGGCCGGTGGAGACCAGGTGAACATCGCTACCGTCAACGTTCATGATGAACATCTGATCGCAATCGTAAGGAGGACGAGTCGATTGAAAGATCAGGCGGCGGCCGTCGGGGCTGAAGTAAGCCTCCGCGTTCTGACCTCCGAAAGTAAGCTGCCGGACGTGCTGGAGATGGACTTCCCGCGGATCGCGCAGTGGATCATCCGGCGTGCCATGCACCACCGGCCCGACGCCTCCGAGGCCCGTGGACGCGCCGCTCGTTTGCTGGGCCGCGCCGGCCCGAGCGGGAGACGATCGGCCCGTCCGCGGCTTGGCGCTGCGAGGCCCGAACGCGAGGAAGGCGAACGCGGCGCCGAGGCCGATCGTGGCAACGACCGATGCAAGCGTTACATTTTTCATAGGCCTCCGGGCCCGCGGCCGCGTTCAGCGCGCCTTGCAGTCATACTGGACGATCGAGCCGTCGATGCCGTCGCCCTCCGCGACGTCCACCCGGCCGTCCTGGCTCGGACACTTGCGGTGCTTAAGGGTAAGGTAGATGCGGCCGGGAAGCAGATCAAGTGCCGCGGAGCCGTCGGCGTCTGTTTCGCCCTTGACGGTTTCGGCGACGCTGCCGCTCGACCACAGGGCTTCGATCTGAACGCCGCCAAACGGCTCGCCGACGCCATTCCTTACTTCAATCAGCACTGGCTTGTGCACGAGGTCTTTTGGGTCCTCAACTTCACGGTCCAGCAAAACCAGATTGAGCGTGGCGCTTGACGACGGGTCGCTCAGGTCGGCGTGACTGTAAATGTCTGTATCCGAGGTCGCTCCCGGCCGGCGCGCCGTGACAAAGTAGCGCCCCCAGGGCAGATGACCGAGCGAGTACTGCCCTTGATCGTAGGTGAGCGCCTGGGCCACGAGGTGTCCGGCGCTGTCGCTCAGCGAGACAAGGATTCCTTGCAGGGCATCGCCGCGCTCGCTCGTCACGCGTCCTGAAACCAGCCCCTTCGCCGAGGCCGGTGCAGGCTCGAGCTCGACATCGATGCTGTTGCTGGCAGCATCGCCCTGCCAGATGTCTGCCCCGAGATCGCGCGAAAGAGAGCTGGCGTTCGAGTAGATCGCGCTGTAAGTCACCCACAGCCTATAGCGCCCCCACAACGGTACGTCACCGCCCGGATGGGTCACGAGGCCGGGGTCTAGCTCCACCACCGCACCCTCGGCCTGTTCGCCGCTGGGGGCCAGCTTGACGAGACGGGCGCGAGGCATGCCCGCGCTCACCATCACTTTCGCATGCGGAGGCACTGCCCACGCGGGTGATGTGGCGCTTGGCGCAGCGGGTTCGAGGTGAATCTCCAGTACGGCCCCGCCTGAGCTCGAGTTGGCGGCCGCGCCAGCCTCGTCGGGTATGCTGGCGGCAGCCCGCGCGAGCTCGTGCGCATCGCGAAGCGGGCGGTAGAGCCAGAGCGCGGTGGAGCTCGTATTCCGCAGGCTCAGCATGAGGCGTGCCGGAAAGGGCTGGACGACGGTCGGCTGCTCGATGGCCAAAGAGACGGTCAGCCCCGAGGATGTCGCGGGAGCCGCGGTTGGGCGGCCCAGGACCCTGCGCGGGCCGACGGCCAACAAGAGCACCGGCAGTGAGGCGATGAAAGCACGGCGGGTTGAGCCGAGTCTTGCCATGTAAAGCGCGCCCTGCAACCGGTGAGATGCCCCTTACTTCCGCACTTCAAGCGTGACCTCGCGGGTCACCTTCTCGCCGTTGCGAAGCACCGTGACCATCACCTTGTCACCGGGCTTGTGAGCCCGAAGGGCGTAAGTGAAATCGTAGAGGTTGTCGATCTTGGTGCCGCCAAAGTCGATGAGAATGTCGCCGGCCTTGAACCCGGCTTTGGCCGCCGGGCTGCCGTCGTGAACATCGCCGAACTTCACCCCGTCATGCTCGACGTGGCCGAAATCGGGGATCGAGCCGAAGTAGGGCCCGTAGCCACTGCCTCCGCCCATCGCGGCCGACGGAGGAGGAGCCACGCGCACGTATTCGGGCTTCTGGTTAAGCTCGTCGAGGGCGCTAGCCGTATCGGCCACCAATTCAGCCACACGCGCGCCGTCGGCAGCGTTGATCTTGTCCCAGGTGTCGGAGGGCTTGTGATAGTCCGAGTGCAAGCCTGAGAAGAAGAACAACACCGGCACGCCTTTGACCGTGAAAGAGGAATGGTCGCTCGATCCGTAGCCCGAGGCCTCGTAACTAATCGCGAACCGCGCGGCAGGGTCGGACTGATTGGCGCCGTCCACCAACTTCTGGAAACCGGGCGATGTGCCGGTACCTCCCACGTAGAGACGATTGCCGGCGATGCGTCCCACCATGTCCATGTTGATCATGGCCGCGGTCTGGCTCAGCGGGCAGGCGGAGGGCGGGTGCTCGGTGTAATAGCTCGACCCCAGCAGCCCCAGTTCTTCGCCGGCGAAGTTGACGAAAATGATCGAATGCCTTGGCCGCGACTTACCGTGAGCGAAGTAGTCGGCGAGCGCCAGCACGGCGCTGGTGCCGGAGGCGTTGTCGTCAGCGCCAGGATGAACCTGGCCGATTTGGCTGGGTGCCAGCGAGTGCTGATCGCCGAGGCCAAGGTGGTCGTAGTGGGCGCCGATCACCAGGCACTGGGACGCCAGGCCCGGGTCGCTGCCGGGCAGGAGCGCGATCACGTTCGACTCGGTTTTGCGGATGCGCTCCACGTCCACTGCCAGGGTCAGCTTGAGGGTGGGATCGAGCGCGAGGGAGTGGTTGGAGAGGTCCCGGTCGATGGCGCCCGACAGCTCGTCGAGCGTGTGGCCGCTCGCCTTGAGCCATTCATTCGCGGTGGACGCCGTGATCTGGAGGGCGGCGATCTTCAGCTCTTCGGGGCCGGCCAGTTGGCCGAACGTGATCAGGGTGTCGGGATCGCCCGGATGGTTGGCCGTGTCGTTGACGAGGATCACGCCCACCGCCCCGTGGTTGCGCGCGTTGATGGCCTTGTCTACCGGGTTGGCGCGAGTCGTCAACCAGATTTGCGGCTTACTCTCCTGCGGCTCATGCCGCAGGACCAGTACAAATTTGCCCTTTGTGTCGAGCCCCTGATAGTCGTCGTAGTGGTGCTCAGAATCCGTGATGCCATAGCCGGCGAACACCACCGCGGCGCTGAAGCGGCCGTCTTCAGAGAAGCTCAGTGGGATGTAGTCCTGGCTCAGCACCAGAGGACGGGAAGAGCCGCCGGACTCGACATTTAACGAGTTCACGGGGCCCAGCTTGGCCCCCACCGTTACTTGGAAGTGCTGCAAGTAACTGCCCTCGTCACCGGCGGGTGTGAGGGCGTCGGAGCGGAAGTGGCCGGCGATGTAATCCGCGGCCTCGTTCAACTCCGGTGACCCGTTCCCGCGGCCCTTGAGCGCGGGACTCGCGAGATACTTGATCGGCGCGAGAAACTCCGCGGACGAGAAGGGCGGACGCGTCGCGGCGCTTGAGTCGGCGCGCAGGGCGGGTTGGAGTCCGGCCGCCAAACCTGCCAGAAACACGCAGGCGCCGCTGAAGGCGAGGATGCTCAAAACTGGACTTGATTCACGGGGTTTCCGGGGTGGCTTGATCATAATGGACTGACTCACAGGCAACAGGAAAGGGTAACAGAGCGCGCACGGCTGCGCCAGAAGCAGTGTGCGGTCCGCCGTCGAAGTTGCACCCGTGAAGCGGGGACTGGACTCCGGCGGGACCCATCTTCCTTTCGACCCGCGCGGCCTGTATACTTCCTCGCATGCCAAATATCGAACAACACCCACCGGGCTCGTTCTGCTGGATCGAACTCGCTACCACGAACCAACCCGCCGCCAAGGCGTTTTACGCAGGACTTTTCGGCTGGCAGGCGGAAGACATGCCGATGGGCCCCACGGATTTCTATACCATGTTCCGGCTTGAAGGCCGCGATGCGGGCGCCGCCTACACCCTGCGCCCCGAACAGCGTTCCCAAGGCGTGCCGCCGCACTGGATGCTGTACGTGGCGGTCGAGAGCGCAGATGCCGCTGCAGAACGCGCCGCACAACTCGGTGGCAAAGTGCTGGCCCCGGCGTTCGATGTCTTCAATGCGGGCCGCATGGCCGTTCTTCAAGATCCTGCCGGAGCGGCCTTCTCGGTCTGGCAGCCCAAAACGCACACCGGAACCGGAATCACAGGCGTGGAGGGCACGCTTTGCTGGGCGGACTTGAGCACGCCCGATCGCGACCGCGTAGGGCCTTTCTACGCGGCGTTGTTCGGGTGGACCATCGGGAAGGAAGACGAAAATCCCGAGCACGCCTACTGGCACCTCGCGAACGGAGGGGAATTCATCGGCGGTGTCCCGCCTGCCACTCATCGCGATCCCAACATTCCTGCTCATTGGCAGGTGTACTTTACGGTGAAGGACTGCGACGCCTCGGCTGCGAGAGCCAAAGAACTCGGCGCGCAGTTCTTTCTGCCTCCGATGACGTTCGAGAACGTCGGGCGCATGGCGGTGATGGCCGATCCGCAGGGCGCGGTCTTTGCCATATTCCAAACCACCGGTCGCGGCTAGTCTGCGCGAGGGGATTGCGGCGCCGTTGCTCACTTACTCCGCCACGCGCAGGATCAGGCACTTCAGGTAATGCGTCTCCGGCACGGTCAAAAGAATGGGGTGATCCCGCGACTGCGTTCTACGTTCGACTACCTGCACCGAGCGGTGAGCGTCGAGCGCCGCGCTGGCCACAGCTTCCAGAAAGTCCGACTCGCTTACGTGAAAGGAGCAGGAGCAGGTGACGAGAAATCCGCCCTGCTTCAAAATCTTTAGCGCCCGTAGGTTAAGTTCCTTGTAACCGCGTAGCGCGCCCTCCACGCCGGACTTGTGCCGGGCGAAGGCGGGCGGATCAAGCACGATGGTGTCGAACTGCTCCCCGGCTTGATCGGCCGACTTCAAATAATCGAAGCAATTGGCCGCCCGCCACTCGATGTTGCCGAGCCCGTTCAACTCCTGATTGCGCCGGGCCGAATCGAGCGCGTCAGCCGAGCTGTCGATGGCCAGCACGCTCTCGCACCCGTGCGCCAGTGTGATCGCGAATCCCCCCGTGTACGTGAAGCAATCGAGCAGCCGCCCGCGAGCATAGGCGCGCGCCGCCAGGCGATTCTCGCGCTGGTCGAGGTAGCCGCCGGTCTTCTGGCCCGCAAGCAAATCGTAGCCAAACCGCACCCCGTATTCCTCGACAATCACGTCGCTCACAGACTCGCCCGCCAGCACTCCCGTCTGTTCGGGCAAGTCTTCGAGCGCTCGCACGGGGGAGTCATTCCGCTCCAGAATGCTGCGGGGTGAAAACTGCTGCTGAAGAATCTCGACGATCTGGGGCTTCACCCGGTCCATGCCCTGGCTCAGCGTTTGTACCGCGAGGCAGTCGCCGTAGCGGTCAATGGTCAGGGAGGGCAGCAGGTCGCCTTCGCTCGCCACCAGGCGATACGCCGCTGCGCCTGCAGCAACAACCTCGCGATACTTGGCGGCCGCCGTGATGCGTTCAGCGAGGTACCCGCGGTCAAAGGGCCGCCGTTCGCGCGTCAACAGCCGAAGTGCGATCTGTGACTTGCTGCTATAGAGCGCCTGGCCCAGGTGGCGGCCCCGCCGATCCTGCACGCGGACGATAGCACCCGCCTCGGGCTCGGCTCCGGCAGTGCCGGACGTGACCACATCCGTGCGGTAAACCCACACGTGCCCGCCGAGAATGCGCTCGGCGCCGCGCCCTGAGACGGTGACCGTGACCGGATCCACGTCATCGACCTTAGCACAGCGCGCTGGCGGGCGGCCGTCCGTCGGAGTAAGCTGGGATACGCGCTGCGCTTTCATGTTCCTTCACGATTTCGATTACGACCTGCCGCCCGAATTGATCGCGCAGCAACCGCTAACCGCTCGCGACGCGTCACGCATGATGGTGCTCGACCGTGTGGTGCAGACCGTTCACGACAGCGCCTTCGCCGAGCTGCCGGCTCTCCTGCGGCCGGGCAACCTTGTGGTGCTCAACAACACCCGCGTAATCCCGGCGCGGTTACTCGGGCGGCGGCGCGGCGTGCGCTCGCAGCCCATCGGCAAGGGTAATGCGGCGGCGCGCGAGTATTTACGCGCCGAGGTCGAGCTGCTACTAACGCGCCCCGAGGGCGACGACGTATGGCAGGGGCTGGTGCATCCTGGGCGCAAGATCCGCACCGGTGAGGTGCTGGTGTTTGGCGACGGCGCGCTGGAGGCGGAGGTGTTGGATCGCGGCGCGCTGGGGGTGCGGCGGTTACAGCTCGTGGCTCGGGAAGGGAGTGTGGGCCAGGCGATCGACCGCATCGGCCACGTCCCCCTTCCGCCTTACATCCATCGTGCCGACGCCCGCACGGACCGCGAGAGTTATCAGACGGTTTATGCTCGGGTGAGCGGCGCCGTGGCCGCACCCACCGCCGGCCTTCACTTCACCCCGCGCGTTCTCGACGAGCTCGGCGAGCGCGGCATCGAGATCGTCGAGGTCACGCTTCACGTGGGTCCTGGAACGTTTCGTCCGGTGCAGGCCGAGCGGGTGGAAGAACATCGCATGGAACCCGAGGTGTTTGAGATCGGCGAGGATGCCGCGAAGCGCGTGAACCGTGCCCTCGCTGACGGCCGCCGCGTGGTTGCCGTCGGCACCACCTGCGTGCGAACCCTGGAACACGCCGCGCGCGCGGGTGGAGGGCGTATCGAGCCAGGGCGAGGAGAAACCGCGCTGTTCATCACCCCGGGCTTCGAGTTCCGTGTCGTCGGCGGGTTGCTCACAAATTTTCACCTGCCACGCTCGACGCTCCTGATGCTGGTGTCGGCCTTCGCCGGCCGGGAGTTCGTCTTGCGCGCCTATCGGCACGCGGTTGAGGAGCGCTACCGCTTCTACAGCTATGGCGACTGCATGCTTGTCCTCTGAAAGGAGTCAGAGGCCAGGAGTCAGGTGGGAATAGTCGGAAAGCAGAAGGTAGAAGTCAGAAATCAGAAGCTCGGAGCGCCCGAGGGACCAACTGACAACGGACGATGGACAACTGACTCCTGACTCCTCCGCCTTCACCACCGCACACGCACCCGATACGTCAACACGGCTTCGCCGTTGGCCTCCACCGGCACCATGAAGCGCGCCGAAGTGGCGGAAGTCTTTTCGTACTTAAAGCTCGATTGTTCCATGGTCCAGTCGCCGCCGATGGGTTCGTTCACCTCCAAGGTGACGGGCGCAGACTTATGATTGCGCAGGCTGATCTCGAACGCCATTTCGGTCGTATGCCGGTCGATCCGCTGGTAATCGGTCTGCTTGCGCTCGGCCACGATGTCGAAGGCGTCACCAATGTGAAGGTCCAGCGTTTCGTCTTTGGGTGTGTGGTCGATATGGTCTTCGCCGATGAATTGCAACCGCCCCTTAGAGTCGCCCTGATAAACGCGCATGGTGCCGGCGGGGAGCGGGATGCCGAGCGAATTGGCCTGGGAATTCTTGAATTTCAGATGCACTTCCACGGCATTCTTGATAGGCTCGCCGGGCTGGAGGGCGTTTTGGTAGTAGTAGGTCTGCCCGCTTACTTCGTAGTGCTTCTCGATCGGGAAGCCATTGGCTTCGAGCAGGCTGATCTGTTTGCTTTCTTTGTCCTGCAGAGTGGTCCGCCGGTCGAGCGTGTAGAGGTGATACTCGGAGAGGTTCTCCTGCGTGAACTGGGGTGGCGCGGGCGCATTTTGCACGCGAGCGAAGGCTTCGAGGCCACCCTGCACCGTCGGTGGCCGTATCACATTGACGGCGCCGGCCACGAGCTGGAGCTGGGCGTTGCGGAACTCGGTTCCCGAGTTGTTGGTGACGGTCACCCAGCCGTTCAGGTCCGCAGTCTTTTCGCTGGTGCCCACCGTGAGCACGTAATCGGCGTTCCAGTTCATGTCGCCGGTGAGGTAGGACGCTTCCACCGTCTGCGCGCCCGAATACCGGTTCGTCAGCAGCCAGATCAGGGTGGGCTTACTGTAGAGGTTGGGCGGAAGATCGGGGAAAATGTAGCGGTCCGTGCCGATGCCGGTGATAATCTGGTCGTCCACCTTCCACACCGGCCCGTTGTCGTTGTCCGCCAGCAGCGTGGCCTTGATCCTCACTTCGCGCGTGGAGTTGTTTTCGGTTTGAAGCTGTACCAGGGTCACTTCGCGCCCCACGTATTTCTCCAACAGCTTCTGGGGATTGAGCAGGTCATATTCGTAGTTCTGCTCAAGCACATCGAGGTCTTTCGGCGCCGTCTGCGAGACGATGTGTACCGTAGCAGGATTCACGCGGGCGGCTATGTCCATGAAGCGCAGGTCGAGATCGCCGGTGGGAAGCTCGAGGCGGCGAACGTCGCGAACCAGCGCCAGATTTTGGTTGTAAACCGTCACCGCCACTTCGCGCTGATCGTCGAGTGTGGAAGTTACGGTGGCCGCTCCGGGCGCCGTCCCGGGCGATTGGCCGGTCACGCCAGCCGCGGCTGCAATCAGCGCGAAAATGATCCCGCCGGCCAGGCGATAAAACCCGAAGTTTCTCCGTGGAGCGAACATAAGCCCTCCTGTCGACTCAGCATACTGCCTCCAACTTAAGGACGCAGGCTTGGCCAATGGTTGCAGAAAGAATTTTGGGGGTCGAGCCCGGCCCAACCGTCCCCGAGCGATCAAAGATTACAAATCGCGAGGCCGCTCAGTTGGCCTGACCGCGCATCCGCCCTTTGCGACGGCGCCCACCTCAGGCTGCGACTGGCCACAAACCGTATCGGGCAAGGTTTCGAAAGGTCTGATTTGATTAGCCAGAGGCTCCGCCTGAGTTACAATAGCCCGGCCGAAACGGCGACAGCCTTGGCTGCTGCCCTGTGGGACTGGGTGACAGCGTCGCTCCTTTGTCGACCGGAGGCGGAGGAGAGGGAATGATGAGCGGACCGGACGACCGCGACGAGCAGCGAGTAAGCCGCCGGAGATTCCTCGAAGCGGGACCGGCAGCGCTGGCGGCGGCACATCTTTCAGGTGTGATGTCGCGAGCCGATCATCCGGCCGCGGAGCCTCGAGCGACAACTTCGTTTGAACTTGAAGAGATTTCGCTTCGGGATCTTCAAGATGGGATGAAGTCGGGCAGGTTCACTGCTCGTACCCTTGTGCAACTCTACCTGGAACGCATCGACAAATTGGACCGGCCCGCTCGCTCCGGGGAGCACACAGCGGTAAATGCCGTCATCCAGATTAACCCGGACGCGCTGAAGATCGCCGATGAGCTTGACCGGGAGCGGCGCAAACGGGGCCCGCGCGGCCCGCTGCACGGTGTGCCGGTGCTGATCAAGGACAACATCGCCACGTCTGACGGCATGATGACCACGGCCGGGTCCTTGGCTCTGGTCGGCTCCATGTCGCCGCACGACGCGTTCGTAGTCCGGCGGCTGCGTGAGGCCGGAGCCGTGCTTTTCGGAAAGACGAATCTGAGCGAGTGGGCGAACATTCGTTCGGAGCACTCCACGAGCGGTTGGAGCGGTCGCGGGGGCCTCACGCGCAACCCTTATGCGCTTGACCGCAACCCCTGCGGCTCCAGCTCGGGCTCGGGCGCGGCGGCCTCGGCCAACTTCTGCGCGGCGGCCGTCGGGACCGAAACGGACGGGTCCGTTGTTTGCCCATCGTCGGTGAACGGGCTAGTAGGCATCAAGCCTACGGTGGGTCTGGTGAGCCGCACCGGGATCATCCCAATCTCGCACACTCAAGACACCGCTGGGCCCATGGCTCGGACAGTGACGGATGCGGCTATTCTGCTGGGGGCAATGGCGGGAGTCGACGCGAACGACCCGGCTACGAGGGAAAGCCATGGCAAGTCGCAGGCCGACTACACACGGTTTCTGGACCCCACCGGCCTCCGCGGCGCGCGCCTTGGCGTCGCGCGCAAATATTTTGGCTTCAACGCGTTCGTGGACCGTCTGATGAACGATGCTCTCGCTGAGATGAAGCGCCACGGGGCAGTGCTGGTGGACCCTGCGGATATCCCGACGGAAGGCAAATACGGCGGGGCGGAGTTCGAGGTGCTGCTGTACGAGCTCAAGGCTGACCTGAACGCGTATCTTGCAGGCCTCGGCCCGAACTCGCCGGTGCACACGCTGGCAGACATTATCGAGTTCAACGTAAAGCATCGCGACGAGGAGATGCCGTACTTCGGCCAGGACACGTTTGTGAGGGCGGAGGCTAAAGGGCCTCTGACGGACAAAGCGTACCTGGACGCGCTCGCCAAGTGCCGCACGCTTTCACGGGCCGAGGGCATCGACGCGATCATGGACAAAGAACGGTTGGACGCACTGGTGGCTCCGACGGCTGGGCCGGCGTTTATTACGGACCTGATCAACGGAGACCACGACTCCGGCGGTAGTTCGTCGCCGGCGGCCGTGGCGGGCTACCCCGACATCACGGTTCCGGCGGGCTTCGTTTTCGGCCTGCCCGTGGGGATCTCGTTCTTTGGGCGCGCGTACAGCGAGCCTACGCTGATCCGGATCGCCTACGCGTTCGAGCAGGCCACCTGCTTCCGGCGGCCGCCGCGCCTATTGCCAACGATCAACCTGACAGCCTGAATTGGCTTAAACTAGATTCGGAAAGGTTCTTGTCGTGAAACACTTTGCAGCGCTATTGCACTTGCAGGACGCCGAGAAGAACGTGAGCCTGCGGCCGAGGCATCTTGCTTTCCTGGCCGCGCAGGAGGCGGCAGGTAAAGTGTTTGCCCGGGGGCCCTTCGCAGACGGCACCGGCGGTCTGGTAATCTACCGCTCCGAGTCGCTCGAGAAGGCTGGACAGCTTGCGGAAAGCGATCCCTACGTCGCCGAAGGTGCGCGCCGCCTTGAGTTGCACGAATGGCGGATGACGACGGGCGACGATATGAGGTCGGCCGATCGAGCTCTCAGTAACGTGCCGTGAACTCCAGGCCGGCTGTGAGCAGCAAGGGGTTGGTCCCCCCAGCCGGGGGTGCCAAAGATTCTTGTGAAAGGGTACTTGACAACGTCCTATGGCGCCAAATACAATGTGCGAGTTGGTTGGGGCAAGGGGGGCAATCAAGTTCGGGTGAATTGAGCTGGACCCGACTTTCAAAAAGGAGAGCGAGGATGTCTATGAGGCAATTCACATTGCGAACTCTGATAATGATACTTTTGCTCGGATTGCTTACAGTAGCTCCAGTGTATGCCGGATCGGCGGTGGTGGGGTCGGTGGCGGGAAGCCTGAATGCCACGGTGGGCGGACAGGCGCTGGTGCCGAACACGGTGATCTTCAGCGGCGACAGCCTGCAGGTGAGGGACGGGGCCGCGGTGGTGGCGCTGGAGAACGGGAACCGGATGGCGTTCGGGCGGGAGACGGAAGCGTCGTTCCTGCGGGAGGCCAACGCGGTGGAGGTTGTGCTGGGACAGGGC
>DATJAQ010000239.1:0-34790 GCA_035516075.1 Terriglobia bacterium | reverse complement strand
GGCCTGCCAGAGGCCGGCGCCCGGGCATTCCGCACTTCCCGCCGCAGCGCACCCGTATTTTACACGGCTCATCCGGCTTTTCTTTACACATCGGATTGTGTAGAATGGCCAACACGGAGCGAAGTATGGCGACCAACCTTGCCCTCGATGACCGCCTGATTGAAGAAGCCCGGAAGCTGGGCCGGCACCGCACCAAGAAAGAGACCGTGACCGCGGCGCTGGACGAGTATGTCCGGCGTCGAAAGCAGTTGGAAATACTCTCCCTCGCCGGAACCATCGACTACGATGAGGCCTACGATTACAAGCGGGAGCGGGGCCGTAAACGAAGATGAACGCGTTGGTCGACACTTCGGTATGGTCGCTGCTGCTCCGCCGCAAACCTAACCATCTCAACGCCGCGGAAGGGGCGGTTGTGGCCGAGCTGGCAGAGTTGATCCGCGAGGGCCGCGCCCGGATCATCGGCGTGGTGCGGCAGGAATTGCTTTCCGGAATCAAGACGCTCTCGCGGTATGAAAAGCTTCGAGCCGCCCTCCGCGCTTTCCCCGACGAGCCCATCGAGACATCCGATTACGAAGGCGCCGCCAGAGCGGCGAATGAATGCCGGTCAAGTGGAATTGCCGTCTCGCCCGTGGATATGCTGATTTGCGAGATCAGTCTCGCTCGCCATTGGACTATTTTTACCACCGACCCGGACTTTAACAATTATGCCAAGGTTCTCCCTATCAGGCTTCATGCGGCTCGCCGGTGAGCGCCGACGGGACTTCTGTTCGTTTTGGAATGATGGCGTCCAAATGTGGACACGTCCGCAACAGTTAAATCAGCTAACCGCTTAAAACTCAACACGTCACAATGGAACCCGGGGTGCTCGCTGAGGATGCTGGTTTCGTTCGGGAGGTGGTGCTATGCCCGCGCTCTTCCAGGATCTCCGTTACGCATTCCGCCAGCTGCGCCAGTCGCCTGGCTTCACCTTGGCCGCCGTTCTCACCCTCGCGCTCGGCATCGGGGCGAACACGGCGGTGTTCAGCGTGGTCAATACGGTCCTGCTGAAGCCGCTCCCTTACGCTGAGCCGGACCGGCTGATGGCGGTGGCATCGATGAACACCCGGGGCGCGCCCGTCCCGACCGATCTGTCCTACCCTGACTTCTTCGACTTCCGCTCCCAGAATCACGTCTTCGAGCACCTCGTAACTTCCGACGACGCAAATATGGTTCTAACCGGCGCAGGACAGCCGGTGCAATTGGACGGCGAACTGGTGACCTGGGACCTGTTCCCGGCGCTTGGCATCAAGCCCGAGCTGGGACGCGGTTTTGTGCAGGGCGAGGAAGCGGCGGGCAACCACGTGGTGGTGCTGAGCCACACCTTATGGCAACGCCAATTCGGCGGCGACCCTGGCATTGTGGGGCGGGCCATTACGCTGAATCGCAAACCCTACACCGTGGTGGGTGTGGCGCCGGCGGGCTTTGTCTTTCCGGTGAACGAGCCGAATATTCAGCTCTGGGCCACCATCGCGGCCGATGCTGAATCGGCCCCCGGGGACGAACCAATGACTGCGGAGCGCGGCGCGCACATGCTGACCGCGCTCGGCCGGCTCAAACCCGGCGTCAGCCTCGAGCAGGCGCGGGCCGATCTCGACGTTATCGCGGCGGCCCTGGCCAAGCAATATCCGGATACCAACACCAACCATCGCCGCGCATCGGTGCGGCCTGCGCTTCAGACACTGGTGGGCGATTCCCGGCAGCCGCTGTTGATCCTGCTCGGGGCCGTCGGTCTGGTGCTGCTGATCGCCTGCGCCAACATCGCGAACCTGCTTCTGGCGCGCACCGCCAACCGCGAGCAGGAAATGGCGGTGCGGTCAGCCCTCGGCGCGAGCCGCGGCCGCGTGGTGCGGCAGCTTCTTACCGAGAGCGTGCTGCTGTCGATTCTCGGCGGAGGGGCTGGCGTGGTGCTGGCGGAGTACGCCATGCGTTTCTTGCTGCCGCTGGGGGGACTCAGCATCCCGCGCCTCGCCCAAGCCGGGATCGACGGAAGCGTGCTGGGATTTTCACTGCTGCTGGCCTTCCTGACCAGCATGATTTTCGGAATGGCTCCGGCACTTCAGGCCTCGAAGATCGACCTCACAAGTGCTTTGAAAGAACGGAGCCGCGGCAGCACAAATCAGCACGACCGGATTCGCGCCGCGCTGGTGGTGACGCAGGTCACGCTCGGCCTCGTGCTGGTGACGGGCGCGGGCCTGCTGATGGCCAGCTTCCTGCACCTCGAACAGAGCGATCTGGGGCTGAAACCCGACCGCTTGCTGACCTACTCGTTCAGTCTGCCGGAGTCTCAATACACGACTGCCCAGCAGGAGGCGTTCTACGACCGATGGCTCGACCGCATGCGCGCGCTGCCCGGCGTGCAATCGGCGGCAGGCATCTGGCCCGTGCCGCTCGGCGGTGACAATGCGACCGTCTCGTTCAATATCGAGGAGCGTCCGGCGGGACCTTCAAACCGGCCCGCCGCGCGCATGGCGTTTGCCACGCCAGGTTATTTTTCCACCGCCGGCATTCCCCTCCTCAAGGGCCGATTCTTCACCGACCATGACGATGAGAAAGCCCCGCCGGTCCTTATCGTGAACAAGGCATTCGCCGACAAGTATTTTCCGGGCGAAGACGTCGTCGGCAAGCGCATCACGCCCGGCGCCACCGGCCCGGGGCAGAAGCATGACTCGCTGCACGAGATCGTCGGCGTGGTGGGCAGCGCCAAGCTTTTTGCGATGGACACCGAGCCCCAACCCATCTACTACTTCCCTTACCGGCAGCTTGCCTGGATGCCGCCGGTGGTGATGCTGCGCACGGCCGTCCCGCCGCGGACGCTCGAATCCGCGATCCGGGAGCAAATGGCGGGGCTCGACCCGCTGGTGCCCGTGTTTCAAGTGCGGACCATGGACGAACTGCTCTCCAGCCAGATCGCCGAACCGCGTTTTCATACGCTGCTGCTCGGCTGCTTCGCCGGCATCGCGCTGCTGCTTACCATGGTGGGACTCTACGGCGTGATGGCGTACTCCGTGGCGCGGCGCACCCGGGAGATCGGCGTGAGGATCGCGCTCGGGGCCAGCCGCTCGGCGGTGCTTTCGATGGTGTTGAAGCGGGCGCTCCTGCTGGTGGCCGCGGGGCTGGTGCTGGGTGTCGCCGGATCGTTCGCCGGAGACCGGTTGCTGCGCACCATGTTGTTCGGCGTGTCGCCCACGAACCCGGCGGTGTTCGCCCTGGCCGGCTTGCTGGTAGCCCTCACCGGAGCGCTGGCAGCCTACCTGCCCGCCCGCCGCGCCGCAAGCGTGGACCCGATGGCGGCGCTGCGGCACGAATGATTGAAGATTGCCGATGGACGATTGAGCTCGTAACTTCGAACGGTCTGCCCATTCCGTCGTGCTTACGGAACGGTCCTCGTCGGGTCATAGGGGAATGAAGTGCGCTCAACTTCGGTGAGTAGGCATTGGAGGCTACCATGCGCACGCTGTTGCAGGACCTTCGCTACGGCTTCCGCCGTTTGCGCCAATCGCCCGGCTTCACGATCGTGTGTGTGATCACGCTGGCGCTCGGCATTGGGGCCAACACGGCCATTTTCACACTTGTGGATGCCGTGATGCTCAAAAGCCTGCCGGTGGCGAATCCCAACGAACTGCATCGGCTCGGCGACAACGAAAACTGCTGCGTGAACGGTGGATATCAGGACGACTGGGCCATCTACTCGTACGCGCAATACCAGCAGTTCCGCGACCACACCCCTGAGTTCAGCCAGATGGCGGCCTTCCAGGCCGGGCTGATGGACCTGAGCGCGCGGCGCAGCGGCGCCGCCGGCCCTGCGGAGCCGTTCGTGGGCGAATTTGTCTCCGGAAATTATTTTTCAACGTTCGGCCTCAGCGCCTTCGCGGGCCGCTTGATCATGCCCTCCGACGATAAGCCGGGCGCGGCGCCCGTGGCCGTGATCAGCTACCGGACGTGGCAGCAGCATTTCGGCCTCGATCCCTCGGTGGTCGGCGCGGCGTTCACCATCAATGCGAAGCCGTACAACGTGGCGGGCGTTGCACCTCCCGGCTTTTTTGGAGACCAGTTACGGCCCGATCCGCCCGATTTCTGGATTCCGCTCTCGACCGAGCCCGCCCTCAACGGACAAGGTTCAATCCTGAACCATCCCGACACAGACTGGCTCTACATCGTCGGGCGGCTGAAACCCGGCGCGCGTCCGGCGGCGGTCCAGTCTAAAGTCACGGTTCAACTGCAGCATTGGCTCAGCGTGCAGCCGGACCTGACGGCGCGCGACCGTGCCGAGCTCAGCAAGCAACATATTGTGGTAGTGTCCGCCGGGGGCGGTGTGGCCAACATGGAACAGGAGACGGCCGCGGGCCTTCGCCTGCTGATGACCATCTCCGGCCTCGTGTTGCTGATCGCCTGCGCCAACATCGCCAACCTCCTGCTGGCGCGCGGCGCCGCCACCCGCTCCGAGACTGCGATCCGCGTGGCCCTGGGCGCGCCTCGCGCCAGGCTCATCCGCCAGATCGTCACCGAGAGTGTTCTGCTGGCAGTCGTCGGGGGGCTGGCCGGGCTTGGGGTGGCGTTCATCGGCACCCGCACGATTCTGCTGCTGGCCTTCCGGGGATCGCACTACGTTCCCATCAGTCCCACGCCGTCGCTCGCGGTACTCGGCTTCGCCTTCGTGCTCTCACTCGTTACGGGAGTTGTATTCGGCGCGGCGCCCGCCTGGATTACGTCGCATTCCGACCCCGCCGAGGCGCTGCGAGGCGCGGGCCGCTCCACGCGCGACCGCGCGTCCCTGGCGCGCCGCTCCCTGGTGATATTGCAAGTGGCGCTTTCCGCCGTTCTACTCATCGGAGCCGGCCTGCTCACCGAGAGCCTGCGCAACCTGGAGAACCAGCGCTTCGGCTTCGAAACCGAAGGACGTCTGGTGGCGCAGGTCGACCCCAGCCTCGCCGGATATACTCCGGACAAACTCTACGGCCTTTACCAGCAACTCGAGCAACGCCTGCCGCAGATGCCGGGCGTTGTCAGCGCCAGTTACTCGCTTTACAGCCCGATGCGCGGCGACAATTGGTCCTCGAGCATTCACCTTGAAGGCCGCGCCGAAGAGGAGCGGGGACAGAGCCCTTCCTGGGACCGCGTCGGGCCGCGTTATTTCGAAACCATCGGGACGCGCCTGCTGCGCGGCCGCGTGATCGGCGACCAGGACACGCCCACTTCACGCCGCGTGGCCGTGGTGAATCAGACGTTCGCCCGCAAATTCTTCCCCAAAGAAGATCCTATGGGCAAACACTTCGGCATCGGCGACGCCACCCACGCCGGGGACTTCGAGATTGTGGGTGTCGTGGAAGACGCCAAGTATCAAAGCGCGCGCGACCCTGCCTACGCGACGTTCTTTCTGCCTTTCCTCCAACCGGTGAAGGACAAGGACCCGTCCTACATCACGGGCATGCTCCGTTCCAATTACATGGGTGATATCGAGCTGCATGTGGCCGGCAAGCCGGAAGACCTCGAAGCTACGCTCCGGCGAACCCTCGCCGGCATTGACCCCAACCTGACCGTTCTCCGCCTGATGAGGATGACCGAGCAGCTCGCAGGCAATTTCAACCAGGACCGGCTGATCGCGCGCCTCACCGAGCTTTTCGGAGGGCTCGCCTTGATCCTCGCCTGCGTCGGACTCTACGGCGTCACCGCCTATTCGGTGGCGCGGCGGACGGGCGAAATCGGCATCGGCATGGCGCTGGGCGCGAACCGGGGCAACGTGCTGGCCCTGGTACTGCGCGGAGCGCTGCTGCAGCTTGGGGTGGGG
Source organism: Terriglobia bacterium (assembly GCA_035516075.1). Classification (GTDB taxonomy): domain Bacteria; phylum Acidobacteriota; class Terriglobia; order UBA7540; family UBA7540; genus Gp13-AA77. The sequence goes on along the minus strand of DATJAQ010000239.1, from coordinate 28,966 downwards.
CTGGCCGTCGGTATTCCGGTGGCGCTCGCCGGAGGCCGCTTGCTGGCCAGCCAGCTTTATGGCGTGAAGAGCCACGATCCGCTGATTCTGGGCCTGGCGGCCGCGGTTCTGGCGGCCTGCGCGCTGGTGGCCGGATTCGTCCCGGCGAGGCGCGCGGCCTCCATCGATCCCATGCGGGCGCTGCGCACGGAGTGAGAATCAGATTCTATCGGATCAGCCAACGATGGAGCTGGTCGAAGTTCGTGCCAGCGTCGCGGAGGATCTTGGCGAGGATGCCGCGTCCCAGGTCCTCACCGCGATGGTCAGGGACGGTTGCTGTACGGCCGTCTGGATGGCGAAAAAACTTGTGGCTTCCCTTCTGGCGAACTTGGAGGAAACCGAGGGATTCAGGAAAACGAATGGCCTGTCGAGCACGAACAGGGCGCATTCGGGTCACGCACTGACCTCGACCTGCTGCAGAGCCACAAACTTCACTCGCGGCGCCTTTTGTTCGGCCAGACAGAGCTCGATAATCTCGCGAATGCGAGGCGGCAGATCCTCCAGAGTTCGGGCCTGCGTGTAGCAACTTGGGAGAGACGGCACGCTCGCCACGTAATAGCCGTCTTCATCTTGTTCGATCACGACGGTGAATTGCCGAGTCTTGTGTTTGGGTGAGCCTTTACTCATGGCTTCAGTATAACATCGTGAATGCGCCGACCATTACCCTCCGTCGAGTAGCCCAGGAACAATCGTGAAGCCTCGAATCAACGGCATCGATCACGTCCAGATTGCCGCGCCGCCCGGCTGCGAGGCGGAGGCGCGGGAGTTCTACGGCAAGGTTCTCGGTCTCGAAGAGATTGAGAAGCCGGCGGCGCTGCGTGAGCGTGGCGGCTGCTGGTTCCGATGCGGCAGCCAGCAACTGCACGTTGGCGTCGAGAAGGATTTTCGACCAGCCCGGAAAGCGCATCCAGCCTTTGCCGTGGCTGTTCTCGATACACTCCGCGAGCGGTTTCGGTCACAACGCATCAAGGTGATCGAGGACGAAAGCCTGCCCGTCGTGCGCCGGTTCTACGCCGACGATCCCTGGGGAAACCGGCTGGAGTTCGTGGAGATCGCCGATTGTCGATTGCTGATTGTCGAATGAAAGTGCAGAGCGTCCGCAATCGTCAATCGGCAATTCAGATGTTCCGCTTCTTCACCTGTTCGGCCGCATACTCCGAGGTCCGCCAGGCGAGCGCCAGAATGGTGAGCGTGGGGTTCTTGTCGGCGTTGCTCACAAAGGGCGCCGCGTCCGTCACGAAAAGGTTCCTGCAATCCCAGGCCTGGCAGTAGGAGTTCAAAACGGACTTCTTCGGGTCGTCGCCCAAACGCGTGGTGCCGACCTCGTGAATGATCGCGCCGCCTTTGGAAATGCCCCAGTTCTGGTCCGCACCCTCGGTTCGGATCACTTCCCCGCCCGCCTGAAGGATAATCTCCCGGAAAGTCTCGCGGGCGTGCCGCGCCTGGTTGATCTCGTCGTCGCTGAATTTGAAGTGGAACTTGAGCGCCGGAATGCCCCACTCGTCCACCGTCTCGCTGTCGATTTCGCAGTAGCTGTCTTCGTTGGGAATCATCTCGCCCCGGCTGGAGAAGCCCACCATGGCGCCGTAGATCTTGCGGCAGCCGCGTTTGAGCTCCACACCGTAACCGCCGCCGAGCAACCGTTCGCTGCCTCCGAACATCCCGGCGCCCGGCATATGGCGGCCGCCGCCAAACTCAATGTGATAGCCGCGCGCAAAGGGCAGCTCATTGCGGAACTGCCTCTGATAATTCCACCACGGCATGTAGAGGTGCATGCCGCCCACACCGTCGCAATTGTGCGGTGGCAGGTCCATGAGAACGGGCAAAAAGCCCACCGTGCCGTCGGTGCCCACCGTGTCCATCAGGTAGCGGCCCACCAGGCCGCTCGAATTGGCCAAGCCGTTCGGGAAAAGCGGGCTCTTGGAGTTGAGCAGCAGCCGCGTCGTCTCGCAGCAGCTCGCCGCCAGCACCACCACCTTGCCGCGCACCTGCACTTCCTTGCCGGTCTTCTTGTCGATATACGATACGCCGGTGGCGAGGCCGTCCGGCCCCACCAGCACCTCGCGCGCCATGGCGTTGCAGAGAATCTCCAGGTTCCCCGTGGCCTGCGCCGGGGGGATGAGCACCGTGGGCGACGAGAAATTCGAGCCCGTGGCGCAACTGCGGCCGCACTGCCCGCAGTAATGGCAGGCCGGCCGGCCGTTCAGCGGTTTCGTGATGATCGAAAGGCGCGCAGGCACGCACGGGATGCCCAGCTTCCGGCAGGCCTGCTGAATCAGCAGCTCGTGGCAGCGGGGCTTGGGCGGCGGCATGAATTTCCCGTCGGGCGTGTTCTCGAGCCCCTCTTGCGAGCCAAACACGCCGATCAATTCCTCGGTCTTGTCGTAGTAGGGCGCGAGATCGTTGTAGGTGATAGGCCAGTCAAAACCCTTGCCGTCGCGGCTGTAGGGCTTGAAATCATACGGCCCCATGCGCAGCGAGATGCGGCCCCAGTGATTGGTCTTGCCGCCGAGCGCGCGCGTCCGGAACCACTGCCAGTCGCTGCCGGGCGCGTTGGTGTAAGGCTCGCCGCGCAGTTTCCAGCCGCCGTAGCCGGGGTCGAAGTAGCCCGCCGGCTTGTCGGGCGTGGCCGCGCCGCGGTGCGGGGCCTCGTAAGGCCACATCATCATCTTCGAGTCCTTGGCCGTGTCGAACCACGCCCCGGCCTCCAGCATCAGGCACTTCGCGCCCGCCTGGGTGAGCACGTAGGCGGCCATCCCTCCGCCCGCCCCCGAACCCACGATCACGGCGTCGTACGTCTTCGGACTCTTCACAATTTGTGGCATCGCGTCTCCCGCCTGCCGGCTGACGAACGCTCCGGCCCCGATGAGCCGTCCGGGCCGCCAATGAGTTTATCGAGATTCGGGCCTCACCGACAACCGGCAAGAGTTTCGGCTTGCGCAAAAGCGTGCACGGGTGAAGAATGAGGGATGTATTTCCTCCCGACCGGCCGGCTCGAAAGGACGACCACGCCAGAGGAATTGGAATCGAAACTAAAGGAGGAAACATGGCAACTGCTACTGCAATCATTGAGCCGCGCGTTAAAGTGAGCGCGACCAAGCTGCTGATCAACAACAAATGGGTGAACAGCGCATCCGGAAAAACTTTCCCCACCATCAACCCCGCCAGCGGCGAGGAAATCTGTCAGGTGGCCGAGGCCGACGCCGCTGACGTGGACCTGGCGGTCAGCGCGGCGCGCGCGGCCTTCAACGGCGGCCCGTGGCGCAAGATGTCGGCCTCCGAACGCGGCAACGTGATGAACCGCCTGGCCGACCTGATTGAGAAGAACGCAGACGAACTGGCGCGGCTCGAGGCCCTCGACAACGGTAAGCCCTATAAAGTAGCGAAGTCGGGTGACCTGCCTCTCACCATCGCGTGCTATCGCTACTACGCCGGCTGGGCCGACAAGATTCAGGGCAAGACCATCCCCGTCAGCGGCCCCTATTTTACCTACACCCGCCACGAGCCCGTGGGCGTGGTGGGGCAGATCATCCCCTGGAATTTCCCCCTGCTGATGCAGGCGTGGAAGCTCGGTCCCGCCCTCGCGGCCGGCAACACCGTGGTGCTGAAGCCCGCCGAACAGACCCCGCTCACCGCCCTGCGCGTGGGCGAATTGATCCTCGAAGCCGGGTTCCCCGAAGGGGTCGTCAACATCCTGCCCGGATATGGGCCCACCGCAGGCGGCGCCATCGCGCGGCACGCCGACGTGGACAAGGTCGCCTTCACCGGCTCCACCGAAGTGGGCCATCTCATCATGGAAGCGGCCGCCCGGAGCAACCTGAAGCGCGTTACGCTCGAACTCGGCGGCAAGAGCCCCAACGTGGTGTTCGCCGACGCCGACATGGACGAGGCCATCGAGGGCGCGCATTTCGCGCTCTTCTTCAATCAGGGCCAGTGCTGCTGCGCCGGCTCCCGCCTGTTCGTGGAAGAAAAGGCCTACGACGAGTTCGTGGAGAAGAGCGTGGCGCGCGCGCGCCAGCGCACCGTAGGCGATCCCTTCGACCCCAAAACCGAGCAGGGCCCGCAGGTGGACAAGGACCAGTTCGAAAAGGTCATGGGTTACATCGAAGCCGGCCAGAAAGAGGGCGCCAAGCTCGCGAGCGGCGGCCACCGCGTGGGCGACCGGGGCTTCTTCATCGAGCCCACCGTCTTCGCCGACGTGAAAGACAGTATGAAGATCGCCCGCGAGGAGATCTTCGGGCCCGTAATGAGCATCCTGAAATTCAAGGATATCGACGAGGTGGTGGAGCGGGCCAATCGCACCGACTACGGCCTGGCCGCCGCCGTCTGGACGCGCGACATCGGCAAAGCGCACTCCATTGCTAACAAGGTGCGCGCCGGCACGGTGTGGGTGAACTGCTACGACGTCTTCGACGCCGCCGCGCCCTTCGGCGGGTTCAAGCAGTCCGGCATCGGTCGCGAGCTCGGTGAGTACGGCCTCGCGCAGTACACCGAGGTGAAAACGGTCACCGTGAAACTTCCTAACTAGCGGTGAGGCCGCGCGTTGACTGCATCGTTTCAATCGGGGCCATTCCTTCTCACTCAAGGGATGGCCCCTCCTGTTTTTCACGGCAATGCGCCGCCGCAGCGCCCCAAAGCGTGATACCGTATCCGCGCTTCGATATGAGCGGCGCCTGGCCCCAGCCCGTTGACCCGTTGCACGCCCTGCCGCTTTCAGCGCTGGCCGCGGCAGTTCCCCTCGTCTTGTTGCTGGTCCTCATGGGTGTCCTGCGCCGGTCGGCCTACGTTTCGGCGGCCTGCGCGCTTGGGGCGGCGTTCGTGATGGCGGTCGCGGTGTGGGGCATGCCGCTGCGCCTGGCGGCGGCGAGCGCGCTCTTCGGCCTGGTCTACGCGCTGTGGCCCATCATGTGGATCGTGCTGGCCGCCCTCTGGCTCTACAACCTGGCGGTAGAGACGGGCAACTTCGAACTGCTGCGCCGCTGGATGGCGCAGCACGCCTCCGGCAACGCCGCCGTGCAGGCCATCCTGGTGGCGTTCTGTTTCGGGGCGCTGCTCGAAGGCACGGCAGGCTTCGGCGCGCCCGTGGCCATCGCCGCCTTTCTGCTGGTGGCGCTCGGATTCAGCGCCCGCCGCGCCGCCACGGTGGCGCTGATTGCCAACACCACGCCCGTCGCCTTCGGCGCGCTGGGGATTCCCATCGTGGCCCTGGCCGGAGTGACGGGTCTCGACCTCGGCAAGCTCTCCGCCATGGTGGGCCGCCAGCTCCCCTTCATTTCGTTCATTCTTCCCTCCTATCTGGTGTTGGTGGTGGCCGGCAGAAAGGGGCTGCGAGCCGTCTGGCCCGCGGCCTTGGTGGGCGGAGCCGCTTTCGCTCTGGTTCAGTTCGTGGTTTCGAACGTCTGGGGACCGTACGCGCCCGACATTCTGGCTTCCGTGGGCGCTATCGCGGCCCTCGCGCTTCTCCTGCGCTTCTGGAAACCGCCTCTCGACCGAGGATTGGAGACGTGCGGAGCGCAAATGCCCGCGCTCACGCGCTCCGAGAGCGTGCGCGCCTGGCTGCCCTGGGCGGCTCTTTCGGTAGTGATGGCGGCTTGGTCGTGGCTGAAGCTCTTCGACAGAGGTTCGGTGAAGCTTCCTGTGCCGTTGCTTCACGACGCCGTCTCCATCACCCTCTACCACAAGGCGTACGCGGCGATTTACGCCTTTCAGCCGCTGGCCGCCGGCACGGCCGCCTTGACGGCGACCATTCTCACCGCCGTACTGCTCAGAGCCTCCGGCCGCCTGTTGCTGAGGTCGGGAGTGAAAACCGCCAGGCAGCTTGCCTGGCCCGCGGTGACGGTGGGCCTGATCGTTTCCCTGGCCTATCTCTTCAACTATTCCGGCATGACCTACACCCTGGGCGCGGCCCTGGCCCGCCTCGGCGGACTGTTCCCCTTCGCGAGCGGCTTTCTCGGGTGGCTGGCCTGCTTCATGACGGGCAGCGACACCAGCAGCAACCTGCTGTTCGGCAACCTTCAGGTGGCTGCGGCTCACCAGATTCATGTGAGCCCGATTCTGCTGGCAGCCACCAATTCCTCGGGTGCCGTGACCGGCAAGATGATTTCGCCGCAGAATATCTGCATCGGTGTAACTACCGTGGGCCTGATCGGGCGCGAAGGCGAGGTGCTGCGCTCCACCTTCTGGCACAGTCTGGCGCTGGCGGCGCTGCTCAGCACCCTCGCCCTGGCGCAGGCCCACGCGCTCGGCTGGATGGTGCCGTGAGTTGACCACTCCAGGGACAATCCGTAATCGGCGACAGCGCATTAAGCCTTGACAGAAATCGCGGCCCATGTTAAATATTGGGTCATTACGTCGATCATACACAAACCCGCAGGGTGCCTCTGGTGGCGGGCTGCCTTCAAGATCCGCGCGAGCAGCGGTTCGGCGCGCCTCGTCAAATAGCGAGCCGAGGCCCAGGTGGGCAAAAATGCCACGAAATGGCGGAACGAAGCCACTATGTGCTTTAGAATCAGTAAAGGCGTCCGTGGGATGGTATCAGGCGGGGGCCCAGGCTGATGCCCAGGTTGTCGAGGTCAGGTGCGGGAGGGAGAAAGACAGCGAGCACCCCGGAGGTGGGACTTCGTCTGTGCGGAAAAACATGCCAAAAACGCGGAACGAAGCCACTATGTGCTTTAGAATCAGTGATGGCGTCCGAAATCTGTACACTTCCTCAAGTTGGCTGGACGCTGGCGGGGTCGCATGCCAAAAAAAGAGCCGAAATCGCGGAACGAAGCCACTATGTGCTTTAAAATCAGTGAGAGTGTCCTAAATCTGTACACTTCCTCAGGTTGGCGGGACGCTGGCGGGGCCGCACGCCGAAAAACGGGCGAAATCGCGGAACGAAGCCACTATGTGCTTTAGAATCAGTAAAGCCTTAAACCGGGGGTCAGGAATAAGCAGTCACAGGACTGGCCTTTTCGGACTCGTTCTGCTGGCGATGGCCACAGCAGTAGCGCCCATCCGAGCCCAGACTGCGCCGGAGCCCGAAGTTCAGGACGCGCTCGGGGCCGACATTCACTTTGTCACCCCCGAACCCGGCGAGATGCAGATGCTGGCAGCCTCGGGTGTCCGCTGGGTGAGGATGGATTTCGACTGGGCCGCAACCGAACGGGCCAAGGGCCAGTACGACTTTTCCAGCTACGACGGCTTGGTGGCGGCCCTCGACGCCTACCACCTTCAGGCACTTTTTATTCTCGATTACTCCAACCCGCTTTACGACCGCGGCCTCTCGCCGGCGAGCGACGAGGCTCAGGACGCCTTCGCACGCTGGGCGGCGGCGGCGGCGGGGCATTTCCGAGGCCGCGGCTACTTGTGGGAAATCTACAACGAGCCGAACTGGCACTTCTGGACGCCGCACCCGAATCGCGATGCCTACATCAAGCTGGCGCTCGCCACGAGCGAAGCCATTGAGGAGGCCGCCCCGGGCGAAAAAGTCATCGGGCCCGCCACCGCCGTCATCGATCCGCCGTTTCTCGAAGCGTGTTTCCGAGCCGGGCTGCTCAACTACTGGTCCGCCGTCTCCATTCATCCCTATCGCCCGAGCGATCCGGAGACCGTCGCCGAGGACCTGCGCCAGGTGCGATTGCTCATCCGCCAATACGCGCCGCCCGGGAAGAGCATCCCGATCGTCGCGAGCGAATTCGGCTATTCGTCCGTGTGGAGCGGCCTGGACGAAACCAAGCAGGCGCGCATGCTGGCGCGGGTGTGGCTCGCCGGCCTCGCCAACGACGTGGCACTCACCGTCTGGTACGACTGGCGCGACGACGGCGCGGACCTCAAGAACCCCGAGGACCATTTCGGGCTGGTGGGGTTCCGCCAAGCCGCTGCGGGAACTAAGTCAACTTCGCAGACCGGACCGTACCGGCCTAAGCCTGCGTATTTCGCGGCCCAGACGCTCACCCGTCTTCTCGGCGGCCTCCATTTCAACAAGCGCCTCGCCCTGGAGAGCCCTGACGATTACGTGCTGCTTTTCACCAAGGGCAACGAGGTCCGTCTGGCCGCCTGGACCGCGAGTCCGCCTCACGCCGTGGTCATTCCGGCGAGCCGGGGCGTCTTCGACGTTACCGGATGCACCGGTGAAGGAGTTGCGCCGCTCAAGGCGGACCGCCGCGGCTTGCGGATAACTTTGACGGGCGAGCCGCAATACCTTGCGCCCCGCCAGCCGAACGAACTCCTCGCAGTGGCCGCAGCCTGGCAGAAGCTGCCCCTCGAAATCGTGGTGCGCGCCCCGGGCGTGCTGCCGCTCCATCTGGCGCTCAGAAACCCCCTTCAGAAGCAGGTTCGCCTCGCGGTTGAGGCCACGGGCGAACCTTCCGAAGCCGGGCCGGCGGCGAAGGCGCGGCCTGGCGCCGAGGCCTCTCTGGAGCTGCGTGTGGGAGCTGCGACGCGTTCGGTGGATCCCACCGCTTTGCGGGTGGAGCTGGAAGCCCGCGGTCTCGGCAGGGTGTCCCAGGCCACCACCATCGTGGCCTCGAATCCCCTGCGACTCACTGTTCTGCCCATTTCGGATGGACAGCTTCCGATAACGGTGGCAAATCCGTCCGGCGATGCCTTTCACGGCTTCCTGGCGCCCACCGGGTGGTCGGGGCTGAAATTCCCGCCGCTTCTGAAACCCATCGATTTGGCCGCCGGCACTAAAGAGGCCACCCTGGACCTGCCGCTCGAGGAAAGCCCGGTGGGCGCCTACGAAGTGGGCCTTACGCTGGTAGACGGCGAGGGCGACCGGGTGCTCTTCGTGCCCCGCCGCCGCTTCCTGCGCGTCGATGATTTCTCGCGCCTTTTGCCGGCGTCCGCGCCCTCGGGATACGAGGTTGTTCAGGACGGCGGCGCGGAAGGGAGCGCCGTGGCCGCGAGCTTCCCAGACAAACCGCCGCCGCCGGGCGCCAAGCGCTCCGTGGGAGTCGCCGCCGGACCGCCCACCCCCGGCCTGGGCGCGCTCCGGATCGACTTCCGCCTGCCGCCGGGCGAGGCCGCGCTGCGGCTCGTGCCGCGCCGCCCGGACTTGGTCCAGATATCAGGGCAGCCTGAGGCGCTCGGCCTCTGGCTCTGGGGCGACGGCTCCGGCGTGCGGCCCTTCGTGAGGTTTACCGATGCCACCGGCCAGACCTTTCAAGAGGGGGGGCCGCTCGATTGGCAGGGCTGGCGCTACGTGCTGGTCTACCTCAACAAACCCCTCGGCAACCACAGCGGCGGGGCCAACGATGGCGTGATCCACTACCCCATCCACTGGGACAGCCTCCTGGTGCTCGAGGGCGCCGGCGGCCGCGAAACAAAGGGGACCCTGTACGTAGGCGGCCCGACATTGACTTATGCGATTCCCGAGAAAGGCCGATAATATTGACGGTAGGGTGGTATAATCCGGCTGAGGGTGCCCTCATCAGGCACGCCGTGGCGCCAAACCGGCGCGAAGATCGGCTTCGCGCAAGGTTCACGGTCTTGAGCAGATCGCAGAGGGGATGAGTGCTTCAGCCCGGGTCAGCCGGGGCTCGGAGCTTGATGAAGGTAAGGCTCGTTATTAAATCCCTGACGCTCGTCCTCTTCCTGGCGCTGGCATTTGCGTCCGCCTCGGCTTGTCCCTCACCACAAGGCGGCATCGCGGCGGATCGCGACGTTGAGGGCCACCTCATCTTTGTCAACGCCGCTCGGCTTCCTCCGGCAGCCGCCTCGCCATTTCAGTTCTCCAGATCGCTTCAGCCGGCCCCTGAAATCCGCCTGCTCATCGGCCAGACTGCCCGCTCGCTCCAAGTGGATCCGGGCCTCGTGGACGCCGTCATGCGGGTGGAGTCCGGCTACCAGCCGAGCGCCCGTTCCCCCAAGGGAGCGCTCGGTCTGATGCAGCTTATTCCGGCCACCGCTGCGCGCTTCGGCGTGCAGGATCCGTTCGATCCGGCCGAGAACATCCGCGGCGGCGTGACCTACCTTGGAGAGCTCTTGAAGCGCTACGAAGGAAGTGTGCCCCTAACGCTCGCCGCCTACAACGCCGGCGAGGGAGCGGTGCAGCGCTACGGCGGGATTCCGCCCTTCAACGAGACGCAGCATTACGTGCGCGCGGTCACGGCGCTCTACCCCGCCCCGTCCGCGGCGCCCGCCGGGCAGAATCTTAAGACCGCCTTCACTGGCGCCGCGCGGGTGAAACCCACGAATGCGCTGCCTGCCGCAGGCAAGCCCCTGGTTTCGACGGCCCGTAACGGCTCGGGCCGGGGGGTCGATCGAAGCAACCCGGTGAGCGCGGCTCCGATCTATCGTTATGTAGACAGCGAGGGGACCATTCACTTTGCTCAATGACGCGAGGGGGACAGAACGCGAGCCTGGTACGCGCCGGACGTCCACGTCGGCCGTGGCAGCGCAGGTGCACCCGTGGGCGCCGCTTGCGCAAGCCATGCTTCTGGCCCTGATTGTGGCCGCCTCGGCGTCCGCAGGCGGGCGGGGGGCCAGCAAGCGCGAGCGAGCCGAAAAAGCCTACAGTCGCGCTCTGGCCGCGCAAGCGAAACTCGAGGCGCGGCGCCCCCAGTCGCGCTCGATGAAAGATTACCTGAAATTAGTCGGCGCCTTCGACCTCGTTTACCGAACCGATCCAGGCTATCCCAAGACGCCTTACGCGCTCAGCGCGGAGGCCTCGGTCTACCAGGAAATGGGCCACGTTTCCGGCAGCGGCCGCTTCTACGAGCGCGCCGTAGAGACCTACCAGTTCCTCGCCGAGCAGTATCCGGGTGCCACCATTTCGCAGCAAGCCCTCTTCAAAGTGGCTGAAATTTACCGGGTGGACCTCGTGAACCCCGAACAGGCCGCCAAGGCATACGGCAGGTTGCTGAGGCTTTACCCGTCCGCTCCCGACGCAGCCGAGGCGGAGTTGCGCTTGGCGGAGGTGAATCCGAGCCCGACGGCGGCACAAGATGCCGAGGTCGAGCGGCAACCCGCCGCACCAGGCTTCCCGGCGGGGCCTTCGGCCACGCTGCCCGCGCGCCTGCTGGCGGTGAACGATGTTCGCTATTGGGAGGGACCGAACTACACGCGTATTGTAATCAGCGTCGACGACCCGGCAACCTACCAGGCGGTCCGGCTGAAGAATCCGGATCGGCTCGTCTTCGATCTTTCGAACACACGCCTCAGCCACGCCCTTGCCGGGAAGACTTTCCCGCTAAAGAACGGGTTCCTGCGGGAGATTCGCGTGGCGCAATTCCGTCCGGATGTTACGCGCGTGGTGCTGGATCTTGCGAGGATCCACGATTACTCGGTATTCACTCTACCCAACCCCTTCCGCCTTATCATCGACGTTCACGGCGCGGCGCAGCCGCTGCTCGCTTCAAGTGGGGTTCGCCCGCTGGTCGAGCGCGAGAGTCCGATACCTTCACCGGTGACCGTCGCCTCCGCGGCCGCCCCTCGGGTGCCCGCGCCCGAGACGCAACCCGGTCGGACCGAAGAGAACGCGTCAAGCAATGTCGCGGCCACACTCGGTGATGCGTTCAATAGCGGCGTCGCGGCCGGCGGCACCGCCGAATCTTCAGGCGGCGGCTCCGGCGTGCCCGACGACCCGTATACCGCCGCTGCGGTTGCGCCCCGGATTCGCGCTCCCTCCCCGACGGCGACGGGATCCACCACGCTCACCCGGGCGCTGGGCCTGAAGATCGGACGCATCGTGATTGATCCCGGACATGGCGGCCACGATACCGGCACGCTCGGCCCGGACGGCGTGGAGGAGAAGAACGTGGCGCTCGACGTGGCGCTGCGCCTGCGGAAGCTCGTCCAGCAGCGCATGGGCGCCGAAGTGGTGATGACCCGCAGCGACGACACTTTCATCCCGCTCGAAGAGCGGACGGCCATCGCCAATCAGCGCGCCGCGGACCTTTTCGTATCGATCCACTGCAATGCCAGCCGCGATCCCAGCGCGCGCGGCATCGAAGTCTACTACCTGAACTTCACTTCCGACCCCAACAGCCTGGAAGTGGCGGCGCGCGAAAACGCCACCTCGCAGGAGTCCGTGCACCAGCTTCAAAGCCTGATCAAGAAGATCGCCCTGACCGAAAAAATCGACGAGTCTGATGAATTGGCGCGGCAGGTGGACGTTTCGCTCGAACAGGCCACCGCCCGCAGCGGAAATCACCAGCCCAATCGCGGCCTCAAGAAGGCGCCCTTCGTGGTGCTGATCGGCGCCAATATGCCGTCGATTCTGGCGGAGATTTCCTTCCTCACCAATCCGCGCGACGAGAACTTGCTGGCCAAAGCGTCGTACCGGCAACAGATCGCCGAGGGGCTCTACCAAGGCATTGCCCGCTACGTCGCCAACCTTGGCTCGATGAAAATCGCAGAGCGCGCCGCCGGCCGGGCTCCCTTGCACCGCGTTGCCTCGCGTGAAACAGCCGCCGATCGAGGGGGAGCTGTGGCGGGCGGCGATCCTCCGAAATTCTGAATACAGGGTGCTGAGCGGCGATGTGCGACTCAAAGGAAATTGCGTCAGAAGCAGAATTACTGATGAGTAATACGTTTGTAAATGGCTGCCCACTGTCCGCGGCGCTCCCAGCGCGCTACGAGCTGAAGATGAAATTGCTCTTCGAGCGCCGCGGCCGGCACCTGGGGCTCGTATCCGAAATATCGCTGCTCGATCCCTTCCAATCCCGGGACGCACACCAGCCAGTTGCCGGGCGGCTCCCACTTGCGCGAGTAGAGGTAGAGCAGGTCGAAGGAACCCGGTGGCACGGCGCGGAAGTCGGCGGCTCCGAAGCCTTCCACCGGCACCACGCCGAGCGGCGCGCCGACATATCCGAGATCCGGCGTGCTGAGTTCGTTCGTCGCGGGCCAGGCGGTGAGAATGCGCGCTCCGGGCGCGCCTGGGTCTCCGGCTGCGGCGGAATCGGAAAGATATCGCGCCGCCTGCTGGTGCAACTGAACGAAGTCAGCGTAGGCGAGATTATCTTCGAAAGGGAACGGATAGGGCGGGTTTTGAAACCAGCCCGCTACCAGGAAGATCGCCGCAAGGATGCAGCAGGCGCGTGCCACGCGCCGTGCCAGCCGGCCGACGTACATCAGCGCCAGAACGGCGAGCGGCGGGTAAACGGGCAGAGTGTAGCGGGGCAAGATCGCTCCGCCGACAACACTCAGCATGAGCAGATAAGCGCCCACCAGCAGGGCCGTCAAAAGGATAAACCGGCGTTCCTCGGCCGGCGCCCTTGCGGGTCCTTGTGCCGCTTTCGCCTGCTTCCTGTTCCACCAGGCGGCGGCAAGCGCCATCGTGGTCACGACGCCGTTAAACCCGCTGAGGAACACTTCGTAGACGCGGCGCACGAAACTGAGCACGATCCGGACGGGGTTGAGCGTGGAATAAAGGTTGTACTGGAGGTAGCCAGCATTGCCGGTCCAGAAGCCGGTGTGGTGATGGTAGTAGATCGCCCAGGCAGCGAGCGCGGCGCAGGGCGAGACCAGCGCCAGCCAGGCGGCCGGCGGGATCGGGCGAGTCCCGCGGCGCGCATCGCGCCACAAGAATACCGCCGCCACGGGCACGAGGATGACGGCCGTTTCCTTGCTCAGCACGGCCAGGATCGACGCCACGCCGAAGCCGGCCCAGCGCCCACGAAGCAGCGCCAGAATCGCCAAGGTGGTGTAGAGCGCGACGGTAAGATCCAGATGAGCCATCGAGCTCTGCGCGAAGAAGAGGGGAGCGAGGGCGAGTAAGCCCGCGCTTGCCAGGGCTGCCTCCGTCGCCCAAGCGCGGGCTTGGAAGACGCTCTGCGCGAGCTTTGCGGTGGCGAGGAGCGTGGCGGCCGCCGCCAGCATCATCGCCGTGCGCGTCACCACAGGAGAAAAGCCAAAGACGTGCCAAGCCAGGCCGAGGTAGACCATCACCAGCGGAGTGTGTCCGGTGGGCAGAGTGCTGGCGGGGATCAGAAGTCCGTGGCGAAAAAAGTCCAGCGCCGCCGGAACGTAGTATCCAGCCTCATCCCAGAAGTAGGGGAGCTTCAGGAGCGGCGCGTGGAGCACCACCAGAATCGCCCAGACCCCGAGCAGCGCGGACGTGTTGGTCAAAGTGCGGCGCATCGACACTCAGATGCGGACCAGCCGCCCCATTTCCGCGTCCGACTCCCGGCGCGGGCAGTTCTGCTGGGCCGCCCGTATCTGTGGGGTCTGGCCGTCGCGGGTGATCAAGAGGTGCGTGAGGAACTCCTGAACTCTCTGGCTGATCTCGATCTGAGGCTTGCGCTCGGCGGCTACCGATTGTGCCGCGAGTTGGGGCCTTCGTTGCTTTGAGCGCCCGCTCCGTGAATGCTTGCGGGAGGCGCCGCCGGGCGGGTGCGCCGCTTGGGCACCGCCGGCACCGCGAGGGAACGCGCGCCATTCTTGCCGACCGACCGCACCGCGAAAAAGCGGTTGTCGGTGGAGACGCCCGTCAGCGCGGTCTCGCCCGGCTGGAAGACAAAGTCGTAGACGGACCAGCGAGGCGATGTAGTTTCGCGCCAGAGAATCTCAAAGCCGCCGCGCTCGGTGTCGCTGGGCGCCTGCCAGCCCACGACAGCGCTGGGCGTGACTCCGCCTGATAGCGTGACATCAGCCGGAGGGGCGGGCGCCATGGCCAGCTCGCGCAACACTTCCGCATTGTCGCGAACCACGTTCGCTAGAAACTCGAAGTTGAGATATTGCGGGAGGTCGCCGTATTGAACGCCGTTTTCAATGCGCGGCGTCTGGTGCTCATGGTGGTAATCTTCGAGCGGTTCGGTGAATCGAACGGCCGGGTCCCCGGCCTCGATGAACGGCATGTGATCGCCGCCGCGGCCCAAGCGGTCATCACGAAAAATAAGACGCACGGCATCCCGGGAATCGATGTCCTCCACCATGCGCGCCAGCTCTCTGGACGGACTGTCGATGCCGTCGGGCCCTCCCGCCGAAAACACGCGCACGCGGTGGGGCGCGCCCGGTGCGAAGTCCGCACCCACGATGTCGTCGTCAAGCATGCCGCCGACTGTGTAACCGCTGTCGCGCAGGTACTCGACGAGGTGCTTGCTCCCCAGCAGCCCTTGTTCTTCACCGGAAACCGCCGCGAAGATGACCGTCGCCCGGTAGCCCGAGGGCGGCCGCCAGCTCGAGACGAGCCG
Source organism: Terriglobia bacterium (assembly GCA_035516075.1). Taxonomy (GTDB): domain Bacteria; phylum Acidobacteriota; class Terriglobia; order UBA7540; family UBA7540; genus Gp13-AA77. The sequence goes on along the minus strand of DATJAQ010000239.1, from coordinate 13,808 downwards.
GGCACACTCGATGGAGACAGCAACGCCGGAGGCGTCGTCGTCGGCGCCGGGCGCAGCGCTGGTGGAATCCATCACGTCGGAAGGCATTGAGTCAAAGTGACCCGAGACGAGGAATACAGTTTTGGACAGGGTGGGGTCGGTCCCGGGGAGGATCGCAATCACGTTTTCGAGCGGCACGGGCTTGTTGGCGGTCCGTGGGGCGGTCGCCTCAAAGCGATCCACCTTCACCTGGAGCTCGCCGCCCATGGCCTTCGAGATCGCCTGGAACCTCGCCACGATCCGGTTACGGCCGCACCCGATCTCGTGGTCGGTGTCCTTCCACGAAGAGAGCGAGCTCCGCGTGCCGCAGGCCACGAGCTCGTTGATGATGTCGGTCAACTCTTTCTGGTCGACGTCCCCCGAGGTGATGGGCGAACCCGGGGGCGGAATGAGCTTCGGGGAAGGTTTGCCATTGAGCGGCTCGTCCGGATCCTGGGGCGCCGGGGCGGCGAGCGCAAGCCCGGCCGGGATCCCCCTGGCGTGAAGTAAAACCCACAGAGCCAACGCTCCCCCGACAATCCCCAACCTTAGGCGCACAGTTACCTCCACGAGGCATCGAAGCTGCCTCGAATCGAGTCGAGCGAGCCCATTGTGCGCCTTCGTCCGGTGCGAGCAATGGCGGCTCATAAGAGATTATAAGCCAGACCTTGCAGTGATGTGAGCGTCCGCGATGGTCAACGGTAGTCGCTTATAATGATTTTGTGCGAAAGTGGCGGAATTGGCAGACGCGCCAGACTTAGGATCTGGTCCCGCAAGGGGTGGGGGTTCGAGTCCCCCCTTTCGCACCAAGGAACCCGTTCGGCTGACGGTCAAACACTGCAGGGTGTCAGTGCTTTGTGTCTGCCCCGAGGCCTAGCAGGCGGCTGCGATCGAGAGTCGAATTCATTGCGTCGCTGAGAAGCTGCACCAGCCTGAAGGCCACCGCATTTTGTTCGCGGAGGAACTCCATAAGACTCCGACGGCTGACGAAGCCGACCTGTGAAGGCTCGATCGTCTGAGCCGCCGACTCGTAAGGTTCACCGGATACGGTGGCCGCGACCCCCAGAATCTCGCCTGGAAGCGCGATGACCGCAGAGACGGCCGCGCCGGGAGCGAAGGAATGAGCTAGCCTGACGCTGCCTTCGCGCAGTATGAAAACCCCGGACCCCAGCTGATCCTCAACAAATAGCGTGGCGCCCTGCGGGTAGGACGATCTTTCTTCCAGCCGTTCGAACGCCTGACGGGTTGCGGCAGGCAGGTCGCGGAACAGATCCTCGTACCGAACACTTCGCGGAAGCCCTTCAGAATGTTGCACGCTCGCCACCTCGCGCCTCCCCTGCATCGGTGTATTGGTTGCGATATCGGCGGTCCTGAACGACGGGGTTTAGACTCAAGCACTCTTCATACCCGGGACGGCTCAATCTACCATTGACCAGCGCAATCATCTGTGACCCTGATCACTTGGCGAAGTGACATCGTAAGGAAGCAAAACGATCGGTTGCGGCCTGCAGCGGAAACCCCGGACCCAAGATCTTGAAGCGAATCCAGCCGGGCGGGTTCACAAGAAAACGCGTAGCGGCGGGAGTAACCGGGCGGCAAGACGCAGAGCCTGTGACCGGAAGCACCAAGGGAGGTGAGCAGCCGCACAGTCCGCAGGGCCGCAACAGGGCAGAGTGTATGCGGGGAGACCCTGACTTGCGGTGCGCGATGGAGGGAAAGCCCATGTCGAGCAATCTAGACTTGCGGAAGAGCATCCTCGATGAACTCGAGCGGGAGCCCGGCGTCCGTGCGGCCTGTGTGGGCGTGGTGGTGGGGGACGGGGTGGGCACTCAGTAGGGCGGGTTGAGAGCCTGGCCGAAACATGGGCTGCCGAGCGCGCCGCTAAGCGAGTCTCGGGGTTAAAAGCCCTTGCGGTGCACGTCAGGGTCGTGCCTCCCGGACCGATTGAGCGCGGCGATGCTTACATTGCGCGGGCTGCGGAAAATGCCCTGGAGTGGAACGTGCGGGTGCCGTGGGATCAAATCAAAGTCACCTCGGAGAATGGCTGGATCACCCTGGAACGTAAGGTTGACTTTGAGCTTCAGCGTTCCTCGGCGGAGGAGGCCGTGTTCCGTCTGAGGGGTGTGCAGGGGGTCACCAACGAGATCGTTGTGAAGCCCCGATTGACGCCCAGCGACATTCGCACCCAAATCGAAGCGGCCTTCCGGCGAAATGGCCTGCTCGAGGCACAACGTATCACGGTCAAAAGCAACGGAACCTCGGTGACCCTTACGGGAAGCGTTCGCAACTGGGCGGAGCGCGACGGGGCCGAACGCACAGCCTGAGCCGTCGCAGGCGTGACGCGGGTCAACAGTTTCATCACTTGCATCGATTGACTTGCTGTTACCCGGCCGGAGGCTGGCGCTCGAGCGCGGCAGGTTTGTTACCCGCCGCGCTAAGAGCGCGTGCGCGGGCCATCAAGCAGGAGGCACACTAGGCGCCAGCGTAGGTTTCCAGTGCCGCCCGGTTCTGAATGAGCATCATGGAGCCGTTCTGGGCGACGACCTGCCTCTGCTTGAATTGCCCCAGAGTCCGGGTTACGGTCTCGCGCGAAGCGCCGATCATCTGTCCGATTTCCTCGTGAGTCATGGTAAGCCGCATCCGGGTCCCTTGTTTGGTCACCTGACCGGCCGCAGAGGATTCAAGTAGGAATTTTGCCAGCTTGCCGGAGGCCGAGTGAGTCAGGCCTAGCGAGCGAATCTGTGCGCAAGCCGCCTGGTAGTTTCCGCTCAACTGCTGAGCCGCATGAATGGAAGCCTCAGCGTGGTCGCGCAGGAAGCGAAGGAAGTCCTCCCGCCTCACAAAGTCGAACTGGCAAGGCTCCATGGTTTCGGCCGTAGATTGATAGGCCTCGCCGGAGACCACTGCGTGCAAACCCAGCACTTCGCCCGGCCCGACGATCCTTAAAATCATGGTCTTTCCATCGATGGAGGTCATGGTCAGCTTCACGCGGCCCTTACAGACGACGAAAACGCCCCGCGGAGCTTCCTCTTCCACGAACAGGACCGCCCCTTTGGGATAGCCGCTGGTGTATTTGATCGACTCAAACGCCTTCAATTCAGGTTTAGGCAAATTGCAGAAAAACTGGTCTCCCCTTTGGGAACAGTTCTCACAGCTGCCGTTCAATTCCAAACCGTATGGCGAGTGCATTTTATCCTCCGTGCCCACTTGTTTCCGGGCCCTGTGCCGCTTGTTTGATCTGTTCGAGAGTAAGCTCCATCAGTGCGCCCACGCGAAGCTCTGCGCCCTGGCGATACATCTCACCCAGAAGAATCTTTCCCTCAGTGCTGATGAACGTCACGTCCGATAGGTCGATGACGAGAGGGTGGGCGTTACCCTTTGTGGTCACCAGGCTGCGCCAACTTCGCTCCAGTTCGCCGACCCAAGGGCCGCTCACTCGGCCTTCCAACTTGATTATGGCCCGATGCGAGTTGTCATTGATTGTGATTCTGAGCACCCTGCTCACCCCACTCGACGCCCCAACAAACGGCAACTTGGTCACCAAATGACGGCCATATCTTCAAGCGACTCAGAGGCTGAGAGTTACATGTGACGTTGGTCACAAGGTTGGTGTTTGGAGGTCACGGTGCCCATGACCAAATAACGCCACATGACCACGAGCGGTCAGATTTCCTTGCGGGAAATCCCGAGCTTTTTGAGCTTAGCGTTAAGGGTGGTGCGCTTCAGTCCGAGCCGGGCGGCAGCACCTGTTGGCCCCGCGATGCGTCCTCCGCATTCGCGTAGGGCGCGAAGGATGTGCTCCCGCTCGGCGGTCTCCAGGGTGGAGAGAGGTGAAGGAAGGTTTTCGGGCGCGTCAGCGCGTACCAACTCGGAGAGCGGGATCCTCAGCACGCTGCCCGTGGTCAGGATCACAGCCCGCTCGATCAGGTTCTCCAGTTCACGCACGTTGCCGGGCCACGGCCACCGCCGCAGGGCCTCGAAGGCCTCCGGTGGAATGGTCTCGATGCGCCGGTTCATTCGCCGAGCGTGTTTTTGCACGAAATGGTGAACGAGCATCGGGATGTCGTCGGGGCGATCCCGCAAGGGAGGGACGTGAACCGGAAAGACCCGGAGCCGATAGTAAAGGTCATTTCGAAACTCGTGAGCTTTTACCATGGCGGCCAAGTCGCGATTGGTGGCCGCAATCAGACGAACGTCAACCTGAATGGTGCGCGTGCTGCCGAGACGCTCGAACTCCCTCTCCTGCAGGGCGCGAAGCAGTTTGGGTTGAAGTTCCAGCGGGATGTCGCCGACTTCGTCGAGGAACAGAGTCCCCTGGTGGGCTAGTTCCACGCGGCCGATCTTTTGCGATATAGCGCCGGTAAATGCCCCCTTTTCGTGCCCAAACAACTCGCTCTCGAGCAGGCCGCCAGGAATGGCGGCGCAGTTCAGTTTCACAAAGGTACGCTCGCGTCGGGCGCTGAGGTGGTGGATGGCGCGCGCCACCAGCTCTTTGCCGGTGCCGGTTTCTCCCTGGACGAGTACCGTGGCGTCGGTGGGGGCAACGGTCTCGACCTGTTTCAGTACTCGCCGCAGGGCGGCGCTCTCGCCCACGATTTCCTCAAAGTTGTATTCCGTGTTGAGCTCTTCTTCAAGATAAGCCTTCTCTTCGGCAAACCGATCCTTGAGCTCGGCCACGCGGCGATACGCCTCGGCGTTATCGATGGCCAGCGCCACCTGGTTGGCCACGAGACTCAGGATTTCGGCATCCTGGGCCGTGAACGCGCACTCCCTCGAGCTGCCCACAATCAGCGTGCCCAGCGCTGCGCCCCGGTTCAGCAGCGGTAGCCAGCAGCCAGACTTCATCCCGAGCGTCGTCCACGCCTGGATGAAGTCAGGCGAGAACCGGTCCGCGGCGCCCTCCATGCGCTCCAGCCACAACGGCTCGCGCGACGTGAAGGCCTGCCCCGAAGGCGAATCTTCGAGCGGCAGCAGCAACCCCTCCGCGGGTATCTCGACGCCGCTGGGGGCGTCGAGCACGTGGAGCCGCAATTTTCCAATCGTCGCGTCGAACAACGCCAGGCCCGCAAATTCGTGCGGCGTCACCTGGCGAATACCGGCGGAAATCGCGGCGAAAAGGCGGCGGATGTCAAGGCTTGAAATCAGGGTGTTCGTCACCTCCAGCAGCAGCGCCTCTTCGGCCTGCCGGCGCCCGGTGAAGTCGCGCGTCACTTTAGAGAAGCCGAGCAGCTTGCCCTCCGCGTCGCGCCGCGCCGCAAGGGTGACGTTGGCCCAGAAGCGCGAGCCGTCCTTGCGCACCCGCCACCCGTCGTCCTCAACCCGGCCCAAGGCGGCGGCCGCGACCAACTCGTGTTCCGGCTTGCCGCGCTCGACGTCCTCCGGGGTGTAGAACCGCGAGAAGTGCTGGCCCATGATCTCCTCGGCGCGGTAGCCCTTGATGCGCTCCGCCCCCAGGCTCCAACTGCTCACCCGCCCCTCCGCGTCGAGCGTGAAGATGGCGTAGTCCTTGACGCTGTCGAAAAGCGTCCGCAGCTGCTCCTCGCTCAGACGTAGCGCCTGCTCCACCCGCTTGCGGTCCGTCATGTCGCGCACCACCGCCAGTGAGAGCAGGCCGCCGCCGGTCGCGAGCGGGCTCAGCATGATGTCCACCGGGAACTCGGTGCCGTCCTTGCGCCTGCCGTAAAGCTCGAGGCCGGCGCCCATGGGCCGTGCGTGTGGGCTATCCTGGTAGCCTCTAACATAAGCGTGGTGAGCGTCCCGGTATCGCTCCGGCACGAGGACGTGGATGGGCTGCCCCGCGAGTTCGCGGCGAGTGTAGCCGAACATGCGCTCCGCCTGCCCGTTGGCTGAGACAATCCGCCCCTCGCGGTCGGCGGTAACCGTGGCGTCGGGCAGCGACTCGAACAGCCGGTCCAACCCGGCCTGGCTTTCGCCGGAGGCTGGTTCGGCGGCCACCTTTGCGGGCGCGGCGCTCTGCGGGTCAGGGTTGGAGGCCGGCAAGTAACACCTCTAGACTTGACGCCCATTATAACACCCCCGGACGCGTCAGGTTCGCCCCCGGGTTGCGGCGCGCGGCGGAGCTATGCGCAAGCCGGTCAAGACCTGAAAACCCAGCCGAAAAGGCGCTCGGCCTCGAACCAACTTTCAACAACTTACGGGCCGCCCCTCAGACACACGCCCCACACCATTTTTCAATAACTTAGAGAAGAAAGGTGCTCACGTGGCCGTACCTAATTTCACAACTTAGCGCACTCTTCCAAAAATGGGAAGCGTAGTGATATTGGGCAGTGGGTCAATTTCAGCCAGGCTGAGCAATCGAAGGAAAATTGCGCGGCTCGTCCGACCTTAAAAGTGTACGATGAGGCCGACACGAAGGCGAAAACGACTGTTCGCATACTTTTCGATCACCTTGCTCGCCGTGTGCAACACGGTCAGGCACATGTTTTGTCAGTTATCCGTTGCCATGTGAAGTAGATCGCAGTTCGTTGCCATTGGTCATGTCTGGGCTTGGCGGATCACGGGCAAAGATCCACGATCTACGAACCACGATCATTGATCGACGGACCACGGATGCCTGGAGAGGGCAGCGAAAGAAGGCGACTATTTTGGCTGCGACGGTGGTAGATGTTCCCGCCGAAGGTTCAGGCTCCGGGGCAGAGCCGCGCTTGGGCGTGGCGCACTTGGCGCCGACGCGGGAGGATCACTTCATGAACGTGCAGGGCGACCGACTGCGGCGAGCCATCGACTGAAACCTCCGGACCATGCTAGACATGTTGAAATCACAAGCGTTATCTCTAAGCTCGCGTCGCCGTGCGAAGGCGGGGGAAAAGGAGCGGACTAGCCCCCGGGGGTGCTCACGCCAAAGCCGGAATGTGGCATAGAATGTATAACTTATGGAAATGGTGGCGAGTTCGGCGGGAGGCAAAAACCGGGAACGTCGAACGGAATGAACAAGATGCGAGGAAAATGCGGAAAAAACGAAAAAATCTGCAAAGCCGGAACGTGGCGCAGACTGAATGACATACGAAATTCAGAAGGCCGCGCCAAAGCTTGAATGTCATTTAGGATCAACGAGTTGTACGATTTACATAAAGCTAAAGTGAGAAGAATGAGAATCGAGTAAGTTACATGGAATCATATTGTTGAGAAAAGTGCCCCAAAAGGCCAAAGCCAAGCAAATGCCGTGGGGGATTCGGGGTTCGGGAATCGGGGTTCGGGCTCCGGAGTCGAACGGCGCGCGGAGTAGGGGGTCGGGAGTACGGGGAAGCATTGCCAATTGCCGATTGGTCCCCGCGCAGGCGGGGATTGCCGAATGGAAAGACGCGGGTCGGCGTTGAGGGAGACTTACTTCCCGAATCCCGAAACCCGAACGCGGGCCTGCCGGGGTTGCTAACAAACCCCATGGAGTGTTAGGCTGGAGTAGCTCGGGAAAATTCCACTGGAAGTTGCCCATCGGGGCTTTCGAGGGAGAGATTGGACGATGTCAAGGGATCAGCGGGGGATTGGTCTGGTGCAGGTGGTCTGGACGGTGACAGGTATCATGGTCACCGTGGTCGCGGCCATGTATATTGCCCGGACTTTGCGAAAGCAGGACGTAACGTTTACCACGCCGTACCAAGCCGTGCTGCTCACCAACGGCTCGGTGTACTTCGGCAAGCTCAACGGGTATGGCAGCCCGCACCCGGTTTTGACAGATGTTTACTATATCGTTAGTCAATCGAATACCGAAACCAAGCAGGTGAACAATGTGCTTATCCGGCGCGGCCACGAACTCCACGAGCCCGACCGGATGTACCTGAACCCCAACCAGATTCTGTTCGTCGAGCCCGTCGGTCCCCACTCGCAAGTCGCCCAGAAGATCGCCGCCGCGGAGCAGTCGGCGCATTAGCGGCGCCGGGCCCAGGCGCTCCGCGGGCGGCTATTTCATCTCGAGGATTTCGCGCTCCTTGCCCTTTCCCAGCGCGTCGAGCTTTCCGATAAACTCGTCCGTCAGCTTTTGAATCTCTTCGAGTCCGCGCTTGTCGTCGTCCTCGGAGATCTTCTTGTCTTTGAGCAGCTTCTTCATAGCGTCGTTCGAGTCCCGGCGGATGTTGCGGATGGCGGTGCGGTGATTCTCGAGCACCTTGTGCAGGTGCTTCACCAGCTCTTTGCGCCGCTCTTCGTTGAGCGCCGGGATCGGGATGCGGAGCACTTTGCCGTCGTTCATGGGATTGAGGCCGAGATCCGAGGAGCGGATCGCTTTCTCGATCGCGGTGAGCAGCGTAGCTTCCCAGGGCTGCACCGTGAGCAGGCTGGGCTCGGGAATCCCAAGGGTGGCGACCTGATTGATGGGCGTGGGCGTGCCGTAGTAATCCACCCGGATCGGATCTAGCATGGATACCGTGGCCCGCCCGGTGCGCACCCCGGCGATCTCGTGGCGGCAGTCTTCCAGCGCCTTGGCCATGCGGGTCTTGGCTTGATTCAGGTCTTCGCGGACGGCGGGGTTTTCGATGACGGGCATGACGCATCCTCCCAGGGCCTTCGGCCCGGGTTTGCGGCGGCGGAAATCAACGCACGACGAGTGAGCCGACCTTCTCGCCGAGCACGATCCGCTTGAGATTCCCGGGCACGTTCAGGTTAAACACAATAATCGGCAGACCGTTGTCCATACAGAGCGAGATGGCCGTGGTGTCCATCACACCCAGGCGTTTGGAGAGCACTTCGAGGTAGCTGACCTCGGCATAGAACTTGGCGTCCGGCACCTTTTTCGGGTCGGCGTCGTAGATGCCGTCCACCTTGGTAGCCTTGAGGATGACCTCGGCTTTGATTTCCATGCCGCGCAGGGCGGCGGCGGTGTCGGTGGAGAAGTACGGGTTGCCGGTGCCCCCGGCCAGGATCACCACCCGGCCCTTCTCCAGGTGGCGTACCGTGCGCCGGCGGATGAAGGGCTCCGCAATCTCTCGCATCTCAATGGCGGTGACGACGCGGGTAGGCGAGCCACATTCCTCGATGGCGTCCTGCAGGGCAAGCGCATTGATAATGGTGGCGAGCATGCCCATGTGGTCGCCCACCACGCGGTCGATCCCGCTGGCCGACGCCGCCACCCCGCGGATAAAATTGCCGCCCCCCACGACCACCGCGACTTCCACGCCCAGCTCCCTGATCTCGTGGAGCTCCCCCGCAATGCGCGCCGCCACTTCGGCGTCCACGCCGAAGCCCTGGGCGCCCATCAAAGCCTCACCGCTCAGCTTGACCAGGATGCGATGAAAGACCGGTTCTGGCATGGTTGGGAATGCCCGCCGCAGCTCCGGGAGCGGGAACCCGCGCCGCCCTCAGAAGTACCGTTCATGGCCCAGGGCCCGCCCGCCGAGCGCGTGGCGCCTCAGCCGTTCCCTGCCGCGGGGTGACCCACGTCCCAGCGCAAAAGGTCCGGGCCGCCGGGCTCTCACTCGCCGGGCTTCGCCAGCCCATCGCCCACCTTGAAGCGGGCGAACCGCCGCACCGAGATGTTCTCTCCGAGCGTGGCGATTTTGGCGGCGACCAGCTCACTGACGGTGGTGTTTGCCGTCTGGTCCTTGATGAAATGCTGCTCGTAGAGGCAGTTCTCCTCGTAGAACTTGCCGAGCCGCCCCTCCACCATCCGGTCCACCACAGCCGCCGGCTTTCCGGATTCCGCCGCCTGGGCGCGCAGAATTTCCTTTTCGCGCTCCAGCGCCTCGGGCGGCACGTCCTCCTTGCGAACAAAGCGCGGGTCGGTGGCGCAAATCTGCATCGCCAGATCGTGCACGAGGTGCTGGAAATCCTCCGTGCGCGCCACGAAGTCGCTCTCGCAATTGACTTCCACGATGACCGCAATCTGCGCGCCGGGGTGGACGTACGACCCTACCAGGCCCTGGGTGGCGCTGCGGCCCGCTTTCTTGGCCGCGGTGGCCTGCCCCCGCTTCCGCAGAATGATGATGGCCTGATCGAAGTCCCCGTTGCCCTCCTCGAGGGCGCGCTTGCACTCCATCATGGGCGCGCCGGTCACTTCGCGCAGTCTCTTAACGTCTTCCGCCTTGACACTCATTCCGAATTACTTCCTCCCAACATGAAAAAGGCAGGCCTGGCGTGAGCTGCTGCTTACCCCTGGGCCTGCCGCGATCTGTTGAACTCCCAGCCGTGCTTCCCTTCAGCTCTCCCGAGGATCACTCCCTGCGGCGAGGGGGTTTGCCGCTGCTGCCGCCGCTCGGGCGGCGACGGGCATGGCCGCCCGGCCGCCGGCTGTCGCTAGCTTCGTCAGCCACGAGTAGCGCCGGTTCCGCACCTTCGGCGTAGTCAAACTCAACGGGCAGTTCCTCGGGCACCATTGCGCCCCCCGCGCCATCGTCCAGTTGCAGGGCCAGCGACTCGCGCTCGCGCTCCAGTTCCTCGGCGCGCTGTTCGGCGGCAATCTTTTCCTGCTCCAACTGCCGCTCGCTGGCCGCCTGCTTCCCTTCCAGCGCGGCGTCCGCAATGCGCGAGGTGAACAGCCGGATGGACCGCAACGCGTCGTCGTTCCCCGGGATCACGTAGTCCACGTAGTCGGGATCGCAGTTCGTGTCCACGATGCCGACCACCGGGATGCCAAGCTTCTCGGCCTCCATCACCGCGATGCGCTCCTTGTTCGAATCCACCACGAAGAGCGCGTCCGGCAGCCCCGGCATATCCTTGATCCCTGCAAGGTTCCGGTTCAGTTGCTCGCGCACGCGTTCGAGCTTCAAAACCTCTTTCTTGGGCAATAGCTCGTAGCGGCCGTCGCGGCCCATTTCCTCCAGCTCTTTGAGCCGCTGGATCGACTTCTGGATGGTAGCGTTATTGGTCAGCAGCCCGCCCAGCCAGCGATGGTTGACGTAGAACATTCCGCAGCGCGTGGCCTCCTCGGCGATCGCCTCCTGCGCCTGGCGTTTGGTGCCGACAAACAGCAGCGACCGGCCCTCTTGCGCCAGGTCCGATACGAACTTGGCCGCGTCTTTGAAGAGCTTGAGTGTCTTTTGCAGGTCGATGATGTAAATCCCGTTGCGCTCCCCGTAAATGTACTCCTTCATTTTCGGGTTCCAGCGCCGGGTCTGGTGGCCGAAATGAACCCCGGCCTCCAGAAACTCCTTCATGGTGATGCTCGCCAAAATTCCTCCAAGTCGTACGTCTTAGGTGCCAGGTGTCAGGTATGAGGTGTTAGGTGCCTGTGGCCGTATCGCGTGCTTGCCACATTCCGTTCCAATCGCGACCCTAGCACCTGGCACCTGCCACCTGCTACTACCGCTTCGAGAACTGGAACCGCTTGCGCGCGCCCTTCTGGCCGTACTTCTTGCGCTCCTTGGCGCGTGGATCGCGGGTGAGGAAGCCGCCCTGGCGAAGCTTCGGCCGAAGCTCCGGGTTGAACACCAACAGCGCCCGGGCGATGCCGTGGCGCGCCGCGCCTGCCTGTCCGTGAACACCACCGCCGTGGGCCGCGACGAAGACGTCAAACTGGCCTTCGGTCTCGGTGGCCGCGAACGGCTGCTTCAATTCGGCCCTCATGGCCTCGGACGGGAAATAACCCTCGAAGGGCCGGCGATTTATGGTCAGCTTGCCCGTGCCCGGCCTCAAGATCACGCGCGCCACGGAGGTCTTGCGCCTGCCCGTGGCCCGATATTGAACGCTCTCCGTCACACGAACTCCTTCGTTCCAAAATAAGTAAGGGATTCTGATCGGGCTACCGGCCCGGGGCGAGTGTAGCCGGGCGCTGCGCCGCGTGCGGGTGCGCAGACCCCACGTAGACTTTGAGCCGCGTGGCGATGCGATCGCCCAGGCGGCTCTTCGGCAGCATCCCGACGATGGCGTCATGGACGATCCGCTCCGGATGCATTTCCAGAACCCGCCGCGCCGAAACCTCTTTAAGCCCGCCCGGATATCCGGTGTGATGGCGGTAAAACTTGTCGTCCCACTTCTTTCCCGTAAGACGAACCTTTTCCGCATTAATCACGATCACGCCCTCGCGATGGTCCGCGTGCGGTGTGAAGTCCGGCGAGTTTTTTCCGGTCAGCATCAGGGACGCGCGCGCCGCCAGACGGCCCAGCACCGCGCCCTCCGCGTCAATCAATGTCCAGCGCACGCCACCTCGGCGGGCCTTTTGAAGATACGTACCCACAGTCATCTCCGTCAGAATCACTTGGAGTTTCTATTACAACCGCAGGGGGCTCCGTTTGTCAACTACCTGGCGTGCAAAATTCCGGGGCGGCCGGACTTTGGCCACGTTGGGTAGCGCTGGCCGCTGGCGCAAGAGCAAGGCTCATTGCAGCCCCGGCTTGCCCGGGGAAGAGGAACCGTGACCTGGGGCGAGACCGGAGCCGTTCGGCTTGCTTCGCGACCGCCAATACTCCTTAAGTTCCACCACCGACGGACCGATCAGCCCCACCAGGTCGCTGCGGGTCAGCTTGCCGTGCCCATCCTCCGTCAGCGCCGCCTCAAGCCCGCCATCGTCGAGGAAGGCGAAGATTGGAGCCATGAATATTGAATGCTCCTCGTCGTCCACGATCGTCGCCCACTCCTTGTGTCTGACGTACGTGCCCAGGATGAAACCCTTACACCAGTCCTCAGGATGCCATCGGACTTCGCCGTCGGCCAACTCTTCGGAATCGATGATGGGAACGAAGTCCTTGGGCGAATCCTCAAGGGTTCGCACAACGCTGTTGTGCAAACGCATGACGAGCCCGACGATGTACTGGGCCTCGTCGAACGAGTCGAACTCCGGGCCCTCGTCGCAGCACCACATCACCGAGAGCCACTCGGTGGGCGTCACCAGATCCGGCCCAACGGCCAGGGCCGTCAGGAAGCCGTGGAGCGTATACAGGTCCATGCAATCGTCCGGCATGGAGTCGGACGAGAGAAAGTCATCGAGGTCGTCGAGCTCAGAGTCGCTGAGCGGTTCATGAACGTCGATCGGGTTCAGCATGGGAGCGGGCCCAAGAGGCTCATCCTCCGCGGCCGAGACCGGGTCACTCAAATTGGGAGCACGACATGAAATACCCGCAGCGCGGGCATACCATCTCGCAGCGCCACGACTCCAGCCGCCTCGAGCAGACCGGACAGAACTGGGCAGCGAACTCAACCGCGACGCCCTCCTGGGGCGGAATTGGCTCGGCTCGGGACTTCTGGCCGCTCAAGATCGGGGCTCCACGAAAATCGATTTGTTGATTCTAAAGCACATAGTGGCTTCGTTCCGCGATTTCGGCACTCTTCCCGGCCGTCGCTCCGCGCGGCCTAGTAGTGCTCGCGCAGGTATTCCGCAATCGCCCGGTACGCCCGCCGGAGGGTGGGCTCGTCGGGCAGGAACACAATCCGGAAGTGCCTGGTGCCGGGCGCCTGGCCGAAGCCGCTGCCGTGCACCAGAAGAACATGCTTTTCGCGCAGCAGGCCCCGTACAAACTCCTCGTCCTTGTCGGGGATCTCGATGCGCGGAAAGGCGTAGAACGCGCCTTGCGGCCGCACGCAGCTCAGCCGCGGAGTGGAGTTGGCAAACTCGACCGTGAGATCGCGCCGGGCCCGCAGCTTGCCCAACACCTCGGGCAGGTGATCCTGCGGGCCTTCGAGCGCCGGCTTGATGGCGTACTGCTCCGGATGATTGGCGCTCAGCCGGCTGCGCAACAGCTTGTGAATGCCTTCAACGTAGGGGCCGAGCGCGGCCCCGTCGCCGCTGACGATCGACCACCCCACCCGCCAGCCGGGTGCCAGATAAGCCTTCGAAAGTCCGCCAAAGGTGATGACAGGCACGTCCGGAGCCAGGGCCGCTAAGGACACGTGCTCGCCCTCGAGGG
>DATJAQ010000238.1:0-4787 GCA_035516075.1 Terriglobia bacterium | reverse complement strand
AATATCGGCAAGCCTCTGATGCCCGGGCGCTCCTCGAGGTCGTTTTCATCGCCGCCGCCGTCGCGATTCTTCTCGCGCTCTTTGGCCAGGCTTACCGCCTGCAGGCCGGGCTCGCTCTCGCCTTGCTGGGCCAGGTTGGGTTGGCGACTTGGCTGTGGCGGCCGTTCGAGCGAGCCGGCATGTCGCTCGAAAACCTCGCGATTTCCGCCTTCTTTTTCGGCTTGCTGAGTTTGGGGCTGCGCTGGATGTTGAACGTTCACCGGCATTCGCGCTATTGGCTGCGGGTTGGGACCGTGCTGGCAGACTTCGTGCTTCCCTTCGCCCTCGTTGCCGGGATGGCAGGGTTGCTGCTCCATTATCCTTGGCTCACCCGGCAGTTCCTTAGGCTGCTTATTCCCGGCGTCGCGGCCGCGCTCCTGGTCAGTGTCTCGCCTCCGTCGCGGGCGGCTCGTGGCCCCTCGCCCGCCAACGGGCCGAAGCCCTTCGGTATGCATAGCTCCGAAGGCTTTGGCCCGCAGGCCGAACCACCCTTACCGCTTGCTGAGCCACGAGGAACCAGTTGGTGGTCCGTTGTCGCAGGCCTTGCCACCACACTAGCCTTTATCGCCGCTGTTTCATGGGCAGGCCAATCCATCATGCGCGCGTTCGAGCGCGCCAGGCAAGCGGCTAACCAAGCAGCGATGGCCTCTTTTCCGAAGGCTCGTGGTGACCTTCCTTATCCCAAGGGTTTCTTCCAAAAGGGCGTCAACTTCACAGCCGAGTTTCCCGACGTTTACGCCTCCGAGGGCGCCCGGCGGATGCTGGAACTACTGCCGCGGTTCGGCGTAAACGCGATCGCACTGGTTCCGTACGGCTGGTCCTCCACCCATCCTCCGCGCGTGCTCCTTCAACGACAGGCGCAAGGCTGGGAAAGCGACGAGGGCATCGAAGAGCTCACGCGCGTGGCGCACGCGCTGGGCATGAAGGTCTTGCTGAAGCCCGCCGTATGGCAAGCCATCGATCTGGATATTCCATCGGCTACCGACAGGGCGTTGTGGTTCGAGCAATACAAGAGCTTCCTCGAGCACTACGCTCAGCTTGCCGCGACGATCCACGCCGACGTCTTTTGTGTGGGCGGAGAACTCGTGCACCTCACGGCTTACGACCCGGAGTGGCGCAAACTGATTGCCCGTGTCCGCCAGTTGTATCCCGGCCCCCTGGTCTACGCCGCCAACTTTGGAGAGGAGTTTGACCACATCGCCTTTTGGGACGCGCTCGATTACATCGGCCTCCAGGAATACTATCCCCTCCCTGACGACCTCGCGGTCGAGTCGGTGTTAAAGCAAGTGGAGGCGGTGCAGCAGAGGTACCATCGTCCCGTGATCTTCACCGAAGCCGGGTTTCCAAGTTTGGAAGGCGCGAACCGCCAGCCCTGGGATGACGCGCTGAAGACCCGGATCTCTCTTCAGGCGCAGACAGCCTGTTACCAAGCCGTTTTCCGGGCTTTCTACAACCAGCCGTGGTTCGAAGGGATGTATTGGTGGAAGATCGAAACGAATGGGAGCGGCGGCGCGCAAGACCGTTCGCACACGCCTTGGGGCAAGCCTGCCATGGAGGTGATCAAGCAGTGGTATAGCGAGGGCGGGAGGTAATTGTGGCTCGTGAGATCCGAAGTTCTCAGCCCTGGTGGATGCGGAAGAAAGTGGCCTTAAGCCGCGGTAGCGGCGGCATCCTCTAGCCCATGGCGAAGCCGTGGGATCAGAATGGGTCACCCGATTTGTTCTCAGCCCCGGCAGGGGCGGCATCGGGGACGTCGGAAGCCGGTTTAGCGCCGCCCCGGCGAGAGCCGAGTGGTGAATCTCGGTCGAGGGCGCGATCATCATTCGGACCTGAGGCGGCCAGATGCCGCCCCTACGGGGCTGGGGAGGCACATAGGGGTTGCTCGTCTCCCCACGGCTGCGCCGTGGGCTACATGACAACGCCCGCTTCGCGGGCTTTTGGGTGCGTACTCCCGGCGCCCAGCCGAAGGTCGGGCAGATGCTCAGCGCCTGAGGGGAAGGAAGAGGAGGAAGGGAGTTGGAGCCTCTTACCCAGGCTGTTGGCCTGGGCTTTGCTAGTCCGCCCCTTCGGGGCTGTGGGTTGCCGGCCGGGACCGGTTTCAAGCTCGAGACACTGGGCCAACCCAGATCTAGGACACTACCACCGCTACAAGATTCTTGCGTTTAATCGGTCGAAACCTTTATAGTCAACTCGTTGAAAGCCGCGAGAACCAATGCTTGGGGACGGTATCTTGGTTAAGCCCACCACACCGCGAATCTTCGTCACACTGGCGGGTTCCAGCCTGGCGGCACTCGAAGCGCAAGTCGGCCGGCTGAGCGCGGCTGCCGTGGGCCTCGAGTTGCGCTTGGACTATCTCCCGGACTTCACCCAGCTTGAGGCCGCGCTCCGCCAAATGCTGGTGCGCTTGCATATGCCCCAGGTGATCGCCACCTGCCGCAGGGAAGAGGCGGGGGGAGCGTTCAAGGGAAGCGTGGAGGAGCAAGCCGCGGTGCTGGCTGGGGCGGTGCGCGCGGGTTGCCAGTGGGTGGACGTCGAACTCGAGTCGATCAAGGAAGCGGGTCCGAAGTTCCTGGGGCAATTTCATCCGGCCAGGGTGATCGCTTCCTATCACAACTATCATCGCACACCCTCCCTCAGCGCCGTCTATCGCCGACTGGCGCGGCTTCCGGTGGATATGATCAAGGTGGCAACGGAAGCCCAGCACTTGCGCAACAATCTTGAAATCCGGGAACTGCTCAAAACCCATCACCGGAAGAGTCCGAAGCTGACGGCGTTAGCCATGGGCGCGCCGGGCATTCCCTCGCGGTTGCTGGGCCTGCTCTGGGGTTCGGCCATCACTTATGCTTCTTCGGGCAACCATGCGGTGGCGCCCGGCCAGGTTGCGGCGGAGTTGATGCGCTCCATTTATCGGGTGGAGCGGCTGAACCATCGCACGCTGCTCTATGGCGTGGTCGGCTCACACGCTTCGATTTCCCTTTCGCCCGCCATGCAAAATGCGGCTTTCCAGGCCAAGCATGCGAATGCCGTTTTCCTGCCCTGCGAGACCCATCAACTTTCGGACTTCCTCGCCTTCGCTCGCCAGGGGGGCCTGTCGGGGTTTTCGGTGACCATGCCCTACAAGCAGGCCATTCTTCGTTCGCTCGATTGGGCTGACCCTCTCGCCACTCGCATTGGGGCGTGCAATACCGTGGCCGTGCAGCGGGGCAAATGGATGGGCTGGAATACGGACGCCGCGGCGGTGGTGGAAGTGCTCACGAAGCGGCTGAGGTTGTCGGGCAGCCGCATGTTGATTCTGGGCGCGGGCGGAGCGGCCCGCGCGGCCGCTTATGCTCTTCGCACTGAGGGCGCCAAGGTCTTTGTCGCCGCGCGCCGCGAAGATATGGGGCGACGCCTGGCGCGCGCGGTGGAGGGCGAGGCGGTCTCCTGGGAAGGCGCGGAGGGATTGGAAGTAGACGCGGTGATTAATGCCACTCCCGTGGGTATGTACCCCCACGTGAATGAGTCGCCGCTCGATTTGGCGCGCCTGCGCGCTCGCCTGGTTTTCGATATGGTCTATTACCCGCTCGCCACGCGCTTCATCACGGAGGCCCGGGGCCGCGGCCTGGTCACTATATCCGGCCTTGAGATGCTGGTAGCGCAGGGGGCGCGTCAATTCGAAATCTGGACCGGGCTGACCGCACCCCGCGCCCTGATGGAGCAGGCGGTGCGGCAGGTGTTGGAACGGCCGGCGGGTTAGGCGTCAGCTATCAGCTATCAGTTTAAATACTATTAATATACAAATAGATATAATACAGGTTGCATCGATAACTACCCGCCGACAGCTTGCCGCTGAGAGCTGAAAGCTGACGGCTGAGAGCTTCCTTAATGCCTGACGTTCAACCCAGCTTCGCGGAGTTCCAGCGCCTGGCGCGCCGCGGCAATGTTCTGCCTGTCTACAGTACGATTGTCGCGGACCTGCTGAGCCCCGTTTCCGCCTACTTGCGGCTTGCCCCTGAGACCCTGCCCGGGGCGCGCCCTCGCGCCTCCGCAGGCAGGGCGCATCCCTACAGCTTCCTGCTGGAGAGCGTGGAAGGCGGCGAGCGGGTGGGGCGCTACACTTTTTTCGGCATCGACCCGTTCCAGGTAATTTCCTCGCGCGGGGATCGAATCAACGTGGTCCGGGGCCCGCACCGGAGCGAGGAATCGGGAGACATCTTCGAGTGCCTGCGTCAAGTGGGGGCGCGCTACCGCTCCGTGGCCCTGCCGGGCCTGCCGCCGTTTTCCGCCGGCGCGGTGGGTTTTCTTGCCTACGAAGCGGTGCGCAGGCTGGAGCGCCTTCCCCCCCGCGTCGAAATGGACGTGGACGTGGACGACGCGGCCTTCATGTATTTTTCCAACCTCGTCGCCTTCGACCACGTCCAGCACCGCCTCTTTCTGATCGCCAATGTTCTTACGGAAGAAGGAGCCGGGACGCTGCGCGCCAAGTACGACGCCGCAGTCCGCCAACTCGCGCGCATGGAGCGCTTGCTGCGCCGCCCGCTCGAGCTGTCCCGCCATCGCCCGCCACGGGGGCCCTGGCGCGTGCAGCACAACATGACCCGGCAGCGCTACGAGAGCATGGTGGAGCGCGCCAAGGAATACATCCGCGCCGGCGACATCTTTCAAGTTGTGGTCTCGCAACGCCTGGAAGCGCCGGTGCGCGTTCCGCCCTTCGAGATATATCGCGCCTTGCGCGCCGTGAACCCGTCGCCCTATCTCTACTTCCTGCG
>DATJAQ010000237.1:0-6024 GCA_035516075.1 Terriglobia bacterium | reverse complement strand
GTATTCGTGCTGGCGTGTCTTCTCGACGATGGCGAGCGTGTAGTTCATCAGCTCTTCGTCGACGGTAACGTGCCGCACGGCTTGCTGGACGACCACCACTTCTTCCGCGGTCATCACGGGTGTAATCTTCGTCAGTGGATCGGACTCCGCGAAGTTCCGCAAAATCTCTTTTTCGCTTTCCGCGCTCGGATAGCCCACCCGCAGGCGCAGCAGGAAGCGGTCGAGCTGCGACTCGGGCAGCGGATAGGTGCCGTGATGCTCGATGGGATTCTGGGTGGCGATCACCAGGAAGGGCTCGGGCAGGGCGTAGGTGGACTTCTCCACCGTCACCTGGTATTCGTTCATGGCCTCCAGCAGCGCGCTCTGGGTTTTCGGCGTGGTGCGATTGATTTCGTCCGCCAGCACGATGTTGGCGAAGATGGGGCCGGGGCGAAACTCGAAGCGCTGCGTCTCCAGGTTGAAAACGCTGGTGCCGATCACGTCTGCGGGCAGCAGGTCTGAGGTGAACTGAATGCGCTGGAAGGCGCAGTTGAAAGAGCGCGCCAGGGCCCGCGCCAGGGTGGTTTTGCCCACGCCCGGCACGTCCTCGATCAGCAGGTGGCCGCGCGCGAAGAGCGTGACCAGCGCCAGCTTCACCGCCTCGTCCTTGCCGCGAATCACGCTGCACACAGCGCGTTCCAGGCGCGCGATGGGCTCGGCAAAGGCGCCGGCGCCGGGCGGAGCCGCCACGGCCGTAACCTCGGTGCTCGCTTCGAGTGGGGCCATGATCGATTTGACGCGCCAGCGCGCCCTGCGGAGCGCCGCTTCTGGACGCATCCCGCGAAATTTGCTACTTTCGAATCTGCGCGGGCGATTAACTCAGCGGTAGAGTGCCACCTTCACACGGTGGAAGTCAGAGGTTCGAATCCTCTATCGCCCACCAGCATTTCCTGCCGGCACCTGCGCCCGCGGCTTGCGAAAGTCGAAAAACGAAGCTCGAAACACGAAATTCGAAACTCGGGATTACGCTGCCAGCCCCCCCGCAGCGCGTTCCCAGCTCCAATTGCCCTGCCCCTCGTCCATGCTGCGATGCCGAGGCTCGCCTCGCGCCTGTGGCTTGGCCGTCCTGGGGCCAATTCATTGAAGCCTGACGCTAAGTCCTTTAGACTTGGCATCCGATGCGCGCGAATGAATGAAACCGGCATATCACACCCTAAGCCTTTTGATTTCAAATGCTTAACCCGTGTAATTTGTTTTGCCAAAATCCCCGTATGTCACTCGAAACAAGTGAGATGGTGTGTCCAATTCGTTTTTGGCCGGGCTCGTTCCGGCATTGTCCCAGTTTGTTGCCGCGAATGAATGAAAACGGCTTATCGCCCTCTAACCCTTTTCGATTCATTAGCTTAACCCCTGTAATTTGTTTTCCAAAAATTCGCATATCTCATTGAAAACAATAAAGATGCCGCGTCCAATTCGTTTTTGGGCGGGCGTGCCCACCTCTGGCGCTGACGACGAGGCGCGGTCCCAGGCCGGCAGCCCGGCCGAACGGCAAACGACAGTAACCTGCGTTCCACACACTTCGCCTCGCTCCGACTGCGAATCCGGATAATCCAAGGGGTACGTATACACTAAGTAAATAAGAATGTCAAGCTCAAAAAGAGGGAATCCTCAGGCTGGTCAAACGCAGCATGGGGTTCGAAACGAGATCTCCGCTGTCGCGGAGGCGCTCTGCCGGTATCCCGCCCCTAATGCCAATCCACATCCACGGAATAGATTTCCTCGCTGCCGGCATCGCGCACAATTAGGGGTGAATCGTCGGGTGCAAGGCCGAACCAGCCGCCGCCACTTCTCAGAATCTCGTTGGTATCTGCCACCAACTCGGGCTTCCCGTTGGGAACCCGCACCCGAAAGATGCCGTGGCCCACCTCGTCATCGTAGTAGACGTACTTGCCGTCGTGCGACCACAGCATATCCTTAACGTGGTCGGCATGAAGGACCCGCCAAGTTCCGGTCTTCCAGTCGAAGAGGAAGAGGGGCTGCCTACGAGGGTCTGGTTCATCATCCTTGAGGGCAGCGATGTACCGCCCGTCCTGCGACCAGCGTGGCGTCCAAAAACCACCGGAGCCCGGCAAGGTCTCGAGCCTGCCCGTCGGGATGTCCAGAATATGGATGACGTTGCTCCTGGTAGCGTGGCCAAACATCTCGGGCACGTCGCCAAAAGCAATCTTCCGGCCATCCGGGGACCATGAGGGAAGCCCTTCCATTTCGTGGTGTCCCCGCTGGATCGCCCTCGGTTCGTCCCCGCCCTTCGCGTCCACAAGGTAGTTCTTAAACCGGGTGGAGGCCGTCCACGCGTTGATTGCGATCTGCTTTCCGTCCGGCGACCACGCTACGCCATTTAGCCTCATGGGCGAGAAAGTCAGTTGGAGAGCATCGGTACCGTCCCGCCTCATACGCCACAAAGTGTCCTCGGGGTACTTCACATAGGCGATCCAATTCCCATCCGGAGAATAGGTTACCCACTTCGCAGAAATGCCGCCCAGGAAGGCGACGAACTCCTTCTCGACGCGGCTGAAGTGATCCAGGCGGCCTCGTTCGGTGCCGCCTAGGAAGAATATTCGCTTTCCGTCAGGGCTGGGTAGCGGGAAGTCGCAGTACTCCGGCATGTCAGTCAACTGCACCGGATCATAGGATCGGCGGTGGATCCCTGAACGCCGTTCTCGAATAGCCCAAAGTCGGCCCTGGGCGTCCCTTTCGGACACGAAGACGAAGAACTCTCCGTCCGGCGTCCAACTCCCGCGGCCCTCCCTGGGTGGGTTGTTCCAGCCTGGCAAAAGGCGGTGTCGGCCGGACCCATCCGCCGAGACTTCCCAAAGCGACATAGCAAGCCGGGTAGCCGTTGACGTTGAGGTGGTAAACCTCAGCCGCGAGCCGTCGGGCGACCAGCGGGGGCGCGAAACGTCGCCCTCGACGGAAGCAATCGTGTGGGGGTCGCTTCCATCCCGATTTGCCAAAAAGAGCTTATTACCATTGCAGTACGCGATCTTGCGCCCGTCCGGTGACCAATCTGCCTCGCTCCCCAGCAGGTATCCCAAGCGGCCGGGCGATCCGCTGGGCAGTGGCAGGAGCCAAATCGGCTCGCCTGGTGCACCTTCGCTGCTGAGAAGGAGGTAGGAGCGGTCCGGAGACACGGCCGGAAACTGCTTGTCTCCAATCTGAACCGGCATCGTGCTTGATTCCCCGCCGTTGACAGACATCTGCTTCAAGACGTACTCTCCTGTTGATGCCCGCTCGGTGAAGTACAGACGCTGTCCGTCGGTCGCCATGTAGCCTTTCGGCAGACCGTCGTTCGTGAGCTGCTGCGCGTTGGAGACAGTTGGCGGGGGCAAAGGACGGACCAACAACCAGACGCAGCCGACGACAACAGCAACCACCCCAATTGCAGTCGGCACCGCGATCCGGGGGCCCCTGCCGGCGGCATCACCATCGACCGGCGGGACCGCGCCCGAGCCCGACCTCGCCACCGCCTCCCGACGTTCTGTGACGGGTGGTACGAACCGGTAGCCGCGTCTCGGAACAGTTTCGATGATGCGGTTCCCGTTCTGCAGGTCGTCACCGAGCGCCTTTCTCAGCGCCGAGACCGTGACTTTTACGTTTCCTTCTTCAACGAACGTTCCCAGCCATACTTTGCCGAGTAGCTCCTGTGTAGTGACAGTTTCTCCGGGGCGTTGGACCAGCGCCAGCAGCGTGTCAAATGCTTTGGGAGTGAGCGCGACGGGCCGGCCATCCCGCAGTAACACACGTTCAGTGGTCTCCAAGCTGAAGCGCCCGAACTCGTAGAAGTGCTTGGCTGGCCGAGGCATACGCACCTTTACATCGCTTTAACCGATCTTTTACCGGCCCTAAAGGACTCCCGGCACAGCCTCCGGTAGGGTCTACGCAACTTGGTTGTGAACGAGGCTGTGCCCGGGTCCAGCGGGCGAACGGAATTGTACAGCACGGTGTTGGTTGGCGCAACCGGCTGGACGCGGAGTGGCGCACCTCGACACGGCGGCGGGCGAGGGTGGGGGGAGAATCGCCGCTAGCGCCCGGGCGGCCGCTGACCAGCCCGCCACTGCCGCCTCATAGCTGTTGGTTGACATCGCTGCTCGGAAGCGAGGCTATGCTCCCCGCAGATCACGCCGTAGATCGCCGCCGTTGGGAGCGGGTTACGGTCGAGATGGCGATCATGCTTTTTGCCAGCGCCGAACGACCGGGCCTGTTGGCAACGGCCCTCGATCTTTCCTGGAATGGTGTCCGCATTCGCGGCGGCGGCCTCACACTGAGACCCGGCGATGCGGTAGACGTGGTGTTGATGGGCGACAAGGACTGGGACAGACGGGCAGCCCGCGTCGTGTGGGTCGAGAACGCCGGGGCCGAGCAGGCTCTCGAAGCCGGGCTGGAGTTCCAGCCTGCGACGAGGCTCGCCTGATTCGGTATCCTGCTGCCCCGCTGTGCACGTCTTCTTCATTCCACGACGGAAAGTCTTTCCGGCGCTAGAAGATCTTCTTGAGGAGCGAGGAGGAGCGTAACCCGCAGGGCGGGGCCCGCAGAGCTTCCCTAGTCGCAACCACCGGCTGTCCGCGATTTCACGCTCCAAGCGCTTAGCCTGCCCGACGCTCATCCCTGCGCAATAAACCCAAGCGCTTAGGAATCGTGGTAAAATGAGAAGGTGCCGACGGTCCTCAGATTTGACGGACTGCGGGTGGTCGTTTACCCAAACGACCATCGTCCAGCGCACGTGCACGTAATTGGGCGCGGCCGTGAATCCGTGTTCACGTTGAACTGTCCGGGAGGGCCGGCGGAACTGCGGGAGAATTACGGCTTTTCGGGGCGGCAGATCGCCGGCATAGAAAGGGCGCTGGCTGAGCACCTGGCTGAACTCTGCCGGGCTTGGGAGGAGATTCATGGCGGCTCATAAGAGTATCGAAATGGCGAATCAGCGGGCGCGGGCGCTGCAAGCGACGGTGCCCAGGGCGATCTCCGCGCGCTACGACCTCAAGAACGACTTAGTGGTGATTGATCTGAGCTCGAAGCTGACCGTGAGCTTTTCGCCGCGCAATGCGCAGGGGCTGGAGAAGGCCACGCCGGCGCAACTCAGTGAGATCGAGATCAGCCCTTCGGGCTTTGGCCTGCACTTTCCGAAGCTCGATGGAGACCTGTACGTGCCCGGCCTTCTGGAAGGCCTGCTCGGCTCAAAGAGCTGGATGGCTTCCAGGCTGGGTCGAGCGGGCGGCCAGTCCCGAAGCCGCGCCAAGCGAGCGGCGGCCAAGGCGAATGGCAGGCTGGGAGGAAGGCCGAGAAAGGCGGCGGTAACCGAATAGTGCGGGCCACGGCGAGGCTGGGTTAGAAGATCTTCTTGAGGAGCTTCTTCAACCCCTTACCCGTTCCTTTGCCGATTTTGGC
Source organism: Terriglobia bacterium (assembly GCA_035516075.1). Classification (GTDB taxonomy): domain Bacteria; phylum Acidobacteriota; class Terriglobia; order UBA7540; family UBA7540; genus Gp13-AA77. The sequence continues at coordinate 600 of DATJAQ010000237.1, read as the reverse complement.
GCCGCCTTTGGCAGCGCCCACGCCCACGTCTTTTCCGGCTCCGGCCGCGCCTTTGCCAAGGTCGGCGCCGGCGCCCACGGGGTGCAGCGTCGCCAGGTTAACGGCGGCTCCGGCGGTGCCTTTGCCCAGGCTCACCGCGCCCTTACCCGCGCCCTTGCCGATGTCCTCGCCACCGCTCGCCACTTCCTTGCCCGGTCCACGTTCGTTCTTCTGAGCCTTCCTGTCTTTCTTGATGGACTGGCCGGCGTCGTTCCCCTGAGCGTGGTCAGCCTGTGGCTGGGCTGACGAGGCCTGCGGAGTCGGCGGCTGCGGCCGGGCGAAGCAGGGCGAAGCGAAAATGAGCGCGGTTAGTAGAGAAATGGAGATGAGCGTGAAGAAGGTTTTCGAATTATGTGCCGCTTTCAAGGGTGCGCTCCTGTGCTGCGCAATTTCGTGCTCAGGCCCCCGCCACTGGCCGGGGCGATGGCCACGCCCCCTGACCGTTATGATAGCGCCAGCGGGCCGCCCGGTTGGCCGGCAAAGTTTCTGAGCTGGGTGGGCCCGGGCTGCTGCGATGGCCGCACCTCCAGCTTCCAGCACGTCTTAGCGCGTGCCTGTCAC
>DATJAQ010000236.1:0-3875 GCA_035516075.1 Terriglobia bacterium | reverse complement strand
TCGCTAGAGGCGTTCGAAGCGCGCTGTGAAATGCCGCAGAAAGGGCGCCTGGTAGGTGAGCTTCAGGCCGCGAATTTGCTCACGCCGTTTCCACACCTCCAGAATCACCTCGATCACGTAATCGATATGGCTCTGCGTGTACACTCGCCGCGGAATCGCCAGGCGTACCAGGTCCATCCGCGCGGCCCCAGCGAACATCAAGGTGCCGATCTCGACCGAACGAATGCCGCCCTCCAGGTATAGCTCGTCGGCCAGCGCCACTCCGGGGAACTCGGCCGGCGGGATGTGGGGCAGAAAGGCGCGAGCGTCAAGGTAAATCGCGTGCCCACCCGGGGGCTGCACGATGGGCACGCCGGCCTCCGAGATGTGCTTGCCGAGATACGCGGTGGAGACGATGCGGTAGCGCAAATAGTCCTCGTCCAACGCCTCCTCCAAGCCCACCGCGATCGCCTCCAAGTCACGCCCTGCCAGGCCTCCGTAGGTCGGGTAGCCTTCGGTGAGAATCAGAAGGTCTTTCTCCTGCTGCGCCAACTTCCCGTCGTTGGTGCACAGGAAACCGCCGATATTGGCCAAGCCGTCCTTTTTGGCCGACATGGTGCAACCGTCGCCCAGCGCGAACATTTCCTGCGCGACGGCGCGCGGCGTTTTGGAATCGTACCCCGGCTCGCGCAGCTTGATGAAATACGAATTCTCGGCATAGCGGCAGGCGTCAAAATAGAGCGGAATGCCGTGCCGGCGGCATACGGCGCTCACGGCCCGCGCGTTCTCCATCGACACCGGCTGTCCGCCGCCGGAGTTGTTGGTGACGGTCAGCATCACCAGCGGGACGCGCTCGCGTCCCACGCGCGCAATCAGCGCTTCCAGCGCGGCCACGTCCATGTTGCCCTTGAAGGGATAGGAGGTCGAAGGTTCCAGGCCCTCCGAGCAGGGCAGGTCCACCGCTTCGGCGCCGGTGAACTCCACGTTGGCACGCGTGGTGTCGAAGTGGGTGTTATTCGGCACCACGTCGCCCTGCTTACACATCACGTGAAACAAGATGCGCTCGGCGGCGCGTCCCTGGTGAGTCGGAATCACGTGCTGATAGCCGAACACGCTTTGCACCACGCGCTTCAGGCGGTCGAAGCTCTTGCTGCCGGCGTAGCTCTCGTCGCCTTCCATTACAGCCGCCCACTGATGCGTGCTCATGGCGCCGGTGCCTGAGTCCGTGAGCAGATCGATGAGCACGTCGTCCGCCGCCAGCAGAAAGAGGTTGTACGCCGCGGCGGCCAGCAACCGCTCCCGCTCGGCGCGCGTGTTCCAGTGGAGGGGCTCAACGCTTTTGATCCTGAAAGGCTCGATGATGGAGTGGATCGGCATGGGGCAGTCGTCCCGCGCAGAGGCAATTTAGAGCCGCCATTGTAGCCCATTTGCGCGCACGGCGGACTCGGTGCGTGGTTGCGGATTACCGAACGGCTTCCAGCTTTTCGGCCATCTCGAGCAGGTTCCGCACGGTGTTCCAGTTCCTACCCGTCCACTCGGTCTTCAACGCCTTTTCAACGTGCGCCCACTTGAGTTGCGGGCGCGCCTGGCCGTTCGGAAAGTAGACGTAGAGCTCGCGGCCTTCCAGGCGCAATTCCTCGGGGCCGCCGTTGAGGGCGTCGATCTTCTCCGGCGCTTCCGGGCCCGGATCGCGAGAGAGAAAAGTGACCAGCAGCTTGCCGGGCTCGATGTCGCGTCGGGCGGCGAACGGGTTCTTTGCGATCGCCTCGCGCAGCTCGGCCGTGGTTCGGAGAATCACGTTGGGACGAAAGCCGAAGCCCTTCTCGATCCCGTCCTCAATTCGTTCGGCGAGCTTTGCGAGGTCCTGCGCGGTTGTCCTGAACACCACGTTGCCGCTCTGCACGTAACTCTGCGGGTTGCGGAGCCCGAGAGACGCGTAGAGCGCCCGCAGCGCTTCCATCTTGATCCGGTTGTGCGGCCCCAGGTTGACGCCGCGCAGCATGGAGATGATGACGGTCATGGCTATGCCTAGCATAGCCCGCCTAAGCTCGCGGTCGAAGCGAAAATCCCGTTAGAGTCGCTGCCCTAGGAGAACGCCCCGGAGGGCGCTTCTCCGATGTGCTCAGGAATGGTTCGATGTGTTACCCCAAACGAGAACAGTAGACGGCGTTGTCAACCGGCTGGCGATCACCGTCACCAGAAGGTTGAGGCACAGCGCCACAAAGCCTGCGTTGAAGCCGAAGAAGGGGTCCCGTTTAGTGAGGGCCAGGAAGGCGACAGTAGCCACGCCGGCAACCATGCCGGTGAAGACGCCGCGCGTAGTGGCGCGCTTCCAATAGAGGCCCAGCACCACGCCGGGGAAGAACTGCGCGATGCCGGCGTATCCCAGCAGCAGCAACGAAACCAGGGTGGTGGAACTGTAAATCGCGAAGAGCAGGCTGATGAGGCTGAGCACCACCACCATGACGCGGGCGAGCCTCTCCACCCGGTCGTCGCTCATGGCGGGCGCGAACAGGGGGCGATAGAAGTTCTTGGCGAAAAGGGTGGCGGCGGTGAGGGTGAAGATGGCGGCAGGCACCATAGCGGTGAGCGCGCCGGCGCCGCCAATCACGCCCAGAAACCAGGCGGGAAACGTGCTGCGGACGACGGTGAGCAGCGCCATGTCGCCGTTCGCGAGGCCGGGGACCGCCAGCACCGCGGTGAAGCCGGTGAAGAAAACGAAGGCCAGCGTCAGGGTGTACAGCGGCATCACTACGGCGTTGCGGCGCAGGGTGTCGCCGCTCTTGGCGGTGAAGCTGGCCGCGAACGAGTGCGGCCACATGTAAAATCCCAGGGAGGTGAGCAGAACGGTGGAGATGTACCACGTGTGTCCCAGGTTCGCGGTGGCGCCGGGCATGGTGAGGTGCGCGGGGCGCGCATGCACCAGTGCGTCGAACATCCTGCCGATGCCGCCGAAGTGCGCATAAGGCACGCCGATGCCGATGACGACCGCGGCCAGCAACATCAGAGCGTCTTTCAGCACGCTCACCCAGGCCACGGCGCGCACGCCGCTAGCCAGCACGAACGAGGCCACGATCACCACCGCAATCACCATGGCCGGGGTGCGGCGGATGCCTTCCGAACTCGCCACCTCCATGATGATGCCGAGTCCCGTGAGCTGAAGCTGCACGTAAGGAACCAGGAACACCATCCCCACCACGCAAACGAAGGCGGACAGGTGCTTGCTGCCGTAGCGCCGGCCAAAAAAATCGGCCTCGGTTTGCAGGCCATACTTGCGGCCGAGTTCCCAGATTTGCGGCAGGATGAAGAACGACACCACGTAGGCCAGGGTGAGATAGGCCATGATGTAGAGCGCCGGGCCGCCGCGCGAGTACGCCCAGCCGCTGGCGCCGAGAAACGAGAAGGTGGTATAGACCTCGCCGGCCATCAGCAGATAGGTGAGCAGCACTCCGAAGCCGCGTCCGCCCACCGTCCACTGCTCCAGGTCCATCTTGCGATGGGCTCCGGCAAGGAAGCCGAGGCCGGCTCCCGCCGCGATGATGCCAAAGATGAGCGTCAGCGCGACGCCGCTCGGGCTCATTGCGGCTCGCCGTCCTTTTTGCCGCGCGCGGACTCAAGGCGGTAGGCCACCCACAGGCACAGGGTAGTGAGCACGATCCAGCCGATCAGCCAGGACAAATTGAAGGGGATGCCGAGGATTCGGGGCTCCACGCGGTCCCAGAGGGGGACCGAGAAGCACATGGCGGCGAAAGGGATGAGGGCGAGCAGTAGCGTCCCAAGGGACGGTCTTTTGAACAACGTTCTTACCCCGCTGTGCGGCTCTGCGGCAAATTGCATTGCGACTTAGCTTCTCGCCCGGATGTCGCTGCTGGCCGCGGCGACCCGCGGCCTCTTGC
>DATJAQ010000235.1:0-50118 GCA_035516075.1 Terriglobia bacterium | reverse complement strand
TCTTCCTCGATCAGAGTCACACCTCAAAGCCGCTGTTCGCGCTCGCCAGTTCGTTGGACCTGTTCACGATCTGGTTCATGATCCTGCTCGGCATAGGGTTCTCGGCCGTCACCCGAAGAAAGGCCAAGCCCATCTCGGTGTTTTTCTCATTTTTCGCCGTCTGGGTGGTGATCGTGCTCATCAAAATGGGAATCGCGTCGCTAGGATAAGGGTGCTTGAGGCGACGCCGGTGAACTTTGAGATCACCCATCGCGACCCCGGCACGCGCGCGCGTGCCGGGCTGCTTCACACGCCGCACGGCATGGTCGAAACACCGGTCTTCATGCCGGTGGGGACGGCGGGCACCGTGAAGGCGATTGGCCAGCAGGATCTCGAGGATCTGGGGGTCCGGATTCTGCTCGGGAACACGTACCATCTTTATCTGCGGCCCGGTCACGAACTCGTGCGCGAGTTCGGCGGGTTGCACCGTTTTATGGGCTGGTCCGGCGCCATCCTGACCGACAGCGGCGGCTACCAGATTATGAGTCTCGAGGGACTGGGGAAGGTCAGCGAGGACGGCTACGAGTTCCGCTCCCACCTGGATGGATCCCGCCACTTCTTCTCGCCGGAACAGGCGGTTGAAATTCAGTTGGCCCTGGGCTCCGACATCATGATGGTGCTCGACCGCTGCGTTGAATATCCGTCCAGCCCCGAAGCGACGGCTCACGCGGTTAAACTGACGACGCGGTGGGCAGGGCGCTGCCGGGCGGCCTATCCTGCACCCCGGGACGCCTCGGCCGCGGCGCCTGCGTTATTCGGCATCGTGCAGGGCGGGATCGATTCGGAGCTACGCCGCGAGAGCGCCGAAAGCCTGGTGGAAATCGGTTTCGAGGGCTACGCCGTCGGAGGGCTCTCGGTCGGCGAGCCGAAGTCCGCCACCTACGACGTCACCCAGTCCACGGTGGAGCGCCTGCCTCAGGACCGGCCCCGCTACCTGATGGGCGTCGGCACGCCTCAGGACCTGATGGAGTGCGTGGCGCGGGGCATCGACATGTTCGACTGCGTCATGCCCACCCGGCACGGACGCAACGGCTCGATCTTTACCTCGCAGGGACGGATTTCGATCAAGAATTTGCGCTACGCTCGAGACCCGTTGCCGCTCGATCCCGCCTGCTTGTGCGCGGTGTGCCGGAGGTACAGCCGCTCCTATCTCCGGCACCTTTTTGTCGCCGGCGAAATGCTGGGTCCGATGTTGGCAACCCGTCATAACCTCCAGTTTTATCTTGACACCATGCGTGAAATTCGCGACGCTATCCGCTCCGGTGGGTATAATAACTTGAGGTCCCGGGGTCGCCTGGGGCCGCAGGCGGGGGAAGCCTCGGAGTCCTGAAGCGCACCGGGAAGGTCGGGTGACGGCTCCCGGTAGGTCCCACCGTTTCTCGGCGGGGTTCTTCTCAAGGTCTAAGGCCGCGCACGCGGCGGATCGGCACCATGCAATTTCATTGGATGATTTTGGCGGCTTCGCCCGGCTCCGGGCAGGCGCTGGTCGGCCTGCTCCCGTTTCTTCTGATCTTCGTGGTCTTCTACTTTCTGCTCATCGTCCCCCAACAGCGCCAGCGGCGCAAGACGCAGGAGATGCTTTCGAATCTGAAAAGCGGAGACCGCGTGATCACCACCGGCGGCGTCTACGGCACGGTCGCCGGATTCCGCGATTCGGTGGTGCAGCTTCAGGTGACCCGCGAGGTGCGGCTCGACGTAGCTCGGACGGCCATCGCCGGCCTGCAACCGGACGAATCGGATGGAAGCTCGAAGTCGGCTGAGAGCAGCCGGAAGAGGTCCTGAATACCCCGTCTCGCGAACGCGAGACCGATCCGCGATACGCTCACCAACACCGTGAACGAGCGAACTGCGGCACTTACGATAGGGAATCAGAAAGGCGATTGACGGATGGAGAAGATTCGTACGCGCGTCATCATCATCGTGGCGGTGATCGCGGTCTGTGTGTTCGGCATCATCGGTTTGCCCAGGAATTTCGACCAGCTCAAGCAGAATATCGCTGACCGAATCCATCTCGGTCTCGATTTGAAGGGCGGCACTCACCTCGTGCTCCAGGTGCACGTGGACGACGCCGTCAAGTTGGTTTCGGACCAGGCCCTAGAGCGGCTGCGCGACGGCCTGCAAGCCAAGAACATCCCTTACGCGGACATCCGCAAGACCGATTTGACGCACATTCTGATCAAGGGAATTCCGCCGAACCGGCTCCCGGACGTTCAGGCGCTGGTCAACGACCAGTTTTCGGACTGGCAGCTTGGGGCGGCCGCGGGAGACCCGAATTCCCGAGTGCTTGCGCTCAAAACCACCGCCGAAGCCACGATCAAAAACAGCGCCCTCGACCAGACCCGCGACACTATCGACCGCCGCGTTAACGCGTACGGCGTGGTGGAGGCGACGGTAGCCGATTACGGCCAACAGGGCGATTACGAGCTGGTGATAGAGCTGCCGTCCGTCACCGACCCCACCCGGGTGCGGGACATCATCCAGCAGACGGCGATGCTGGAACTCAAGATCGTCCAGGATGGCCCCTATCCCTCGCGGGAGGCGGCCCTGGCAGCTCACGGAGGTGTGCTGCCGCCGGATACCGACTTGCTTCCGGGGCAGCCGGACTCTTCGGACAAAACTTCGGGCGAAGTCTGGTACATCGTCAACCAGATCGCGGCGGTCACAGGGCGCGACCTGAGTCCGGGCGGGGCCCAACCCTCTCAAGACCAAAACGGCCGGCCGAACATATTATTTAACCTCACCCGGGACGGGGCCTCCCGCTTTGGGCAGGTCACGGCAGCGAACGTCAACAAGCGGCTTGCCATCGTGCTCGATAATCGAGTGGTGGAGGCCCCGACGATCGAGACCCAGATTACCGATCGAGGCGAGATTCACGGAGGCTTTACACCCCAGCAGGCCGCGGACCTTGCTCTGGTCCTGAATTCCGGCTCGCTGCCCGCCTCCATTTCGACCATGCAGGAGGAGACCGTCGGTGCATCGCTGGGCGCCGATTCCATTCGCCACGGCATTTGGGCTTGCATTGTGGGCTTCGCCGCTATCATGGGCTTCATGCTGATTTACTACCGCGGCGGCGGCATCAACGCCGATTTGGCGCTCATTCTCAACCTCGTCATCCTGATCTCGGCCCTCGCCTACTTTGGAGCAACGCTGACTCTGCCCGGCATTGCCGGGGTGATCCTCACGGTCGGTATGGGCGTGGATTCGAACGTGCTCATCTTTGAGCGCATTCGCGAGGAAATGAGGGCTGGGAAGGCGGTGGGCGCCGCCCTGTCGGGCGGTTTCGAGCAGGCGTTCAGGACCATCATCGATACTCACGTCACCACGGTGGCCTCGGCGGCGATTCTGTTCACCTTCGGCACCGGGCCTATCAAGGGGTTCGCCGTCACCCTGACGATCGGTCTGGTGGCAAACCTGTTCACGTCGGTGTACGTTTCGCGCACGATCTTCGACTTCGAATTGACCAAGCGAAGGGCTGGGCAGGCCTTGAGCCTCGGATAGCCCTGTAAGGGGAGCGACGAAAAACGTAAACGTTACGAACGAACCCGTCATCTTGTTGAAAACAAATGGAATGGCGTTTTCTCGGACTGGGGAACTCGTCAAACTGTTGAAAATAAGCGCGTTGTAGTCGATATCCCGTCAGATTGTTGAAAAAAAAGGAGATATCACTTTAAGTCGAGCGGAGCGGGTTGATCACGGAAATTATTCCCCAGGGGAACGGCACCGCGAAAAAACAGGCCTGAAACGCGGAACGAAGCCACTATGTGTTTTAGAATCAGTAGACCGTCTTGCACTCTTACAGTCTTCGAGTAGAGGCCGTAACTTGGACTCGGCGGGCTCAAAGCAGATGTCGCTCGATGCCGAGCTCATTGCTGTGGGGGAATTGAGGGCTTCGTTAGAGGCGCTGGGCAGGGCCGTTTGGGCCTTGCGTAGGGTTCAAGTTCACCGGCGGACAGCGCGAGTCCAGCCGGCGCGGAGTTCGGCGCCGCGACGTGCAGGGCGATTGAGGCAGGCTGGCGCGGATTAAGGAACAAGCAGCGCCGATCTGGTGTCAAAATTCATGTAAGAAGGATGGCCGCACTGAATGGAGCTTTTTCACGAACCAAAATTCGACTGGATGGGTAAGAAGTGGTATTTTATCGGCGCCTCGTTGTCGCTCGCGCTGCTGGGCATCATTTCGATCATCGCGCACCGCGGTCTGGCCTACGGTATTGATTTTCGAGGGGGCACCCTGGTTTACGTGAAATTCGCCCAACAGCCCAACGTTGACGGCATCCGGCGCGAGCTTGACAACCAGAACTTGCACGGCGCCACCATCCAAACTTACGACTCGCCCGACCTGCACGAGTTTGTCATCAATCTCGACCTGCGAACGACGACCTCCAACAGTGCCCTGGACGCCGGCAAGCAGGATATCATCAGCGCCCTGGCCAAGCTCTACGGCGCCGGGCCCGCGGACAAGACCGATTTCAACAACGCCAGCGCGCAAACCATCGCCGAGTATCTGCTGGCCGCCGATCCTCTGCTGCTGGCGTCGAGGGGCACCGAAGCGGCTTCCACGACGTACCAGAATCTTGCCCAGGCTATGGTGAATTACCGCAAACAGGCGCCCCGGAGCGGGCTCGTCGCTTCGTTCGACGATCTGAAGGCCGTGCCGGGCGTCACGGGCGGGGTGATCAGCGCCCTGAGCCACGATTTCTACCTTTCCGGCTATTCGGTATTCAATTCGCAGATCGTGGGGCCGAAGGTGGGGGCGGACTTGCGCCGCCAGGCTCTCTATGTCACCCTGGCGGGCCTGGGTGCGATGTTGATTTACATCTGGTTCCGCTTTGAGCTAATCTACGGCGTCGCCGCGGTGATCGCAACGTTCCACGACGTGATCATTACGCTGGGTATTTTTTCGCTCCTCGGCAAGGAGATCACCCTGACGGTGATTGCCGCGCTGCTGACGCTGGTCGGATATTCGATGAACGACACTATTGTGGTTTTCGATCGCATCCGTGAGAATGTGCGATTGAATCGCCGCCAGAACTTCAAAGACCTGGTGAATCGCAGCGTCAATCAGACGCTCAGCCGGACGATTCTCACCTCGGGTCTCACGTTTCTGGCCGTCCTTTCTCTCTATCTGTTCGGCGGTGAAGTGATTCACGGTTTTGCTCTGGTGCTGGTGGTGGGCGTCATCATCGGGACTTACTCGTCGTTTGCAATTGCGAGCCCGGTGGTGCTCTTCTGGCAGGACCGCGCAGTCAATGGCAAGGTGCCGGAAAAGGCGCGATCATCCCGAGTACCGGAACGAGAGGCGGCGAGCGCGCGACGCTAGGCCCTCGAACGGCTCGCTTCGCCAACCCGAGGAGGTGGTGGCTATGTTTGACGATACGTTGCTCGATTCATCCGCCAAGCGTTTGCCCGTGCTCAGGCCAGTCCACTGGTGGATTGGGATCGGCGTCGGCCTTGCAGCTTTCGTCCTCGGTTACTTCAGCCTCGGTCTGGTCTTCTCCGGTACCGAAGGCGGGGCGCTGATCACGCAGTCGATCATCATGGGCGTCGTTCTGGCCTTTTATGCGCTGATTCTGTGCTACACCTGGACGGACGCGCAGCATATTGGGGTCAACAAGTACCTTTGGTTTGCGATAGTCTTCGTCCTCAACATCGTGGGGTTCATCCTCTACCTGATCTTCTCGGCCTCCAAGAGCGGGGACTGGAAGAGGGCCACCATGCCGATCGCTTATATGTTTGAAGCTGTGCTGATCAGCGTGGTCCTGATCTACCCTCTGATGTACACTCAGACGCTCCCGCAGGCGCAATTGATGACCATGCTGATGGCCCCGCCGCCGCCCCCTCCGCCGCCTCCGCCGGCTGCGCCAGCGCCCAAGGTGATCATCCACAGAGTTTCGACCGAGGACTTGCTCAGGGCTCCGACGGTCATTCCCAAGACCATTCAGCAGGTGAGGGACCAGCCGGCGCCGCCACAGTCTGCCGGGGTGGTGGGGGGAGTCCCGGGCGGCGTTCCGGGCGGCAGCATGGGCGGTGTGATCGGCGGTATGATCGGAGCCCCGCCTCCGCCCCCTCCTCCGAAGCCGGCTACACCCAAGCGGATCACCATCGGCGGCCAGGTGGAGGCTGCCAAGTGCATTTTCGAGCCGCAACCGGAATATCCCCAGATCGCCAAGATGGCCCGCGTTCAAGGAACCGTGAGGCTGGCGGCGGTCATCAGTGAAGGCGGCACCATCCAGGAACTGCGAGTGATCTCGGGTCCCCCGCTGCTCGTCAACTCCGCCATGGAGGCGGTTCGCCGCTGGCGCTACCAACCGACGTTGCTGAACGGAGAACCGGTGCAGGTGGATACGGAGATCGACGTCAATTTTACGCTGCAGGAGTAGGGCAGGGTATCGGAAAATTATTGAGGAGGGATGACGCACCATGATAGGAGCAAAGCTCATGACGTTGGGGTTTTGGTTGTTGCAGCAGGAAGGCGCCACCGTCGGGTTTGACCCGCTGAGCATGTGGCGTTCGATGGGGTGGCCGGCGCGCGCCGTGGTGATCGTGCTCGTCATCATGTCGGCGTGGTCGATCGGTGTGATGATCGACCGCTGGATCGCCTACTCTGCGGCACGCAAGCAGTCCCGGGCATTCGCCCCGGCCGTGGCGGGCGCGCTGAAGGATGGCAAGATCGACGACGCCGTTCGCATCGCGGAAGAGAGCAAGCGGAGCCACCTGGCCAAGGTGGTCACCGCGGGCCTGCAGGAATTCCAGGCTCACCAGATGTCGGCAGAGATCCCCGGGGAAGAGATTGAGGCTTCACGCCGGGCGCTGGAACGGGCTGCCGCCATCGTGCACGCCGAGCTGAAGCGTGGCGTTTCGAGCCTGGCCACCATCGGCTCCACCGCGCCCTTCGTCGGGCTGTTCGGAACGGTGCTCGGCATCATCCACGCCTTCCAGAGCATTTCGTCCTCCGGAACGGTCGGAATCGCGGCGGTGGCCGGCGGAATCTCCGAGGCGCTTGTGACCACGGCCATCGGCCTGTTCGTGGCCATTCCCGCGGTCTGGGTCTACAACTACTTCACGGGCAAAATTGAGGCCTTCGACGTGGAAATGGACAACTCGTCGTCGGAACTGATCGATTACTTCATCAAGAGGTCCGGACGCAGCGGCAAGTAGGCCGGCCGGCTTCTCCTGGGAGATCGAGATATGCCTTTTCATGCTAAAGCTCCGCCCACTGTTTCCGACATCAACGTGACGCCGCTGGTGGATGTCATGCTGGTGCTGTTGATCATCTTCATGGTGATCACGCCCCTGCTGCAGAAGAACGTCAGCGTGGATCTGGCCGAGACCCGCAACCCCCGGGCGATGCCCGACGATGAGCGGGAAGACGCGGTTGAGGTCGCGATCACGCGCGACGCGAAATTCTTCCTGGGGAAGAACCCGATTACGCCGGAGGAGATCACGTCCAAGGTGAAGGATGAGATCTCGAACAAGCTCGACAAGACCGTCTACATCCGGTCCGACGCTCGCGCCAAGTACGGAGACGTCACCAAGGCCGTGGACGCCGTACGCGCTGCCGGCGTGGACTCACTCGGTCTCCTAACCACCCGGCTACAACGACCTGGCGTGCCGGGCGGACCGTGAGGGTCGGCGCGGGCCTGCACTAGTGGTGGACGGCGGACGAGCAGCCCAGTATGGCCCGGCGGGCCGCCTTGGGGCCCGCCGTGGAGCGAAAGGAGGGTACTTCTATGGCGATGGCTGTCGGTGGCAAAGGGGGCTCGATGCACGACATCAACGTCACCCCGCTCATCGACGTGCTGCTGGTGTTGATCATCATTTTCATGGTCATTACACCCCGCACGCCGCATGGGCTGGACGCGCTGGTGCCCCAGCCGAACCCCAACGCCAAGCCTGATCCGAGCGTGATCAACCGCACGGTGGTGGTGACGATGGATGCAGCCCGCACGGTGGCGATTAATCAGCAACCGGTCCTGATGAGTCAGCTCGGCCAGCGGCTGGAGGACATCTTCAAGAGCCGTAGCGACCACATCATTTTCGTCAAGGGCGACCCAACCCTGACCTTCGCCGACGTCGCTGAGATCATCGACATTGCGAAGGGCGCCGGTATCGACCATATAGGCTTGCTGACGAAAGCTGTTGAAGAGGGCAAATGACCTGACCCGCCGCTGGGCGGGTCTACGGAGGGGTGCTCATGAGACGCTGCAGGCTCGCCGCGCTCGCCGGGGTGGTACTGCTGGCCGTAGCCTCGAGCGCATGCAAAAAACTGCAGGCGCGCGATCAACTCAACAAGGGCGTCAACGCTTTCCGCAACGGCCAGTTTCAGGATGCCGTTGACAAGTTTCAGCACGCTGTGGCGCTTGACCCGAACCTCGTGAACGCCCGGCTGTATCTGGCGATGTCGTACTTTCAACAGTACGCGCCTGGGGGCGAGTCTCCCGCCAACAAGCAGATGGGGCAGCAGGCCATCTCCGCGTTTGAGGACGTGCTGAAACTGGACCCGAGTAACACCACGGCCCTGGCCACGATTGGCACAATCTATTACTATTTCAAGGATTTCGACAACGCCAAAAAATTCCAACGCCACCGCCTCGATATCGAGCCCAATAACCCAGAGCCTTACTATTGGATCGGGGTCATGGACTACGCCGTATGCGCCAAGAACAACGGCGACACCCGGGTGGGCGATCCGAAGCTGAACGTTCTCGGGCCGACCGGCGAGCCGCCTCCCCTTCCGGAGAAGTTACGGGCGCAATTGGCACAGAAAAACTCGGCTCTAATCGACGAGGGGATGCAGGCGTTGAACAAGGCCATCGAGCTCAAGCCGAATTACGACGAGGCCATGGCGTATCTCAACCTCATTTACCGCCAGAAGGCTGATATCGAAAGCGAACCTGGCGCCCGCGCCGCTGACCTCAAGGCGGCCAATGATTGGCTGGCTAAGGCGATGGCGGCGCGCAGCCAGACTGGCGCCGCCGCAGCGGCTGCAGCTTCGTCATCGCATTAGGTGCCCCGCACGGACTTGAGGCCCTCCAGGTCCTCCGAGGGCGCGGAACAGTGACTCGGGCGACGTCATTACCAGGACGACCCTCACGGAACGTCGTGCTGAACCAATCCAGGCCGTCATCGGACGCCGGTCAGGGGCGCGCTTCACCGATGTTGTCGGCGCTCGGCGTTCTGTCCGCCGTGGTTCTGTGGTCCGTATGGGCTGGGGTGCTGTGTCCCGCGGTCCCTCCTCCCCAAGATCAACCATCGGCAAGCCGCACGGTCGAACCGCCCGCCGGCTCGGGTTATGTTACCCCAGCCCCCTCGCAGTCAGTCGAGATCGGCAATTTTTATCTGAGGCGCAAGAAATACCACGGCGCTCTCAGCCGTTTTCAGGAAGCAGCCCACACAGACCCTGAATACGCGCCTGCCTATCTTGGCCTCGGAAAGGTCTACGAGAAGCTGGGCATGGACGCCCGGGCCCTAAGCGCCTACCAGAAGTACCTCGACCTGTTGCCTTCGGACAAAGACGCCGACGATGCCAAAGACGTTCATCGGGCGATCGAGCGCCTGCGCAAAGACAAGGCGCCGTCCGATTGAGCGACGGCGCCGGGGCCTTTGTCGCGCACCTGCCGAGCCGGGAAACAATGGGAAAGCGGGCCTGGAAACCCTGCGGCGGCGCTTCACCGGAGCATGGTCGGGAGGCTGCGCAACGTGGCGAAGGACGGCGGAGATGGCGTGATGACGGCTTCAGAGCTCCTTTTCACCCGCTCCCAGTCGGGGGCTGAACTGCTTGAGGGTCTGATAGGCTCGGCGACGGACTCAATTCTGGCGGCGCTTTACCGGCTCAGTAACTCCCGTCTCGCCTCGGCGCTGAACGAAGCCCATCGGCGGGGCGTGTCGATCCGCTTGTGCCTGAATTATAACGACCACTACGAGGAAAATCGGGCGGCGCAGATGACTCTAATAAGTTACGGAATCCCGTTCCGGCTGCTGGGTGGGCGAGGGGGCGCGGGCTCCAAGATGCACCACAAGTTCGCCGTCTTTGATAGGCGCGTGGCGGCAACCGGCAGCTACAACTGGACACGGGAGTCCGAAGATCTCAATTACGAAAACCTGGTTGTTTTGCGCGAACCCGCGATGGCGGCGGCGTTTGCCCGCGAATTCGAAGCGCTCTGGAGCGAAGGGAAGGAGGCGGAGCCGGGCTCCGTAGGCTGAAAGCTGGACATGGCATCCGAACCCGAAGACATCGGCTTTGAACTCTGCCTTATGCGCCACGGAATTGCGGTGGATCGCGCCGCCGGCGGAGTGTTGAATGACGCCGAGCGGACGTTGACGCCGGAAGGCAAAGAGCGCATGCAGCAGATCGCTCGCGGCCTCGCGGCCACCGGTTTCACGCCGGACTGGGTGGTTTCGAGCCCTTACCTTCGCGCCGCCGAGACCGGCGAGATTGTAGCGGCGTCGTGCGCCCGGGCGGCCGTCCCGTTCGATTTGTGCGAAGCTTTGGAGCCAGGCGGCGCGGTGCCTGGGCTGCTGGCATTTCTCGCCCGCCATTCGCAGCGCCGTCGCGTACTGGTAGTGGGCCACGAGCCCGATCTGAGTGAATGGGCGGCGAGCCTGACCGGCGCCGGCCGGCACGCTAACTTTGGCTTCAAGAAGGGTGGATGCTGTCTCATCTGTTTCGAACAGTCGCCGCCCAGGCCGCCGGGCCGGCTGGTGTGGTGGCTCACGCCGCGCGTGCTTCGAGAGCTGGCTTGAGCTTCTCAAATGGCGGCATCCCCATTCGCGTTTCTCGCCTCGGCTTCGTCTTCGGAACGCCGCACCCTGGCGGCCAGCACGCTGGGGTGGATGCTCGACGGCATGGACGTCACCTTGTACGCCATGGTTATTCCGGCCGTTGAGGCGGAGTTTCACCTTTCCAGCGGCGCCGCAGGAATGCTGGCCTCGACGACACTTGTAGCCTCGGCCTTGGGCGGAGTTCTTTTCGGCTTGCTGGCCGACCGCGCCGGACGCCGGACGGCCCTGATGGCGAGCGTGGTCGTCTACTCGGTGTTCACCGCAGCCTGCGGCTTGTCGCGAACGGTTGGAGAACTGGCCGTGTTCCGGGCCTTGTTGGGCCTGGGTGTAGGCGGGGAGTGGGCCGCTGGGGCGTCGCTGGTGGCCGAGACCTGGCGGGCCGAGCACCGCGGCAAAGCCCTGGGCTACATGCAGAGCGGTTTTGCCGCAGGCTACGCCATGGCGGCGATTCTGGCGGCGTGGGTGCTGCCGCGCTGGGGATGGCGAGGCGTTTTCTTTGCGGGGCTCCTGCCGGCGGCGCTGGCTCTCTGGATTCGCGGGGGCGTTGACGAGTCGCCGGCTTGGCTGGAGGCGAGACGCCGTCCCGCGTCGTTCTCAGGCGGCGCGTCTGGCGCCGGAAACGGAGAGCGCCGGGCCCATTCATCGCTGCCGCGGCGCGAAAGGGCGAAGCCCGCACCCCGAGCCTCCGCGGATGCTGACAGCAGGCCCTCCTATGCCGGGCTTATCGTGCGGACCCTGCTGATGAACAGCGCCGCCCTGTTTGCCTGGTGGGGACTGTTTACCTGGATTCCGTCGTATCTGGCGCTGCCCGTGGCGCGCGGTGGGCGCGGCCTCGGCCTGGCCGCCTCCTCACGGTGGATCCTGGTGATGCAAGCTGGAATGTGGCTGGGCTACGTAAGCTTCGGCTACGCCAGTGATCGAGTGGGCGCCCGGCGAACGTACATCGGATTTCTGCTGCTTGCGGCCTGCGCCGTGCCGCTGTACGCCCAGGCGGGCTCAACCGGAAGCCTGCTGCTGCTGGGTCCGGTGATGGCGTTTGTCGGAACGGGTCACTTCACGGGCTTCGGAGTGATCGCCGCGGAATTGTTTCCCACGCGCTTCCGAGCTTCGGCCATGGGTCTCACGTACAACTTCGGACGGGCGCTGAGCGCCGCAGCGCCGTGGGCAATCGGGGTTCTCGCGGTGCGCTGGGGCTTCGCCTCCGCGTTCTGGATGAGCGCCGCCGCCTTTCTGGCCGCGGCGCTTATTGCCTGGGGCCTCCCCAAGTCGCGGATGCAGGATCTCGCTCCGTGAGCTTCTGGCAACCACCGAGGCCCATGGTGGCGCTTTCGAGTGAGGGAGGACGTCTAGCGTATACCGGCCGCCGCACTGGTACGAGCAAAGACGGCGGTTCGGAGCTTCGGTGCGGGATGTGCCTGCGAGCGCGGCTGGATCTTCCAGAAGTGCAGGCGGTGCTCCGGCCAGGCGTCCAGGATGTGGCGCGCCAGGCCGCTGCCCGTTTCTTCGAGATGGAAGAAGATGAGTTGATTGAGGAAGTAGGAGTCTTCGGGTTCCGCCAGCCGCGCCAGCATCACCAATTCAGGATTGTAGCGCCGCTCCAGGTGGTTTTCAGGGTCGTAAGCGTAGGCGATGCCGTTCGTCATGCCGGCCCCGAAGTTGCGGCCCGTTTCGCCCAGCACCACCGCCACGCCACCTGTCATATATTCACAGCCGTGATCGCCCACGCCTTCCACCACGGCGATGGCTCCGCTGTTGCGCACGCAGAAACGTTCACCGGCGCGGCCGGCCGCAAACAGCCGCCCGCCGGTAGCGCCGTAGAGGGTGGCGTTGCCGAGGATGGTATTCTTGTGCCACTCGAAGCTGCTGCCGCGGGGCGGACGGATCACGATTTCGCCGCCGCCCATCCCTTTCCCGACGTAATCGTTCGCTTCGCCCTCGAGAATCAGGCGCATGCCGTGAACCAGAAAGGCGCCAAAACTCTGGCCGGCGCTGCCGCGGAGCCGGAACTCCGCCCAGGCGCCGTCCAGGCCCTGGTCTCCGCACTGCCGGGCGATTTCGCCCGCCGCACGCGTACCGGTTGTCCGATGGATATTGCGGATCGAACCCTCGGACCTCACTGAGACGCCCGCGCTGAGCGGAGTTTGCACCTGGGCCGCGAGCTGCAAGGCGAGAGGATCCACGAGGCTCGGTGGGGCGGCCGTTGCCTCGCGGGTAAGCTCGATTGCGGCGCGGGCCAGCAGCGGCCGCACATCGAGCGTCCCGTCACGACGCGGCATCGCACAGTCCAGTGGCTCAAGCAAGTCGGTGCGTCCGACGGCTGCGGCGAGCGAGCTGAGACCGAGTTGAGCGAGAATCTCGCGGACGTGCTGCGCGACATGCTCGAAATAGCGCACCAGCCGGTCGGGCTCATTGGGGAAGCGCCCGCGCAAATCTTCGCGCTGCGTGGCCACCCCCACCGGGCACGTGTTCAAGTGGCACTGGCGGGCCATCACGCACGCCAATGCCACCAGTGCCGCCGAGCCAAATCCGAATTCCTCGGCGCCCAGCAAGGCTGCTACCACCACGTCGCGGCCGGTCTTGAGGCCGCCATCCACGCGCAGCCGGACGCGGCCGCGCAGGCCGTTCGCTACCAGCGCCTGATGCGTTTCCGCTAACCCCATTTCCCAGGGCGAGCCCGCATTCTTGATCGACACCAGTGGCGAAGCGCCCGTGCCACCGTCGTGCCCGCTGATCAGCACCACGTTCGCGTTCGCCTTGGCCACGCCGCACGCCACCGTACCCACGCCTCCCTGCGAGACCAGTTTGACGCCGATGCGGGCGCGGGGGTTGACTTCGTGCAGGTCGTAAATCAATTGGGCGAGGTCCTCGATGGAATAGATGTCGTGATGAGGTGGCGGCGAGATCAGGGCGACGCCCGGCACGGCGCGGCGCACCCGGGCGATCAGCGGTGACACTTTGTGCCCCGGCAACTGGCCGCCCTCGCCCGGCTTCGAGCCCTGCGCCATCTTGATTTCAAGTTCCTCGGCGCGCACCAGGTACTCGGGCGTTACGCCGAAGCGGCCCGAGGCCACTTGCTTGATCTTGTGAGCGGCGGATTCTCCATTCACGAGCTCTGCGTAAACTTCCGGGTCTTCTCCGCCTTCGCCGGTATTGGATTTGCCTCCGATGCGGTTCATGGCGAGGGCGAGGGCGCGTTGGGTTTCTGGGCTCAGCGAGCCAAGAGACATCGCCTGGGTCGTGAAGCGTCTCAGGACTTCGCGGACCGGTTCGACCTGCTCGAGTGGAATCGCTGGAGCGGGGCGGAAGCGGAACAGGTCGCGCAGCGCGAGCGGTTCGCGGCTCTCGATCTCGACGGCCGCAGAGCGATAGGCGGAGCCGTCGTTTTCCTTGGCAGCTTTCTGAATGTGTCGAATCACGTTGGCGCTGTAGGCGTGGGGTTCTCGGCCTTTGCGGTAGCGGTATAGGCCGGAAATCTCGAGCTCGCCGCTGGGGACGGCGAAGCCTCCGCGGTGGCGGTCGAGAACGTCGCGAGCCACGTCGGCGTAGGTGCGTCCGCCGAGCGCCGACCGCGTGCCCCGGAAGAATTTCTGCACGAGCTCGTGATCGAGGCCCAGAATCTCGAAGAATTTTCCGCCGAGATAACTCGCCAGGGTCGAAATGCCCATCTTGGATAGGATCTTCTTCAGCCCGGATTCCATGGCGCTGCGAAAGTTGTCGAGCGCCTCGGCCGTTCCAACCTCGCCGAGCTCACCGCGTGCGGCCTCGCCCGCCACGATTTCGAGCGCCAAGTAAGGGTTGATGGCCGCGGCTCCGTAACCGATCAGGCAGGCGAACTGATGCGGCTCCCATACCTCGGCGGTCTCCAGCACAATGTCGGCCTTGTTGCCGACTCGCTCCGCGATCAGCCTCTCAACCACGCCGCCGACCACCATCAACATCGGCAGAGCAGCGTGCTCGGGGTCGATGCCGCGATCGCTTAGCACCAGGATCGAGCTGCCCGCCGCCACGGCGGCGCGGCACTCCTGGGCCACGCGCTCCAGCGCGAGCGTCATGCTCTCAATCCCGTCTTCATCGCTCATGGCAGGGCTGAACTCGAAGAGCGTCGAAACCGTTGCCGGTTTGAAAGAGCCTGAGCCCAGCCGCTTCAAATGCTCGAGCCCTCCGTCGAATAGAAACGGCGATTCGAGCCGGATCATGCGGGCGTGATCGGGCGTCTCGACCAGCACCGAGTGCCGAGGGCCCAGATAAAGGCTAAGGGACATCACCAGCGCTTCGCGCAGCGGGTCGATGGGCGGGTTCGTCACCTGGGCGAACATCTGACGGAAGTAGTGGTAGAGCGGACGGGGCCGGTGGGAGAGCGCGGCCAGCGGCGTGTCGTCACCCATGGAGCCCACGGGCTCCTTCTTCTCAGCCGCCATGGGCCGGATGAGCAGTTCCACGTCCTCGGCGGTATATCCCGAGGCGCGTTGCGTGGCCACGAATAGCTCCGGCTTCCACAATCGAAGCGGAAGCGCCGGTGCGCTCTGGGAATCCTCCGTAGCCTCCCGCGCCTCGCGTGTCACCACGGCGGCCAGCCGCGGCGCAAAGAGCATGTTCTGCAGGATCCACTTGCGGTAATGGCGGCCGCGCGAGACCTGGCGCTTCACTTGGTCGTTCTTCAAGATCTTCTGGTGCTTGAGATCGACTACCAGGATTTGCCCGGGACCCAGACGACCCTTCTCCTTCACGCGCTCCGGCTCGAGAGGCAGAATACCGGCCTCGGATCCAAGCACCACGAGGCCGTCGTGGGTGATGGTGTAGCGAGCCGGCCGGAGGCCGTTGCGATCGAGCCCGGCGCCCACCACCGTCCCGTCGAGGAACACCATGGCCGCCGGCCCGTCCCAGGGTTCCATCAGGCAGGAGTGGTAGTGGTGGAACGCCTTGACGTCGGCCGGTATCTCCACCGCACTCTCCCAGGCCTCGGGAATCATCATGAGCAGCGCCTGTTGCACGCTGCGGCCCGAGCGGGTGAGCAGCTCCAGTACGTTATCGAAGCCGGCCGAGTCGCTACCGCCGGGCTGGACGACGGGCTTCAGAAGCTCCACGTCTTGGCCCCAAATGCGGTGCGCCAGCACGGGCTCGCGGGCGCTCATCCAGTTCAGGTTTCCGCGCAGGGTGTTGATCTCGCCGTTGTGGGCGACCAGCCGGAAGGGCTGGGCCAGGCACCAACTGGGCCGCGTGTTCGTGCTGTAGCGCTGGTGGAAGAGCGCAGCCGAGGTGACAAAGGCCGGGTCGCGGAGGTCTTTATAAAAGACGCCGAGCTGCGGCGGCGAAAGCAGACCTTTGTAAACGATCGACCGGCAGGAAAGCGACGCGATGTAGGTGTCGGCGGCGAGCCGGGCGGACTCGGTTCGAGTAAGGCGAGCGCTGCTCGCCAGGCGCTGCTCGATCTCTTTGCGCACCAGGTAGAGTTCCTGCTCAAACTCGCGGTCCGGGCTGGGCCCGCCGGAAATCAGCAGGTGGCGCAGGGCAGGAAGGGTTTCGCGCGCCTGGGGTCCGAGGGCTGTCTCGTCCACGGGCACGCGGCGCCAGCCCACCACGCGCAAGCGGCGCCGCTCCACCACGCGCTCGGCCACGCGCATGGCCTCGGCGCGGGCGCTGTTGTCCTGGGGCAGGAAGAACACGCCAACCGCAATCCGGGAGTTTGAAACGTCGTAAAAGTTGAGGCGAGCCCCCTCCCGGCAGAAGAAACCATGCGGCAACTGGACCATGATGCCGGCCCCGTCTCCGCTGGCGGCGTCAGCGTCTACTCCTCCGCGGTGGGTGAGATTCTTCAGGCATTCCAGGGCCTGCTCCACAACACGGTGCGACGGGTCTGCGCCGAGTTGGGCCACGAAGCCCACACCGCAGGCGTCGTGCTCCTCCCGGCGATAGAGCCCGAGTTCGGCAATGGGATTCTGGCTGGTCATCCCTATTTTCCGGCGTACGGTCGAAGCGCGAGACACCTCGGATGTGGCGGCAGAGCCGGCCGGCCCGATCGTCCCACGCATCGCCATTGTGACCGGGGTGGACGGCTCGCCGAAGTGAATGTTTTTTATCGACTCGATAAGGGAATTTTGGGCGCGCGCCGGGCCGCGGATGATAGAAGTAATTAGGGCAGCACGAAGGGCTGCGTGAACCATGGACGAGGCGCTACGACGGGAAGTCCGATTCCTCACCACGCGGCTGGGCGTGATCGTGCAGGAACGGTGCGGGCCGGCGGTGTTCGCGGCCATCGAAGAGCTCCGCAGTCTTTCCAAGCAGATCCGCCAGCACCCCGACCCGCAGTCGCTCGAAGCGGGCGCCCGCGCCGTCGCGAGCTTGCGACTCAACGAGGCCACGGCGGTGGCGCATGCGTTCAGCCTCTTCTTTCACCTCGTGAATCTCTGCGAGGAGCGGCAGCGAATCCGGCGGTTGCAGGCCTACGAGCGCCACGAAGGCGGCGCGCCCATGTCGCTGCGGAGCACCTTCGCGGAGTTGCGCAAGCGGCGCGTGCCGTCCGCCGCCATCGCCCGGCTGTTCGAGTCGATGCGTGTCGAGCCCGTGTTGACGGCTCACCCCACCGAGGCCAAGCGCCGCAGTGTAATGAACCACCTCTGGTCGATCGCGCGCTGCCTCGACGAGTTGGCGGCCAACCCCAGCCTGCCGCCGGAGCCACGCATCGATCCCTGGATCGAGGCGCTCTGGCTCACCGAGGAGGTGCGCGAACGCCCGGTGACGCCCGAGGTGGAAATCGAGAGCGAGCGCGTTTACTTGGAGAGAACCATTTACGACCTCGCCGGCGATCTGTGGCAGAAGTTCCGCCGCGAGCTGAAACGTTCCGGGATCAAAGCCGGCGAACCCGCGCCGTTCATCCGCTTCGGGTCCTGGATTGGAGGAGACCGCGACGGCAATCCCAACATCACTCCGGAGTTCAGCGTGGAAGCCGCGGAGGCGCTACGGCGGAGCGTGCTCAGCTACTACTGCCGCTCGTGCGAGCAGTTCCTGAGCGTGCTCTCGTTTCCGTGCACGCAGCCCGCGGCTCAGCGTATCTTGCGCCGATCGCTCGCGTCCGACTTCAAGCGCTTCCCCGGCTTGCGGCGGCTCGAGAGCGCCGACCAGCCCCAAGAGCTCTACCGGCGCAAGCTGCGCGTGATGCTGGCCCGGCTCGAGAAGACCCCCGAACGCGCGCCCGAAGGCTACGCCGGCGCATCGGAGTTTGCAAAGGACGCCCGCCAGCTTGAGACTGCCGTTCGGGCCCTTCCCGGCTCGCGCCTCGAGGGCCTGGGCGTAGCGCGACTGCGCGTGGCCGCCGAGGTGTTTGGCTTTCACGGGGCCAGCCTCGATTTCCGGCAGCATAGCGGCCTGACGAGAGCCTCCGCCGACGCAGTCCTGCGGGCAGACGGGCGGTCTGTCGAGCCCGCCGAGGCCCGAATCCAGGCGATCCGCGAGATGCTGCGCGCGCAGCATCCGCCCGTGGCGACCGAGGGCATCGAAGTGTTGCGGGAATTCGACGCCCTTCGCCGCATTCAGGAGCGCCACAGCGAGGAAGCGGCGCACCGGTATATCGTCAGCATGACCACGAGCGCGGCCGACGTGTGGGACGTGCTGCTGCTGGCGCGAGTCGCGGGCCTGGTGGGCTGGGCCGGCGGGCGGCCGCGCTCGTCCATCGACGTGGTGCCGCTCTTCGAGACTTACGACGACCTCGATCGTGCCGCGCAGGTGCTCGACGAGCTGGCTGCCGATCCGCTTTACCGCCAACTGCTCGACTCGCGCGGCGGGGTGCAGGAGGTGATGCTGGGTTACTCGGATTCGGTGAAGGACTCCGGTTACCTGGCGGCCAACTGGGCCCTGTTTCGCGCGCAGGATCAACTTGTGAACGTGGCGCGCCGGCGCGGCATTCGGCTCGGGTTCTTTCACGGCAAAGGGGGCAGCATCGACCGTGGCGGCAGCGTCTCGTACCGCACCGTGCAGGCGCAGCCGCACGCCGCCCCGAGCGGGCGCCTGCGCATCACCGAGCAGGGCGAAGTGATCTCGCTGAAGTACTCGGATCCGGCGATCGCCGAACGGAACCTCGAGCAACTGGTGGCTTCGGTGCTCGGCGCCAACCTGCTGCATCCGGCGCGAATCCGGCGCGCACGCATGGCGCGCTGGCACACGCACGCCGGGGAACTGGCCGCGCGCAGCCGCGCCTTCTACCGCGAGCTTGTGTACGAAACGCCTGACTTCGCGCCGTACTTCTACCAGGCTACGCCCATCGATCTCATCGAGCATCTCCCGCTCGGCTCGCGTCCGTCGCGCCGCCGGGCGAGCCGCGACCTCCGCGATCTGCGCGCGATTCCGTGGGTGTTCGCCTGGACGCAATCGCGCCACTTCGTGCCTTCTTGGTACGGGCTCGGACGCGCGCTCGCAAGCTTCGCCGGCGAGCGCAGCCCGAAGGGACTGGAGGTGCTGCGCGAGATGTACCGGCGCTGGCCGTTCTTCAGCATCCTGATTGAAAATGCGGAGGCGTCGCTGGCCAAGACCGATCTCGACATCGCGCGGCGTTACGCCGGCCTGGTGCAGCCCGCCAGCCTGCGGACGGCGATCTTCGGCCGGATTGAGGAGGAGTTCCAGCGCAGCCGGCGCATGGTGCTGCTGGTCTCCGGCCGCTCTCACCTGCTGGCCGACCAGCCTAGGCTAGCCGAGTCCATTCGCCTGCGAAACCCCTACGTGGATCCGCTCAACATGCTTCAAATTCGCTTCCTCGAAGAGTGGCGAAAATCGCGCAAGCCAAGGCCGGAGCTGCTGCGAGCCCTGCAGATCACCGTGGGCGGAATTGCCTTCGGCATGAAGAGCACGGGTTAAGGAAGGGTGCCACGAGCCCGATATAAAGCTTTGCGCATCAGTAACTTGACGGGATATTTCTGATAACATGTTTGTTTTCTTATATTTGACGGGACGGGCAGACGCGACTGCGGAAAACGATCACATTTTCAAGCTATTTCGTTGATGATAATGTACTTATCTCAGCTTTGGCTTAACTTGCCTGTTTTCAGCTATTTGGTTGGTTCGTTTTAAAGCGGAGCTGATTCTAAACAACATTCCGGCTTCGATCGTATTTCTGGACTTTCTCAACCCAGCTCTCCCCCAAGCGACCCAGCGACGCCTTCTGAACCGGCAGGCCGTGTCGCCGGAGCCCGGTTCAGCGCGGCTGAAATCCCGGCGCACCGAGTGCCGTGCATGGCGGCGGGCTTGCGGCGCCTGTCGAGGGAATTGGTAGTATATTCCATCGTTATTTCCTCTGGCATACTAGAATGCCACGATCGATCCGCCGTGTCAACGTGTTTTTTCGCGCTCGCCGAACGGGCGCCGGTTGACAACCGTCCCGTGATTCCCGTATAGTCAGTTTTCGCACCATGCGGTAAGGCTACAAACGTCATGACGCGCACATTCCAGTTCGCCTTTAGCTGCCGCTTCCCCTTCTACTTTGGGGAGGCGGGCAGGCTGGCGACTGTGCGCGGATGACGAAAGAGTAGCCCCCTCAAGCCGAGCAAGTTCCAGACTGGCCGCGATCTCCCAAGGAGGTCGCGGCCATTTTGTTTTTCCGGGCATTTCAGGAGGAGGATGATGATCTCAGTATCCCTCGAACGCGGACGAGAGCAGATCGACACTCTTGACGCTGAACTGCTCGAGTTGCTCAACCGCCGGACGCAGCTTGCGCTGGAGCTCGCCGAACACAAGCGCGCAGCCGGGTTAAGCATTCGAGACGGCCGGCGCGAAGGGGAGGTGCTGGCCCGCGTCCGGGAGCGCAACCGCGGGCCGCTTGCGCCCGAAGCCGTGGAGCGGTTGTATCGCGCCATTCTGTCCGAGTCGCGCCGCGCGCAGGCCGCACCTCGGGCGCAACCCTGCGGCGCGCGGAGGCCTGAGTGCGCCTAAACCCCAAGTACGCCCGCGTAGCTTTCCAGGGCGAAGCCGGCGCCTTCAGCGAGGAAGCGGCCATCCGGCTGTTTGGCGAAAGCGCCGTCACCTTGCCGTGCCCCACCTTCGACGCCACTTTCGGCGCCCTGGCCGCGGGCGCCGCCCAGGCGTTGCTGGTACCGATCGAAAACAGCCTGGCAGGCTCGGTGCTGCGCGTCTTCGACCTGCTGCTCGAGCACAAGCTCTGGATCGCGGCCGAGACCGTGTTGCCCATCGAGCACCACCTGATCGGCTGCGCGGACGCGCGGCTTGCGGACATCCGTTCGGTGGAGTCGCACCCCATGGCGCTCGCCCAATGCGAGCGCCTGTTCACGGAGCATCCCGAGTGGAAGCGCGTGGCTGCTGAGGACACCGCGGGCAGCGCGCGCTCGGTAGTGTCCAGCGGAGACCGTGCGCGCGCCGCCATTGCGGGCCGCCGGGCGGCGGAGCGATACGGCGGGGTGATTCTGGCCGCCGACGTACAGGACAACACCCGGAATTTCACCCGCTTCGTGCTGCTGCTCGCGGGACCCGAGTCCGCCGTCGAGGCCCTGGAACTGCCGGCCGGTACGGCGGCGGACAAGATGACGCTCGCCATCCGCCTCGCGCATCGCCCGGGCGCGCTGCTCGCGGCTCTCAAGCCCTTCGCGCGCCACGGCGTGAATCTGCTGAAGATCGAAAGCCGTCCCATCCTCGGCTGTCCGTGGGAGTACCAGTTCTTTGTAGACGTGGCGGCGGAATCGACTCAGGGCCGGGAGCGGGCGCTCGACGAGCTGCGAGCCGCGACCCAGGAGGTGCGAGTGCTGGGTTTGTATCCCGCCGCAGCGGTGAGTGTGAGCAGTCTTGAAGATCTACAAGGGAGAGTCCGATGAATAACAGTCAACCTGTCTTGGCATCCAAACGAACGCAACGCGCGATGTGCGCGGGCCGCGCCCTCCAGCGCCACTCCCCGATTGCGACCACCGTTGCCGAGCCTCCGTATCGCCTGGCCAGCCGGAAGGCCGGGCAGCCCACCACCGTGGTGCGGGTGGCGGGCGTGGCCATCGGCGGTGACCACCTGGTGGTGATTGCGGGTCCGTGTTCGGTGGAGTCGCGGCAGCAGATTTCCGAGACGGCCCACAGAGTCAAGGCCGCCGGAGCGCACATGCTGCGCGGCGGCGCCTACAAACCGCGCACCTCGCCCTACGAGTTTCAGGGGCTGGGGCGCCAGGCCCTGGCGTGGCTGGCCGAAGCGCGCGACGCATCCGGACTGCCCATCGTCACCGAAGTGCTGAGTCCGGAGGAGGTGGAACT
This sequence comes from Terriglobia bacterium, assembly GCA_035516075.1. Taxonomy (GTDB): domain Bacteria; phylum Acidobacteriota; class Terriglobia; order UBA7540; family UBA7540; genus Gp13-AA77. Next base: position 28,071 of record DATJAQ010000235.1, on the reverse strand, counting down.
GGTGGCTGAGCACGCCGACCTGCTGCAAGTGGGCGCGCGCAACATGCAGAATTACGCGCTGCTGAGGAGGCTCGCGACCTGCCCCAAGCCCGTGCTGCTGAAGCGCGGCCCCTCGGCTACGCTGCACGAATGGCTGCTGGCCGCCGAGTATCTGCTGTCCGGAGGCAATCCCAACGTGGTGCTTTGCGAGCGCGGAATTCGCACCTTCGAAACTGCCATGCGCAACACGCTCGACCTGGGCGGTGTGGCGCTGGTGAAGGAGCTTTCTCATTTGCCGGTGCTCGTCGATCCCTCGCACGGCACCGGCCAGCGCCGCCTGGTGGCTCCCGCCTCGCGCGCCGCGGCGGCCATCGGCGCGGACGGGCTGATGATTGAGGTCCACCCGCGTCCGGAGCACGCGCTCTCCGACGGCGCACAATCGCTCGACGTCCCGCAGTTTGCCGCGCTGATGAACGACCTGCGCTCGTTCAGCATCCGTGCCTGCGCTTGATTCGATTGCCGATTGACGATTGATCTGCACGAAAGGCAGGTCACGCCTTCCAGCAGATCAGCTTCAACTCGGTCATCTCCTCGACCGCGTAGCGCGGGCCTTCGCGGCCGAGCCCGCTACTTTTGGCGCCGCCGTACGGCATATGATCGGCGCGGTAGGCGGGCACGTCGTTCACGATGACACCGCCGAAGCGCAGCATTTGGGCGGCGCGGAAGGCGTTGCCGAGGTTCTGGGTGCAGAGGCCCACTTGCAGGCCGTACTCGCCGGAATTGACCTCGGCGATGGCGTCTTCCAGCCGGGCGTAGCGGTGCAGGGCCACGACGGGACCGAACACTTCCTTGCAGGCGACGTCGAGGTGGGGCAGGACGTCGTCCAGCACCGTGGGCTCCAAGGTGGCCTCGTGGCGCCCGCCGCCCGTGAGCAGGCGTGCGCCCGCCTTGCGGGCCTGGCTCACCCAGGTCTCCACCCTCCGGGCTTCCTGGACGCTGATCAGCGACGACACTTCCGTGCTGTCCTCGAGCGGGTGACCGATCTGCAGCGCCCGCGCGCCCTCCACGAAGCGCCGGACGAATTCGCCGGCGATGGTTTCGTGAACGTAAATATTCTGAACCGAAATGCAGACCTGGCCGGAGTGCGCAAAGCTCCCCGTCACGCAACGCGGGACCATGAAATCGAGGTCGGAGTCGGGCTCGAGAATCACCGAGGAATTGTTGCCGAGCTCGAGCGCCACGCGGCGCAGTCCGGCGCGGGCGCGAATCTGCTCGCCCACCGGGACGCTGCCGGTGAAGGTAATCAGCGCCAGGCGGGGGTTGCGCACCAGCCAGTCGCCTACGGTTTCGCCCGGCCCGGTGACGACGTTGTACGCGCCGGTGGGGGCGCCGGCGTCGCGTACCAGCGGAGCCAGCCGCAGCGCGCTGAGGGGCGTGTTCTCGGAGGGCTTGTGAATCACGCTGTTTCCGGCAGCGAGCGCCGGGCCGATCTTGTGCAGGGCGAGATTGAGGGGAAAGTTGAAGGGCGTGATGGCGCCCACGATGCCGAGCGGCTCGCGCACCGTCATGGCCCAGCGGCCCTTGCCCGACGGGCTCGCCTCCATGGGCACGACCTCGCCGTGCAGCCCGCGGGCCGCGTCGGCGGAGGCCAGCAGGGTCTGCTGGCCGCGCTCCACCTCGGTGCGAGCCTCGCGAATCGGCTTGCCGCTCTCGCTCGCGATCAGGCGCGCGAATTCACCCGCGTGCTCAGCCAGCAGTTGTCGCAAACGATCGAGGATCTGGGCCCGCTCGTAGAGGGTGAGGGCGGCCATGGCGCGCGCGCCCGCCTCCGCAGCCTCCACCGCACGCTCCAATGCGGAGACGTCGGCATCGTAAACCTCCGCCACCGGGGTGCCGTCGTAGGGGATGCTGATGGTGCGGGGAGACCCTCCGCGCACCAGTTCATCGCCAATCCAAAGGGGAAACTCCTGCTTCTCTGCAATCTCGGTCGCCATCGCCGTAGCTCCTCCCGTTGCGCCCTCAATTCCTTTATGCGCCGAAGGCCGGACGATGTCAAAAAGAAAACCGGGCCAGTCCGCCACTTGTGGCGGAGGGCCGCGACCGGCTCGACGCGCGTGGCGCGCGAAAAATCCATGCCGGCGCGCAATTTTCACCCCGACTAAACGGCCGTTTTGGTAGGCTATCCGGGGCCGGCCGTGTCCGCGGGCGGACGGCGGTCGAAGGCCTGGGAGGAGCGAGAAATGCAGAAGCGCCGCGTACTGACGGTTCTGGCCATCGCCTCTATCGTGTCACTCATCTGCATCCCCCTGCTCGGCGGCGATTGGCCGACCTTCGGGCATGATCCGCAGCGCTCCGGTTGGGCGGCGGAAGAAACGGCGTTGACCCCTGAAAACGTGGGCGGCCTCAAGCTCCTCTGGAAGGTGAAACTCCACAACGAGCCGAAGTCGCTGACGGCGCTAACGGCCCCGCTGGTGGCGGACGACGTCATGACAGCGGCCGGCCTGCGGACCGTAGTCTACGTGGCGGGAAGTTCCGATGTGGTTTACGCCCTGGAAGAAAAAACGGGCGGAATCCTCTGGACTCGGAAATTTACAGCCCACGTTTTGCCTAAGGACCCCGGCATGTGGCTGTGCCCGAACAACCTCAACGACACGCCGACCATCGACAAGAGCCGTCAGGAGATTTACACGATCGCCGCGGACGGAACTCTCTACGGGCTTGACCTGGGTACCGGAGGGGTGAAGTTCGGCCCGGCGCCGTTCGTGCCGGCTTACTCCAAGAATTGGAGCCTGAATCTTCGCGACGGCGTTATCTATACCTCGATTTCGCAGGGCTGCGGGGGCGCGCGCTCGGGTATTTACTCCCTGGACGCGCGCCGTCCACTGCGCCCTGTAGTGCGCGACTTGTTTGTTGCAAATTCGTGGGGCGGCGGCATTTGGGGCCGGGCGGGGGTCGCAATCGCGGCCGACGGTCGCATTTTCGCTTCCACGGGCGACGGCGCATTCAACCCGGCAGAAGGTGAGTATGGTAGCAGCGTGATCGCGGCCTCGCCCGGCGCACTCGAGGTAAAGGACTATTTTTCGCCGCTGAACTTTGAGAAACTGACGCGCTACGACCTGGATATTTCAGCCGCCAGCGTGATCTGGCTCCCCTACCGGAACTTCAGCCTGGTGGCGGGCGGAGGCAAGGAAGGCATCCTCTACCTGCTCGACGCCGACTCACTCGGCACCCGCGATCATCAGACGCCCCTCGACGCCCTGAAACTCGCGAACGATGAGCTAGCCTTTGAGGAAGAAGGCATTTGGGGCGAGCTTTCTTCCTGGCGGGACGGCGATGGCACTACTTGGGTCTATGTACCTATCTGGGGGCCGGTCTCAAAGCAGGCGCCCGCGTTTCCGCTCGCCAATGGCCCCAACCCGCACGGATGCATCATGGCCTTCCATGTCGCGCTCGATCCGGCTACGCATCAGCCTGTCTTGAAACCGGCGTGGATCTCAGGGGACTTCGACGTGCCTGAGCCGGTGGCGATTGCCAACGGGGTGGTATTCGCACTCGCCACCGGCGAAAACACTCAGCAGACGGTGGGCGCGAAGGTGATCTATTCGGGCCAAAAGGGGCTTACGGACCAGCAGCGCGGCGAGAACACGCACAACGCGGTTCTGCGCGCCCTCGACGCCCGAACCGGCAAGGAACTCTATCAAAGCGGCGACGCCATGACGAGTTGGGTGCACTTTAGCGGTTTGGCCGTGGCCGACGGCAGAGTCTACGCGGTGGACCACGACTCCAACATCTACTGCTTCGGATTGGCGCCGAAGCCTTAGCCAGACACTCAGACCATCCCCGGTCACAATTGGTTGTCACCCACTTGTGCAACCCGGAGCCGGAGGAGATTTTTTTTGACAATTAGCAATGCTTAGTCTATAAGTTTGCTCTTACCTTTTCCCATTCGCGATGCGGCGAGTGCCCCGGCGGCTTGGCGCCGGCAGTCGAGGTTTCTGATGAGCGGCCCCCACCACATCCCGAGCTTCAAAAGCTTCGTCATCTCAGGTCCCGTGAAGCGCCAAATGGAGGAGCAGGCGGGGAAGCCCGCTCCCCAAGCCATCCCGGTCATCATCAGCCTGCGCGACTCGAAGGACCGGCCCGAACTGGGCGTTGGACCGGCCAAAGATAAAGTCAAAGCATACCTGGCCGCTCGCGACCTCGGGTTCACCGAGAGCGACTTTTACATCTTCGCCGCGCTCCTTCCAGACCAGATCGAAGAGCTTGCCAAGCTGGCGGCCTGGGTGTATCAGATCTGGAAGGACGAGGCCATTTACGCTCACCTGCTCCAATCCACCGAGACCGTCAAGGCTGCGCCCTGCTGGCGCACTTTTGACGCGCGAGGCCAGGGGATCACTTGGGCTGTCATGGACACCGGCATTCACGCCGAACACCCGCACTTCGCAACCCATGGCACAGTGGACGCCTCGCTGAGCCACAACTTTTCCATTTCGAATACGCTCGACGATCTGAACGGGCACGGCACGCACGTGGCGGGGATCATCGCCGGCCGTGCCCCGGAGGGCGCGCCCGCGCGGGCCGCCAGGTTTCTCGAAGAGCAGGCTGAGCCCGAAGTGACGGACTTGCCCGCCGGCCCCTCCGGGGTGGCGCCGCTCGCCAGGCTGGTCAACGTCAAGGTGCTGAACGACGACGGCACGGGATCGTCTTCCACCGCCATTCGCGCCTTGGAATACCTGCGCAAGGTGAACGACGCCAGCCAAGCCACCCGCGTTGACGGCGTGAACATGAGCCTGGGGTACCCTTACGACCCGCAGAGCTACGGCTGCGGCTACAGCCCCTTGTGCGAAGAAGTGACGCGCGCGGTCAATTCGGGGCTGATCGTCGTCATCTCGTGCGGCAACTGGGGTTACGGCCGGATCACGCTCGACAGCGGCCAGCAGGTGGCGGTCTCGGTGGGTTCGTCTATCACCGATCCCGCCAACACCGAAGCCGCGATTGTGGTGGGTTCGGTGCACAAGAGCGCGCCCCATCGCTACGGCGTGTCCTATTTTTCCTCGAAGGGCCCTACCGGCGACGGCCGCATGAAGCCGGACCTGGTGGCGCCCGGCGAGAAGGTGATTTCGTGCTCCGTTCATCTCGATAAGGGATACGCGTACGAGGAAATGAGCGGCACCAGCGCCGCGGCGCCGCACGTTTCGGGCGCCATCGCCGCGTTTCTGTCGGGCCATCCCGAATTTCGGGCCGACCCGGAGCGCGTGAAGGCGATCTTTTTGAAGACGGCCACCGATCTCGGCCGCGACCGCGCTCACCAGGGCGCGGGACTGGTGGATCTGTTTCGCGCCATGACGTCTGTGTGAGGGGAGGGGAGCAAAGCCCATGGGACGATACAAGCAGTTTCACGATCCTGAGCTTTCGATCTGGCAATCCGCGGTGGATGAGGCTGCGGCCAAGCGCGCCGCCGGCGCGCAGACGGAGGCCGTGGGCGGTCCGGTGGCCGTCACCGGCCGGCCCGACACGCCAGACCCCATGTCTGCGGAAGCCATCGCCTATGGCAACCAGAAGACGAGCGGTCTGCCGATGCAGGCCGCGACGGCCGTTCACCCCGCCACGGAGGGGCTGGCCCAGACGGCGGGCTTTTGCTCCCTCACGGCGATGAAGCTGGCCAAGGCAACTATCCTCGGCAACGAGGCTGACAAGGAGCGCTACAAGAGCGAGTTGGCCAAGTTCGGCGACTGCGACCCCCTCTATGCGGAAGCCGCCGCCAAATACGCCGATTACTTCCTCGCCCAGCAGAAGCAGATTCCCTACGTCATCTATCAGAACCTGGGCGATTTCGTGATTGACGATCCCAAGAAGTTGCCTGCCAAGGCCACCGTTGCCATTGTGGGCGATTGGGGCACCGGCCAGGACGCGGCCAAGCTGGTCTTGAAGCAGATTGCGAACAAGAACCCGGACGTGGTGATCCACCTGGGCGACATCTATTACGCCGGCACGCAGTTCGAGATCACGAATTATTTCCTCCAACCCTGGAAAGGGATCCTGAATCTCGGCGACAGCCTCGACCGCATTCCAACCTTTTCCCTGGCCGGGAATCACGACATGTACTCGGGCGGCGTACCGTACTACCAGATGATCAAGCAGCTCGGCCAGCCCGCCAGTTACTTCTGCCTGCGCAACGCCAATTGGCAGTTTGTCGCGCTCGACACGGGATTCTACGACCACAACCCCACGGGTGGGGGCGAAGGCGCCACCTATCTGCACGATACTGAGGTGACCTGGCTGACCGACAAGGTCAACAACGCCGGCGGCCGGCGCAGCATTCTGCTTTCGCACCACCAGCTTTTTACGGCATTCGATTCCATCGCCAACGGCGAAATCAATTTGCGGCTTTATCCCCAGGTGGCGCCGGTGCTGCCGCAGGTGAGCTTGTGGATCTGGGGGCATGAGCACAATTTCGTGGTGTATGACGCCTACAAAGGCCTGGCCAGGAGTTGTTGCCTGGGCCACGGTGCCTTCCCGGTGGGCATCGATGAGCTCGTCAAAGAGCCGAAATTCCCCGACGTTCCGTTGATCAAGGGCGACGATGGCCATTTCCTGCGAGTGGGCACTACCGGCGGCCTCTACAATCACGGTTACGCCATCATCTCGCTCGACGGCGCTTCGGGAACGGTTTCCTACTACCAGGACAGCGACGAAGACACGCCGGTGTACACACAATCCCTCACCTAGCGTCCGCGCCGCAGCGAATCGCAGGTGAAGCGCGAAAGGGGAGAATATGCTCGCCAAAGACTGGAACCAGAGGCAAAAGGCTTACGACGTGGTGGTGATCGGCTCCGGATACGGCGGGGCCATCACGGCGGCCCGGCTCTCCGGAGCGGGGCTCAAGAAATCCATCTGCATTCTCGAGCGCGGCAAGGAATGGCCGGTGGGGCAGTTTCCCGACACGCTCCCGGCTGCGACGGCCGCCGCCTACAATCCGCTCACTAATCCGCTCGGCCTCTACGACTTTCTGGTTTACAAGGACATCGCGGTGATCAAGGGCTCCGGTCTCGGCGGCACCTCGCTGGTGAACGCCAACGTGGCCATCATGCCCGACGAAGAGGTGTTCCAGGAATCCGCCTGGCCGCGCTCCATCACGCGCGAGGTTCTCCACCCCTACTACGACCGGGCCCGCCAGATGCTCGCCGCCAACCCTCACCCCCGGGCCCGCCAATTGCTCAAGGTAGAGGCCATGCAACGCCGCGCCACCGAACTCGGCCTTGATGCCGGCCCCCTTAACATCGTGGTGAATTTCACCGTGGACGGCCCCAACGCGCAGGGCGTGCCGCAGAAGCCGTGCACCGATTGCGGCGACTGCGTGACCGGCTGCAACGTCGGCGCCAAGAACACGCTCTACATGAACTACCTGCCGCTCGCCCAGCGCAACGGCACCGAGATCTTCACGCAGGTGCACGTCGATTGGGTGGAAAAGCTCGACGGCGGCGGCTGGAGGATCCACGGCCGCCGTTACGGAAGCGACTTCCCAGGCAACCTCTTTCCCGAGGGCTTCACCCTCGACGCCGGCACCGTGGTGCTCTCGGCGGGGTCGATCGGCAGCACCGAGATTCTGCTGCGCTCCGCAAACCACGGGCTCTCGCTTTCGCCGCGCGCCGGAACGGGCTTCAGCGGCAACGGCGACTTCTTCGGCATCGCCTTCAATTCCACCTACCGGACGGACGTGCTCGGTTTCGGCAATCACCCTGAGAACCCCTGGAGCAAGACGGACGCGCCCGGGCCCACCATTGTGAGCGCCATCCGCTACAACCCGTCGCTCCCTGTCGGCCAGCGCTTCACGGTGGAGGACCTCTCCTACCCCTCAGCGTTCGTGGGCGCGTTCATGACGGCGTTCGGCGCGCTCGGCGGCGAGCCCACCATCGTTGGGGACGAGTCGGCGGAGGCCGCGCGCCTTGCCCGCGACAATCCCTTCGCACCCTATGTGGCGGACAATGCCTTGAACCACAGTATGTTCTATCTGGTGATGGCCAGCGACGACGCCAAGGGAACCATTCGCCTGAACACCAGCGCGATCGACCCGAACGGCAAAGTTGAAATCGACTGGGACGGCGCCGGCCGCGAGCCCATCTTTACCATCATCAACGAGGAAATGCGCCGCCACGCCCGCGCGCTCGACGCCAACTTCATTGCCAACCCGCTGTGGAGCATCACCAACATGAACACCCTCATCACCGCCCATCCCATCGGCGGTTGCCCCATGGGTGAAGATTACATGCAAGGCGCCACCGATCAGTTCGGGCGGGTGTTCAACGGGCAGGGCGGCGTCCACCAGAACCTCTTCCTGGCGGACGGCGCGCTGCTGCCTTCCGCCCTCAACGTCAACCCGTTTCTTACCATCTCCGCGCTCACGGAGCGCGTGGCCGAGCGCCTGGTGCAGAACTTCCAGGGCCAGGCTTATCCCGCACCGCCCGCCCAGGCGGCGGTCCACGCCATCGACCCGCTGGAGGCCATCGGCGACGACGAGGCCGATCTGGAGCGCATCTTCAGCCGGGTCGATAGCCAGCCGATCGACGTGATGGTCAATACGGGGCAGTGGTCCGTTGACCTGGCGCAGGGCATCGTACGCAACGACTCAGCCTGGAAGGGCTTCTTCCCGAAGGGCAGCATCCTGAACCAGCTCTCCACCGCCCTCGCCGCCGGCTTCAAGAAGAAATTCAGCCGCACCGCCACGGGCATGATCGGCGTGACGAGCGACTCTGACGGCCGCATCAACGTCAACAACACTCTAGAGGAGGTGAGCTTCGACAAGCCGACGGGCACCCTCGAGGCCGGCAAGTACGTCCTGCTGCGCTACACGGACCCGCCGTGGAACGTGTTTTACGACATTTTCAAGGTGATCAACCCAAACCTGCTGATTGGCCGCGTCTACCTGGGTGACTATCCGAACGGCACGCGACTGGTGACCTTTCCGATGACCCGCGTTTATGGGCTTGACGACATGACCGCGGCCGACCACGACATGCTCTACCAACGCTCGCCGGCGCCCACGCCGAAGCAACTCGCCGGCGTTTGGGAGATGAGGGCGGTGGCCAACGCCACCGACACGGGCGTGGCGGCCTATTTGCAATTCGATCTGACGCCCGACGGCCGCATCGAAGCGCATTACAATTTCATGGGCCTGCTCGAAGGCCTCGTCGAGCCGGTGCTGGGAGCGGACCACTTCGAGTTGCACGACTTCACACCCTTCCACGACGAAATTCGCTGCGTGTCCGACGACTTCATGGTGGGTAAGTACGTCACCAGCACTCCACCGGGTCTCGCGAACCTGTTCGGGCCGGGCGGGCTCGGACTCTTTCACGTGACCACCGGAAGCAACGGCCAGTCCCAATTCGGCTTCGATTACACCCTTACCCGCAGCCAGGCGGGGCAGATGCCGGCCACGGTTTTCCTCGAGCCTCTGCTCGACGTTCGCATGCCCGACGGATTGCACATGGAGTTCGACGAGCAGATGGTGGGCACTTTCTTCCCCGGGTTTTCCGTGCCGGCGGGCCGGTCCGGGGATCTTCAAATCGAAGCCCGCGTCCCGGCCTCGGGCGCTCCGGCCGGGGGCGTCGCCTGCAGTTTCCAGGTGCACATGCTGATTCGCGATCTCAACGAGTTCTTCGAAGGCACCGAGCACGAGGCCCAGCTTTCGGGGACCATCCAGTTCGGGGACTTTGGCGGGCAGGGGCCGGCGACTTTTACCATCGACCCCCTCAAGAGTTACTTTAACTATCTGCGCGTAAACCCCGTTACCCAGGAAGCCGAAATGGACTACCACCTCTACTTCCAGGACGCGCAGAAGAACGAGTGCCTCTTTTTCGCCAAAAAGTACATGCAGCGCGACCCGGACACTAACATCGCCGGCGCGCAGGAGGTGCTGCACGACTACACCACCGCCTATTGCCACCTTACCCACACGACCGACGGAAGGGAACTCGGCACGGGGCTGCTGAAGTTCAAGACCTTTGAGGACCCGGCGGCGGTGGCGAGCTTTGCCCAGTTCGTGGCCTCGTTCCAGGTAACCGGAACGGACGATCCCGGGCTCAAGGCGCAAGGGCAGCTTCGCTTCCTCGCCTTCACGAACCAGTTTGTGATTCGGGAGTATGAGCCCTATAACCCGATCGTGGCGCCATGAGGGGGTGCCGTCTGGGGTCGTGGGCGGCGATCACGGCCGAGCGCCAATCAGCCGGCCCAAGACGAGACGACCAAAAAGGGCTTGACAGATAACTTAAGAGTGATGTACTATCATGGTAAATGAAATATGCAGCGCTTCCAGCGCGCCTCGACTCACTTGACCCTTCAGCGTTAGGGGTGGCGGCTGGCAAAAGGTGGCGAGAACGAACTGGACAGGTGATCTCTTTTGGATTGAGTGAGATACGCGAGATTCTGAAAATCGAACTGCGCAGGTTAAGTTGTTGACCTGCTTGGAGATAATTTGTGATGTGCCGGATCGGTTGGTTCGCCGGCAGCTTGGCGTACTTTGGGCTTGAAGGGCAGGATGTAACGTAGCCTCGCGACGTTACATCTCCGAGGCTCGCCGGCCAAAACGAATTGGACGCTGGATGTTGATGATTCCAAACAATATAACCCGGTTTGAGCAAAACGAATTATCGGGGTTAAGCTTATGAATTTACAGGGGATAGGGTGGGATCTGCGGGTTCGATTCATTCCCGGTGCTTTTTTGCTGATTTTCAAGGAATTAAGGCGCCCTGCGCCCGGGATCGGGCGGTCGGCGCGACCCGGCACGGCCGTGAATAGCCCCTACACCGAAACCACCGCATCAAGGAGCCCGTATGGGTCGCCTGTCATCTCCCATTGAAACCATAAAAGACCGCTACACTGTGGTGGTCGTCGGGTCGGGCTACGGGGCGGCTATCGCCGCCTCGCGGCTGGCCCGGGCGGGGCAGCAGGTGTGCGTGCTCGAGCGCGGGCGGGAGTTCCAGCCGGGTGACTACCCCAGCCGCTCCACCGAGGCGGTCTTGGAGTTCCAGACCCACCTCCCGGACGGCACTCAGGTGGGTTCGCCCACGGGCCTTTACGACCTGCACGTGAATCCCGACATCAACATATTCGTTGGCTGCGGCCTGGGCGGAACCTCCCTGGTGAACGCCAACGTAGCCTTGCGGGCGGAGCCGCGAGTGTTTGACGACCCAAGCTGGCCGCGCCAGCTCCGCAACGCCCGGCCGGCCGACCGCATCCTCGAGCTGGACCACGCCACGCCGCTCGAAGAGGGCTACCAGCGCGCCGAGGAGATGCTGAAGCCGACACCCTACCCGCCAGACGCGCCCGATCTCCCGAAGCTTCGCGCCCTGGAGCAGTCTGCGAAACATCTGGACCAGAAGTTCTACCGCCCGCCGTTGAACGTGAACTTCACCGTCGAAGGCGCGAACCACGTGGGCGTTCAGCAGCACCGCTGCACCTGCTGCGGCGATTGCGTTACGGGGTGCAATTACGGCGCGAAAAACACCCTCATCATGAACTATCTCCCCGACGCCTGGAATCACGGCGCCGAGATCTTCACTGAGGTCTCCGTCCGCAGCATCGAGCGGCAGGGAGACGGGTGGAACGTGCAGTGCGAGATTCTGGGGACCGGCCGGGCGGTGTTCAAAGCGCCTCTGATCTCCATTCGCGCTGATCTGGTGGTGCTGGGCGCGGGCGCCCTCGGCTCCACGGAAATTCTGCTCCGTTCGGCCCAGCGCGGGCTTGCGCTCTCAGACCGCTTGGGCGAGCGCTTCACCGGCAATGGCGACGTGCTGGCCTTCGGCTACAACACGGCACAGGTGATCAACGGCGTCGGTTGGGGCCATCATAAGCCCGGCCGGATTCCGCCCGTCGGGCCCTGCATTTCCGGCATTATCGACATGCGTCATCAGGAAGTGCTGGAGGAGGGTATGGTGGCCGAAGAAGGCTCGCCGCCCGGGCCCCTCGGCGACTTTCTGCCCGGGGCCTTCGCAGCGGCGGCAGCCGTGGCCGGCACGCCGGAGCCGGTGGCAGTGGCGGAACGCATTCGCGAGAAGGCCCGCGAATTGTTGACCGATTTCGAAGGTCCCTACCGCGGCGCGGTGAATCGCACCCAAACTTACCTGGTGATGACGCACGACAACGCCAGCGGCCGCATGCGCCTGGATGACCAGGGCAACTTTCACCTCGACTGGCCTGGCGTCGGCGAGCAACCTGTCTTCCAGAAGGTCAACGACCGTTTGAGGCAGGCCACCGAGGCGTTGGGAGGAACGTTCGTCCACAATCCGTTCTGGAGCAAGCTGCTTCACAGCAACCTCACCACCGTGCACCCTCTCGGCGGCTGCGTAATGGCGGACGACGCCTCGGGCGGTGTGGTGAACCACAAGGGCCAGGTATTTTCGGGCAAGGCGGGAGCGGCGGTTTACGACAATCTATACGTGGTGGACGGCTCGGTGATTCCGCGCCCGCTGGGCGTGAATCCTCTACTCACCATTTCCGCCGTGGCCGAGCGGGCTGTGGCCCTTCTGGCGCAGGACCGCGGCTGGCAGATCGAGTACAAACTGCCTTCCGCGCCGCGCGCGGTTGCGGCCGCCAAGCCCGGGATCGAATTCACGGAAACCATGAAGGGATTCTTTTCCGGAGAGGTTCGGACGCCCTCGGCGCCGCTTCAGATCGACGCCAGCTTCCAGCAAGGATTCGACCAGGGCAAGACCGCCAATTCACCATTTCAGTTTACGCTGACCATTGCCAGCGAGGATCTGGACGACATGATGTCGAATCCGGCGCACGAGGCGCGCATGGTGGGAACGGTGGTGGCGCCGGCGCTGTCGCCGAAGCCGCTCACTATCGCCGAGGGACGGTTCAATCTCTTTACGGTGGACGCCAACAACGTTGACACCCACAACATGCAATACCGCATGAACATGGTGACGGACGAAGGCCGCACCTACGCCTTCGAAGGCTTCAAGGTGACGCATCCGGACTTCGTGTTCGCGGTATGGCCGGCCACCACCACGCTTTACATCACGATTTACGACGGCGCCAGCCCGGCGAGCCCGATCCTCGGCAAGGGAATGCTCCGCATCGCCCCCGAGGATTTTGCCCGCCAGCTCACCACCATGAAGGTGATCAACGCGGGCAGCGTCGATCAGCGCCTCAGAGAAACCGCCCGGTTCGCGCGCTTCTTCCTGGGACCGCTGTTCGACACGTACGCGGACGTGTTCGCGCAGCCTGCCGTTTTCAACGCCGACGCTCCGCCGCGCCCGAAGCGCCCGTTGCGCGCGGCCGCGCCGCAGGTGGCGTTCTTCAAAACGGTTGATGGCGTCTCCCTGCGTCTCACCCGCTACCAGGGCGGCGCGAAGGGGCCGGTGATTCTGTCGCACGGGCTCGGCGTCTCGAGCCTTATCTTCTCGATGGACACCATCGAAACCAACCTGCTCGAATACCTCTTCGCCCACGGTTACGACGTTTGGCTGCTCGATTACCGGTCGAGTATCGCGCTCCCCGCGGCTACGCTGCAGGCGAGCGGCGACGACGTGGCCACCCGCGATTACCCGGCCGCCGTGGCCAAGGTGCTCGAGCTGACCGGCGCCAGGAGCGTGCAGATGGTGGTGCACTGCTGGGGCTCCACCACCTTTTTCATGGCCATGCTGGCGGGGCTGAAGGGGGTGCGCTCGGCGGTGGCGTCGCAGATCGCCACTCAGATCCGGGCGCCACTGGCCACCCATCTCAAGACCGGTTTGCACGTGCCCTCGTTCTTGAAGGCGGTCGGTGTCGAGTCCCTCACGGCCTACGTGGACGATCACGAAGGGCTGCTGGCCAAGGTTTACGATGCGGCGCTGAAGCTCTATCCGATCGAGCTGAAGAATCGCTGCACCAACGCCACCTGCCACCGCATCACGTTCATGTACGCGCCGCTTTACGAGCACGCCAACTTGAACGAAGCCACCCACGACAATCTCCATGAGATGTTCGGCGTGGCCAACATGAAGTCGTTCGTGCACCTGCAACGCCTCACCAACACCGGCCATCTGGTGGATTACGACGGCCGCGAGGTCTACCTGCCGCACCTCGACCGGCTGGCGATTCCGATCGCTTTCATTCACGGAGCGCGAAACGAGTGCTTCCTGCCCGAGAGCACCGAAATTACGATGAACGATCTGGCGACGGCCAACGGGAGTCGTTATTACAAGCGCCACGTGATCCCGGGCTACGGGCACATCGACTGCATTTACGGTAAGAACGCGGTGAACGACGTTTTCCCCTTCTTTTTGGAGCACCTCGAGGCAACTCAGTGACATCCGCAGAGCACGAAACTGCGGCGGCGTTCGAATAATTGCACGGGAGGAGGAACTGCGATGGCCAGAGCGGAAAAATGGTTCGGCCGGATCGTCTGGATCGGAATTCTCCTCAACCTCTGTTTCGTCATCCCGGCCATATTCGCGCCGGACATGCTCCTGGCGGGCCTGGACCTGCCACCCGAGACGTCGATGCTCTGGCTTCAGAACGTGGGTGCGTTGCTGCTCTCACTCAGCGTCTTCTATGTGCCCGCGGCCGTCGCGCCCTCGCGCCACCCCACCTACACCAAGCTGGTGGTATTGTCGCGGCTGATCGCTTCCGCCTTCTGGTTTTACCTGCTGCGCCAGCCGTCGCCGTCCCCATTCGTTCGCACAGCTCTTTGGACGGATCTGGCCTTCGGCGTGGTACTCCTCCTCTTGCTGAATCCCGCCCTGCGGCCCGAGAATCGCGTGAGCCTGGGCGGCGCCGGACGGGCGCTGCACGGCTTCGGCGCATGGCTCAAGGACGGCTGGCGCACCACCTGGGTGAAAGTGGCGCTGGCGTTAGTCGTCGTGGTCGGCGGACTCGCCGGCTACGGCTTGTGGTACTACCTGCTGCGGGCGCAGCCAGACTTTGAAGGCGCAACGCCACAGGAGCACTTCAAGTACGGCGCAATTGGACTGAGCACGGACAGCCGGTTGCCGTACTACATCTGGCAGGTGCTCCCGACGATGTTCCCCGAGAAGATGCCGGGTCCGGGAGGCTGGGCGTCCTTCGGATTCATCTTCGAGCCCGGACACGATACCCCGGTGGGATTCTCACTGCGCCACATTGGCTATCCAGCCCTTGAGGCCAATTGCTCGCTCTGTCACACAAGCACCTACCGGACCTCCCCATCCGACACGCCCAAGGTGATCCTGGGCGCGCCGGCGCACGGTCTCGACCTCGAGTCGTTTCAGCACTTCCTCTTTGATTGCGCCAGCGATCCCCGTTTTACGCCCGCGAACGTTTTGAACGCGATCAACCAGGTTCATCAGACCTCGTGGTTCGCAGGCCTGGTCTACCGGTTCCTTATCATCCCCGTCGCCAAGCATGGTCTGCTGGCGCAAAAGGCCGCCTATGCCTGGCAGGACAGCCGGCCCACCGAAGGGCGCGGACGCGTGGATACTTTCAATCCCACCAAATTCAACGTCTTCCACATGCCGGACGATCACACCATCGGCACCGTTGATCTGCCGCAGATCTGGAATCAGCGGCCGCGCGAGAATCTCTACCTGCACTGGGACGGCAACAACAACAATCTTCACGAGCGCAATTACGCCGCCGCCATGGCGGTGGGCGCCACGCCGCAGTCCGTGATCCCGGCGAGCTTTCAGGAAGTTACGGATTTCCTCCTGGAACTGAAGCCGCCCGCCTTCCCCTTTCCGATCGACCCGGCGAAAGCAGCGCGTGGCAAGGTAATCTTCGACCGCGAGTGCGCGGGCTGCCACGCCTTCGGATCCCCCAAGACCGGCCAAGTGACCCCGATCGAGGTTATCGGCACCGACCGCCACCGGTTGGACTCCTTCACACCCGAACTGGTGGAACGATTCCACGCCGTGAATGCTCCGCCCTTCAAGTTCGACGCCTACCGCAAGACGAACGGCTACAGCAATACTCCCCTTGACGGCGTCTGGGCGCGCGCCCCTTATCTGCACAACGGCTCCGTACCCACCGTCTGGGACTTGCTGCAACCGGCGGAGAAGCGGCCCGCAGTGTTCTACACGGGCTCCGACGTTTACGATCCCAAAAACCTGGGCTTCGTCTCCTCGGGCCCTGACGCCGAACGCGCGGGCTTCAAGTATGAGGTGTGTCTTCCGGGGAACTCGAACGTGGGGCACGCCTACGGCGCCGGCCTCAAGGACGATGACAAGTGGGATCTGATCGAATACTTGAAGACCCTTTAGTACGCATTGCTCATGAGGTCGATTGACGTAGCGCGACGGGATGCTCAGGCCCATCCCATCAAGGTGCGGATCCTTTTGGCAGCGGAGGATGAATGCCGCGAAATCGTTTGAAGATTCTGGTGATCGACGTCGGCGGCGAGCATGTGAAGGCGCTCGCCACCGGGCGCAAGGAGCCGGTGAAGATACCCTCGGGGCCCAAGATGACGGCGGCCACGATGCTGAAAGACGTGCGAGAGGCTACGGCCGGCTGGCAATACTCCGCGGTCTCTATCGGTTACCCGGGCCCGGTCCTTCACGGGCGGCCGGTTGCTGAGCCGCACAACCTCGGCCCCGGATGGGTGCGATTCAATTTCGAGAAGGCCTTTGGGTGCCCGGTGAGACTGGTCAATGACGCTGCCATGCAGGCGCTCGGAAGCTACGAGGGGGGACGGATGCTGTTTTTGGGCCTCGGCACCGGGCTTGGGTCGGCGATGATTGTCGATGGAACCGTAGAGCCGATGGAGCTGGCTCACCTGCCGTACAAGAAAGGCCGCACCTACGAGGACTACGTGGGTGAGCGGGGCATGACGCGCTACGGAAAAAAGAAGTGGCGCCGAAACGTCTTCGATGTGGTCGAACGGCTCAAGAGCGCGCTGGAGGCGGACTACGTGGTGCTGGGGGGAGGGAACGCCCGGCGGCTGCGCAAGCTCCCCACGGGTACCCGGCTGGGCGACAATCGCAACGCATTCGCGGGTGGAATGCGCCTCTGGCTGAGCGGCGCGCACTCTCGAGCCCGCGCCGTGAGGCGGCCCGCCTGACGCGCCGCTGCCGCGCTAATCGGACGCGCTTCTCACATCAACTCGGGCAGCGGCTCGCCACGAGCACGCCGAGGGTCGAGACGCAGTAGGGAACAAACAGGGTGATGATCCTGAGGCACGTCACCGCTGTGGCACGTCCGGCGATGACTTCGCCGAGACGATTGATGACGAACAGTATCGACGCCACGATCAGAGCGCTGCGGACCGTGTGCTTGAGATAGGGAGGATAGGCGACCACGCGAAATACTTCGTGCCATTGTCCCAGGTGGGAAGCTCAGGGGGCGGAGTCCGAGTACTCTGCCGAACGACTCGATCCTCTTGCTGGGAGTCGAACAATCTCTCGTCCATGCGAGCGTCGCCTGCGGGCTCACAGCCCGTGCCACCGCGCGATGATGCTCTTCTGGATTTCCGAGGTGCCGGAGTAGAGCGTTCCGGACATCGCATCGCGAAACTGGCGCTCCAGGCGGTTCTCGGTGAGCCCGCCCTGCGGCCCCTGAATCTGCAAGGCGTCGAGGCAAGTGGCGATGCATGCGCGGCTCACCGAGAGCTTGGCGATGGCAGCCTCGCGCAGCGGACGTTTGCCCTGCTGCTTCAGCCACGCCGCTTTGTAGAGCGCGAGGCGCGCGGTTTCGAGGCGCACGTCCATTTCAGCAATCTTGTCGGCAATTTCGGGGTGGACGTCTGCCGGGCGGCCCTCTTTGCCGGTGGTAGTGGCGTAGTTTACCGACGCCTCGAGCATTCGTTGCATGGCCCCCACATGACTCGCGAAGATGCAGATGCGCTCCCACTCCATCGAAATGGTGAAGATGGCCTGGCCGCCTCCCACTTTGCCCAGGATGTTTTCCTCCGGCACCTCGCAGTCGTCGAAGGCCAGCTCCGCCATGGGCGAGGTGCGCAGGCCCATTTTTTCAAGCTTTTTGCTGATAGTGAAGCCGGGCGTGCCCTTGTCTACGATGAATCCGGTCACCCCGGCCGCGCCCTTGGAGGGGTCCAAGGTGGCGTTCACAATTACCACGTCGGCTACCGAGGCGTTGCTGATGAACGTTTTGGAACCGTTCAGCACGTAGCGGGAGCCTTTCTTATCGGCGCGGGTGCGCAGGCTGAAGGCGTCGGAGCCGGAAGTGGGCTCGGTGGTGGCCTGGATGCCCACAAACTCCCCGCTGGTCAGCTTCGGCAGGTAGCGCCTCTTTTGCTCCTCCGTGCCGAATTGGAGGAAGGGGATTTCCGCGGTCCACATGTGGGCGTTAATGGAGAAGATGAGTCCGTTGTCCTCGCAGGCGTAGCCCAACGCCTCGAGCGCGCAAACCGTGGTAAGAATGTCCGCGCCGCGGCCTCCGTACTCTTTGGGGATCATCAGCCCGTGGATGCCGAAGCGGGCGCACTTATTCCAACCGTCGCGAGGAAACTCGGAGTTGTAGTCGAGCTTGCGCACGTCGTGATTGAGCTCGCGGCGCGCAAAATCGATCACCGACTGGCGCAGGGCTTGCTGTTCCTTCGTCCAAGAGAAGTCCACTTTCCACTCACTTTCCAAGGCTCCAAACGGTTGCGCAGCCACACTCTCGGGCGCGTCTTGCCCTCCGAGTGCGGCTGCTGGAAGAAGAATCATTTTATCATTTCGAGGCTGTCCGTCCCCCCGCCCATCATCGGGAGGCATGGAAGGTGGTGTGCACACAATGGGCTGCGCCCGAGGTCGGGTTGTTTACCCAGGCCGCCGGACCGCAGATGCCAGGTTGAGCGGCGAAACCGCGGGTTCGGGCAGTGCTGTGCGCCGTCAGCTAGTCCGCCCAGGCGATATACGCAGGCGCCACAAGGTTGGCTAACGGCACGATCATGAGAATGCCCCACCACTCGGGCTTATTGCGCGCCTTCGCGATCTGCATCCAGACGATGACCCCGATGACGATGTTGACGAGCGGAATGAAGAGTAGAATGATCCACCACAACGGCTTCTGAGCGATATTGAGCATCAGAATACAGTTGGCAATGGGGACCCAGGCCAGCCAGCCGTTGGGCGTGTTCGTCTTGCGCGCGATGGTTTGAAGGCACAGCGCCATGTAGATGTACGCTGCAATGCAAACGATCACCATGAAGAAGATGAAGACTGCGCCCATCGCCAGCAGACCGGCCGCGGCACGCGCGTTCTCATCCTGAAAGCCGAACGCCGGCCGCGTAGTGAGCGCGACCAGCGCCAATACCGGCAGCGCACCGGCTGCCTTGAGCGTCGCGGCGGCCACATTCCGCCGAGCCACTGCGGGAACGGTCCAATGCATAACAACCCTCCTCCGGGTCGATTTGTCCGCTTTCTTGAATGCACACCGAGGCAACTTTACGCCCGCCCGATTCTGGCGTCAATTCTTCTTCGCTTGCTTCGTTCGGCGCTGGATCACCCTAAACGACAATGGTCCGGCCGGAGATCGAGAATCCAAGGCAGGTGAGCCCATGCGAGCAAAAGCGGATCGTCTGGCCGGGCCGGTATGGTGGTGTCTGCTGGCAGCCGCGGCGTCCGGGGCGGTCGTGTCGGCAGCGGTGTTTATGGCGGCTCGATCGGCGGCGGTCGGTGCCAAGTTCAGCCCGCCGTTCGGCGCCTGGAAAAGACTTTCCGGGCACCCGATCATCGCGCCGCACGGGGCAGGATTTCAGTCCGCCGGCACCTTCAACCCCGCCGTGATCGAGCACGACGGAAAGATCGTGATGCTCTACCGCGCTCAGGATCACCACGGTACGTCTTCGCTGGGCTACGCGGTGAGCGACGACGGCGTGCATTTCACCCGCTCGCCGCAACCCGTCTTCGGGCCTGAGGCGCCCTACGAAAAGGGCGGCGGCACCGAAGACCCGCGCTTGGTCGAGATCTACGGAACGTATTACCTCACCTACACGGGCTACAACAACGTGGACGGCGTCGGCAAGGACAGGAAGGACGCGCAGCTTTGTCTGGCCACGTCTACCGACCTGAGGAACTGGACGCGGCGCGAAGTAATACTGCCGGCGTACCAGGGGAAGTGGAATGTGGGCTGGACGAAATCGGGTGCGATTGTGCCGGAGAAGATTAACGGCAAATATTGGATGTATTACCTGGGCGACGCCCGCGACGCCGGGAGCCAGATGGGCCTCGCGAGCTCAACGGACCTGCTGCACTGGACTGACGTTGCCGGCCGGCCGGTGGTGCGATCGCGGCCCGGCACGTTTGATTCGAAGGTCGTAGAACCTGGCCCGCCGCCGGTGGTCACGCCGGACGGGATCCTCCTGATCTACAATGGCGCCGACGACCATTTGCTTTATTCAACAGGGTGGATTCTGTTTGACAAGTCCGATCCCTCCCGCGTGCTGGCGCGTGCCGATCGGCCCATTTTTACGCCGGCGGAGACGTGGGAGCGCCTCGGACAGGTGCCGAATGTGGTGTTCGTGGAAGGGTTGGTGCGGCGCGGCGCGCGGTGGCTGTTCTATTACGGCGGCGCGGATCAGTACATCGGCGTGGCGTCGGCGGAGTCGCGTTAGCGCGCCGATTGCGTGCCGCGAGGGTGGCCTCCAGAGGTAGGGGTCGCCAGGGCGGCGTGGGCAGAGATCTCGTGGAGCAGGGTCACGAACGCGCCGTTGGTCCAGCCGAAACCAACCTGGTTCTTCGGGTACCCCACGGCCACCTGAGTCTCGGAGGATCGAGTGACCACATTGTATTTTTCCTTGATGGTTTTGTCGCGCCGGAAGTTCTCGGCCACCATGGAGAGGAACTGGCGCGAGGCGAGGTCGGCATCTTGAGTATCGCCGTAACGCCGCAGCCCTTCCACCGCGATGAGCTGCAGGGGCGCCCATCCATACGGGTAATCCCATTGGGCGCCGGTCTTTTCGCGGCTGGTGACGATGCCGCCGGGCTCGTCGAACATGCGGAAGTGGCCGGCCACGGCCCGGGCTTGATCCGCCGAAGCCAGACCCGCCCAGAGCGGATAGAACGTAGTGGCATAGACGTACGACGACTGCTTGCCCTTTTCGAAATCGTAGTCGAAATAGAGCCCTTGACCCGGATTCCAGAGGTACTGGTTCACCTTTGCCCGGCGGGCGCGCGCCCGGCCTTCCCATTCGGCGACGTCCTGCGGGTGACCCAGCTCGCGGCTCATCCACGCCAGGTCCAGCTCCGTCTTGTAGAGGAGGCTGTTCAGACAGACCGCCGCGTAGTGATGGGTGGCCGCGGCGAAGGGTCCGAAGCGGAAGCTAATGTCGAATCCGGACTCGCGCACGCTGCGGTCGCCCTTGAAAAAGTCGCGGCTGAGGTGCAGGGTTTCCACGGTGTCGCAGCCCTCCGGCGCAGTGGCTCCAGCCGCCGGGGGCGCCGCGCTCTCGTTGCACACCCATACGGAGTACGCCGGACCGAGAGTCAGAGCGGCTTCGGCGTGGCCCTCGCTTTTCACCATGTATCCGTCCGCCTCAGTGGGGTGCGCCAAAAAATAGCTCACCGCGCTGCGATAGTACGTCTCCGTCTCCGCGCCCACCTCGGGTACGGGTCCCTCGCCGAGGTCGTAGTAGCGCGAGAGCCCCGTCTCGCCCGCCAGGTGGGGTGCGCGCGTCCAGAACCGGTAATCGGTCAGGGCGTTGGCATAAGCGCGTTCGAGCCAGGCGTGGTCGCGGTGGCCTTGCGCCGCATCCGCCTCATAAACAGCCCGAACCATCGCGGTCAAGAACGGCGGCTGGGAGCGGGTGAGGTGGTAGGTGCGGTTGGAGTTCAAGATGTCGCCGTAATGCGCGATCTCAAAAAAGAAGTTGTCCACCATGCCGCGCGCCAGGTCGAGCCTGCCGTCCTGCAACAGTCCGCGGATGATGAAATAGCTGTCCCAGCCGTACATCTCGTTGAACATTCCCCCTGGCACCACGTAGGAATTCGGCAGGTAGAGCAGACCCGGCTGGAGCTTGCTGGTGTCGAGATCGTTGACGTGATGAATGACGGCGGGAAGGTGCTCCACGCGTACGCTGCAAGTCTTCTGGAGTTCGATGAGCGTCGGCGGCTCCGGAAAATCGGCCGGCAAATAGAGCACCGACCGCTCCGGGAATTTCGGATCCACCACGGAGTTGCAGTCGCTCGTGGACCGCGTCAGTGTGGTCCACCCGTCGGAGATATACTGCAGGACGTCGGAATAGTTCTGGCCCGCCGCTTCGTCGCGGGCCGCACCCACGCTGGGAGGCCGGAAGCAGAGCAGAACTAACGCCAGCAGGAACGCCGCCATGCGGCGGAGGGGCCGCCCGCAGCGCTCACCGCGTGTTGCAGTCACCCGGCCCGGAAGAAACGAGGGATCACCGTCAGTACTCACCGGTCTTGGCGTGACTTCGAAATTCGGGGAAGAACTCATCGTTGACTCGGAGGTATTTAGGTTCATGACACGTAATCATACGACGACGCCCTCGCGAGATAAAGCGTTAAGCGGCGGGTGCCGGCCAGCTCCCCAGAACGAGCTCGCTGAGATCGAGGAGCGCGCGGCTGCTTCGGTGGGCAATCATGAGCGGCGCGGGTTATTTTGAGTGGCAGGGCGGTAAGGAGGAATTCTATGAAGCACACTGGCTGCGGCGCGAAGCGCTTTCGAGTGGCAAGGATCCCGGTGATCATGTTTCTGGCCGCGGGCTTGACGGCGGCCGCGGTCGCTGCCCGGCCGGCACTTCCAACAGCCCATAAAACCACGCCCTGGTGGCAGCACGCCGTTTTTTATGAGGTATATCCGCGGAGCTTCCAGGACACTGACGGCGACGGCGTGGGTGACCTCAACGGGATCACGGCGAAACTCGACTACCTCCACGACCTGGGCGTGGACGCACTCTGGATCACGCCCTTCTACCCGTCGCCGCAGGTTGACTTCGGCTACGACATCAGCGACTACGAGAATGTGGATCCGAGCTTCGGCAACCTCGCCGATTTCGATCGGCTGCTGGACGCGGCCCACCAGCGCGGCATGAAGATTCTCATGGACATGGTGCTGAACCACACCTCCGACCAGCACCCCTGGTTTATCGAGTCTCGCTCCTCGCGCACCGATCCCAAGCGCGACTGGTACATCTGGCGCGACGGTAACAAAGGCGGCCCGCCGAACAACTGGATCTCCGTGTTTGGAGGCCCGGCCTGGACCTTCGATCCCCGTACCGGCCAGTGGTTCTACCACTATTTTTACCCGCAGCAGCCCGACCTCAATTGGCGCAATCCGGCTGTGGAAAAGGCGATGTTCGATCAAGTGAGTTTCTGGCTGAAGCGCGGCGTGGACGGCTTCCGCCTCGACGCAGTCGCCAACCTGTTTGAAGACCCCAGGCTTCGCGACAATCCGGTATTGCCGTCACTGGTGGCGGGCTCGACCACCGAACATCAGGAGAAGGAGATCTACGACACCGACCTGCCGGAGGTCCACACCGAGCTGCAACGGCTGCGCAAGCTTACCGATGCTTATCCCGGGCGGGTGCTGGTGGGCGAAACCTGGCCGCCGTCCATGGCAGGCCTGCTGAAATACTACGGCCCGGACAACAACGAGCTCCAGCTTCCGTTCAACTTCTTTTTCACCAAGGTTTCGAAGCTGGACGCCGCCGCCTTCCGGTCTGAGGTGGAAGAAACCGAGCGGGTGCTGGACGATCGCTGGACCACGTGGGTCCTCAGCAACCACGACCTCACTCGCGCCTACACGCGCTATGCCGACGGCCGGCATAACGACCAGATCGCCAAAATCCTCGGTACCATGGTGCTCACCTTGCGCGGTACGCCCTTCATTTACTACGGGGAAGAGCTCGGAATGCAAAACAACGATCCCAAGACCATCGACGAGGTGCGCGATCCCGTGGGTAAGCGCGAATGGCCTACCAACAAGGGGCGCGACGGCGAGCGCACGCCCTTGCCGTGGACTCCAGGGCGTGGGGCCGGCTTTACTACTGGAAAACCCTGGCTTCCGATTCAGCCAAGCGCCCGGACTTACAACGTCGAAACCGAATCCGCTGATCCTGCTTCGATACTCAACTACTACAAGGCACTGCTGCGGTTGCGGCGCGAGAGCCCGGCCCTGCTGGACGGTGAATACCAGACGGTGGGCGATGATCCCCACGTGTTCGCGTATTTGCGCAAGGCCGCCGGGCAAACGGTGGTAGTGGCACTCAACATGTCGGCCGACCCGCAGAGGCTCGACCTCCCAGCCACGGGCCTGGGCCAGCGAAGCTTGAAGCCCATGCTGAGCAGCCTCGGCCCCGCCGACGAGGGGACGGTGAAAAGAGGAATAACGCTGAAACCGTTTGAAGCCATGGTGCTCTCCGCGCGCTAGGGGCGTGCCCGGGAGGCGGAGCGGCGCGCGGCCAGATCAGCGGTTCTGCGCCGGGCCTTCGGCGCCGCCAGCAGGTTTTGCCTTTGGCAACTCGAGCGCGGCGGGGTCGGTGTCCGCCTTCGCCTCTTCAGCCATATGCTCGGCGAGCAGGTCCCAGCTCACGAATTTTCCGCCAGCCAGCGGGGTGCCGGTGTCCGGGCCGTAATTCTCGTTCATGCCGCCGGTCGTCTTGAGGTCCGCCACGAGCAAGTCGACGGTCTTTTGCGCGAGCTCCCGGGCGGGCGCGTCGAATCCGTAGTTCATCAGGCCGTGCATCACCAGGTAGTTCGAGATCACCCAGATCGGTCCGCGCCAGTAGCCGGAGTTGGGGTTATAAAGTGGCTCATCGGCGGCCAGCGTCCTGAGGCCGTGCGCAGCCCAAAACTCCTTCGGGTTCAAAATGTGCTCCTGCACCATGCGCTGCGCGTGCTCGCGCATAGCGATACCGGCCCACAACGGAACGAAGTTCGTCCAGGTCT
Source organism: Terriglobia bacterium (assembly GCA_035516075.1). Classification (GTDB taxonomy): domain Bacteria; phylum Acidobacteriota; class Terriglobia; order UBA7540; family UBA7540; genus Gp13-AA77. Next base: position 3,289 of record DATJAQ010000235.1, on the reverse strand, counting down.
TGACGCGCACGAACTGGCCGGTGCGCGAGTCGATATTCAGGAACATCCCGTCGCCGCCGGACCACATCTTTTGCTGGACGAGGCGCTTCAACGTTTCAGCTTTCTCGCGGTAGCGGGCGGCGTCTCCGCTGTTTCCCAGACCCTCGGCGAGCAGCGCCATCGCCAGATATTCGCGGTAAACATAGCACTGTAAATCCACGCCCTCGGTGATGCCGGCGGGGACGTCCGACACGGCCGGATTATTGTCCACGCCGCTTTCCACGCCGTTGAACCAGCGGAACAGTCCGTCCGGCGAGCGCCGCGTGTTCTCCCAGAAATTGAGCGTGTGCGTGAGCTTGGTGTAGTAGGGCAGCAGCCAGTCCGTAGTTCCCATCGTCTCCGAAGCCCGCAACGCAGCCTGCGCCAGAACCGGCTTGCACATTTCGGGCAAGGCCCACAGACCGCCGGGCGCGATCTCGCGCGGGGTGTACCCCTCGTTGTTCGCGTTTGCGTCTACAAACTCGAGGAAGTCCTTCACCGAGTCCGCCACCGGCTGGCCCACGCCGTCGTAACTGAGCGCCACGCCCATAAAATACATGTCCCAGTCGAACAGCTGAAAGTAGGGCCCGCTCGGCACCACATAGGGGTGTTTCAAAAGGCCTGTGGGCGGCTTGATCACGGCCTGCTTCACCTGGTGCTGTGCGAATAGCTGCGAGATCGCGCTCTTCTTCTGGGCCTCGAGTCTGGACGGACCTATCATGAGCGCGAGTGCGACCGCCATCCCAAATCGAGCGGACACTGGCGAACGGAGCATACGATTTATCTCGCGGCTGACCATGTCATTCCCCCAAATCGTGTGCATTCGGGCCGGGGATCCAGGTGCCGGTCGAGCGATCAGCCCGGAGCCTTGCCTTACCGCGGCGCTTTCACCTTGCCCTTGCCCTCTTCAACGTAGATCACCTGGCCGGCGGGGACGTCCTGCAGCACGTCCACATGGCCGCTCGGCCAGTGGACCTCAAGTCGGTCGGCCTTGGCGGCGCTGCCGAGCCCAAAGTGCACGCGCAGGTCGCTCTGCGAAGCATAGCTTCCGCCGCTTCGCACCTCGTCAATCTGAGCATGACCGCCGGACACGCACTTGACGCGCGCTCCGATCCCGCTGCGGTTCGAACGCGTCCCCAGGGTGCGGACTTTGAGCCAGTGGTTCCCGCTGCGGCAGTCGTTGCGGAGGAGTTGAGGGTAGTCGTTCACGGGATTCACCACCACGTCCAGGTCGCCGTCGTTGTCAAAATCGCCGAAGGCGCAGCCGCGCGCCGAAACCGGGGTGAGCAGCGGTCCGGCCGCGTGCGCAGTCACGTCCTCGAAGTGCCCGTTTCTCAGATTGCGGTAGAGCACTTTGGGCTCGGCGTACTTGATGTCGAGCGGCAGGTTCTTGATCTCCGGGTAGATGTGGCCGTTGGAGACGAAAATGTCGATCCAGCCGTCGTTGTCGAAATCAGCGAAGCCGCAGCCCCAGCCTAGCATTCGCGTGTTCAGCCCCAGGCCCGCCGGAAACGTGGCATCATCGAACACGGCGTCACCGGTGTTGTGATAAAGCGTGGAGGTGTCCTCGGAAAAATTGGTCTTGAAGATGTCCAGCCAGCCGTCGCAGTCGTAGTCCCCCGCGGTTGCACCCATCCCCGCCTGCGGTTTTCCGTCCTGGCTGTAAGCGCAGCCCGCCATGATGCCATTGTCCGTCAGCGTTCCGTTGTGATTATTGTGATAGAGCGCGCTCGGCTGCGAATCGTTGGCCACGTAAATGTCGGGCCAGCCGTCGTTATCGAAGTCGCCCGTCAGCACGCCCAGGGCGTAAGTGCCGTTGGCCTTGAGGACGCCTGATTTTTCCGAGACGTCGGTGAAGGTGCCGTCGCCGTTGTTGTGATAAAGGATGTTCTTCGCTCCGGGCAGCCCGGGAGGCCCGCAGGCCACAATCACGCTCTTGAAGCGGCACGGCCCCGACTGCGGCAACGGCCACGAGCCGAAGTCGCCGATATCGACATAATTGGCCACGAATAGGTCAAGGTGGCCGTCGCGGTCGTAATCCACGAAAGCGCACCCGGTGCTCCAGCGTGTTCGGTTTCCCCCGACGCCGGCTTTGGCAGAGACGTCGGTAAAGGTCCCATCGCCGTTGTTGTGGTATAGGACGTTCCTGCCCCAATAGGTCACGAACAGATCTTCGAACCCGTCGTTGTCGAAGTCACCGATACAAACGCCCTGGCCCCAGCCCGAATGTGCCAGGCCCGCCTTTGCCGTGACATCCGTAAAGGTCCCGTCGCGATTGTTCTTGTAAAGATGATTGGTGGGTTCCGAGCCCTTGGGAAAACCCTCGATGCGGCTGCCGTTCACGGTGAAAATGTCAAGCCAGCCGTCGTTGTCGTAATCGAAAAAGGCCACGCCGCAGCCAGTGGTCTCCAGCAGATAAGTGCTCTTTACTTCGTCGCCGAAAATCGTCTTGTGGCTGAGGCCCGCGGCGCGAGCCACGTCTGTGAAGGCGACCCCAAAAGGAGGGAGTTGGGGCCCGCCCGCGGGAGCGTGAGCCGAATTTGGAAGCAGCCCGCGAGGGAACAGCCCCCACGCCGCGGCCCCACCGGCCGCTCCCAGAATCTGGCGTCGACTGAATGTCATCGGCATCGCGAACGGCCGGGCGCGGGAGTTCGGGCGAATTCTCTGCTGCGGAGTTCGTCGCTCTCGGGCCGGTCACTCCCATCATAATTGCAACGCTGGACTCTGGCCAGAACGGTATGGTAGGCGTCGGCGTCCGGAAACGGATTCCCGTGTGGCGGCCTTTGCAGCGCCGCGCGGGGTAGCGAGCCTTCGTGACCGCCCGGCCACAGCTTTTCGAGCGGTAGGTGTGACCGCACCGCTGCCCGCGTTAATGATGCCGTTGCATTTTGTCCAGGGCCTGCCGGAGGGCCGCACGCGCAGCGTCAGCGGCATTAACTACGGGTCCGCCTTCGTAGGCCGCCGGTGGCGGGCGGTTTTGCCACATAGCTCCGGGCGCATAGACGCCGATGTGATCCCACACGACGCTCCTGAGGTCGTGTTCTCCCATCGAATGCGAGATCAGGCGCCGTTTGTCCCAGTACTGGGAGGCGCGCAGATCAGAGACCAGGCTTAAAACCAAGCTGGAGGGCGACGTCCAGTCGGTTGGCAACACAGGCTCCCACACCACGAAGGCCCGCACGGGCTGGTCCGCAAAGTCATGCAAGATACGCTCGGTTGCAGAGGCCCCCTGCAGGCAGACGGGTCAAGTGGGCGACAATAGCACCAGCAC
>DATJAQ010000234.1:0-15376 GCA_035516075.1 Terriglobia bacterium | reverse complement strand
GCGCGCCTTGATGGAAAAGACGGGGTACATGGACCTCGTCGCGGCCACACCTCGCCTCACCGGCAACTCCGCCTACGTGATGTAATCGCGCTGGACGCTTGCCGCCGCCGGGAGCTTCGGGCGGCCGGGGCAACCCAGACGACCTGAACAAGCGGGCACAGCCTGCCCGAGCACATGCCGATGCTGAAAAGCGCCCAACGAGCCCTGGAACGCGTGGTGGTGGGAGACTCCATCCCTTCGCTGGTCCGCTGGGCTCAGGCTCTCCCACGGCCGTTGATCCGCCGGCTCCAGCGCGACGCCTTTCGTGAGGTGGTGCGATACGCCGCGCTCCACCAGAAGTTCTTCTCGCGCCAGCTCAAGGCAAAGGGGATTGACCCGGCCCGCGTGCGTGCGCCGGAAGATCTTGGCGACATCTTCACCACTCCCGAGGATCTGGTCAGCCTATCGGCCGAAGAGTTCCTCTGCCGCCCACCCGAGGCCGTCTTTGAAACCACCGGCACATCCGGCGCGCCCAAGCGGGTTTACTTCGGCTACGACGAACTCGAAGCCTCGGCGCGCCACGAAGCCGCCGCGCTCTACAAGAACGGTCTGCGTCCCGGCGATCGCCTGGTGTGTACGTTTGACGCTGGCTACTGGATATCGGGCTGGGTGACTTTTTTGGCGTGCCGCAAGCTTGGCGTCTTTTGCTCGGCCATCGGCAAACCCAACCCGCGTGAACTTTACAAGCGTCTTTCGCTTTACGGTTACAACGTGATTGCGGCCGACCCCACCTGGCTCGTCAGCTTGTCGGAGATTGCGGAGAAGGAGGGAACGTTTCCCATCAAGCTGATTCTGGCGGCCGGAGACCGCATGACAGAGGTTTATCGCGGCTATGTCCAGGACGTCTGGAAAGCGCCGGTTATCCTCGGCTACGGTTCCACCGAGGCCGGTGGCGGCGTGGGCATGGAATGCCGGCTCCGGCAGGGTTACCATCTGGATGAGTTTGACTTCTTGTTCGAAATTGTGAACCCTGACGCCACGGGATACGGCGAGCTGGTGATGACCACCCTGAGCCGCCGCACCCAGCCGCTCATTCGTTACCGCATGCGGGACGTCACGCGATTTGCCCAGGAGCCGTGCACTTGCGGCGTGACCATCGGCCGCATTGAGCCTATCCGGGGACGACGCGATGAGATGGTGGTGATGGGCGCCGGCAACATGCACCCGGAGATCTTTGAGCGTGTCCTGCAGGGCGTGGAAGGTCTTTCCGCAAATTGGCAGGTGGCCGTTCGCCAGGAAGGTTTGCGGGACATTCTCGAATTTCGCCTCGAGCTCAGCAACGGCGTCGGACCTGAACGCGTTGAACAAGCGGTGCGGCGAAACCTGGAGCATCTCTACCCGGAAGTCTGGTCCAATTATCTCTGCGGTATGTATCGCGTGGCCTTCTCGTACCCGCCGGTCGGGACGCTGGGGGGAGCCCGCAAAGCCCGCCGCCTGGTAGACGAGAGACGGGACTAGAGTGCGGAGGACTGGATGTCGAGGCCGGAGAGCAGACGGAAGAGCGGACCCGAAGTCACAAACAACGGTGAAGGCATGAACGAGGGCATAGACCATAACTTTCGGGCTTCCGACTCCCGCCTTCTGACTCCGGTCATTTTTTCCGACTTCGACGGCACTATCGCGCAGGTTGACGTCACCGACGTCATCCTGAGCGAGTTCGGCGATCCTGCCTGGCGGGAGATCGAGGAAGAGTGGGTGGCCGGGTGCATAGGCTCGCGGGAATGCCTGCGCCGCCAGATGGCACTGGTACGCGCTTCGGCAGTTGATTTCGACGCGCTGATCGATACCGTGCCGCACGATCTGCACTTTCCGGCGTTCCACCGCTTGACTCGCGCGCTGGGCTTGCCGTTTTACGTGGTCAGCGACGGTTTTGACTACGTGATCCGGCGGGTCTTGCGCAATTGCGGCGTCGACGGCGATCTTCTAAACGGCTCCCACTTATTCGCAAGTTCGATAAAAGTGGCGGGAGGCCTGACGGTGGATTTCCCTCATTGGCCCGCGCCCTGCGTGCATGGCTGCGCCACCTGCAAACCCGAGGTCATCCGGCGGGTGCGCGGCGATCACGCACCGGTGATCTTCATCGGTGACGGGCTCTCAGATCGGTTTGCGGTGGAGGAAGCCGACGTGGTATTTGCCAAGGACAAACTGCTGGCCTACTGCCGCAAAAACAGCATTGGCTGCACTCCGTTTCAAACCTTCGCGGATATCCAGGCGGAACTCGCACGGATCGGCGCTTTTCCGCGGCCAGCCCGCGCCGGCCGGGAGCAACAGGTGAGCGTGCTTAGCCGTTAGGTCGCCAGGGCCGAGCCGTTCGATACTCAACAGAGGATGCGAACGCAACACTGCAGCGCCTGCGGCCCCAACATCCCGCCCTCGCGCGAGACCAAGGAGATTCCGTTTGACGACAGCCCGCCCCACCCGAACAGCGGACTTACTCGAGCTCGAGCGCCGCTATTGCTCCTTCGGAGACACGGTCCATTACCTGGAGCCCCCGAAGGTGTTCGCGAACTGCCAAGGCTCGTACCTCTACGACGAAGAGGGCACACCCTACCTCGACCTGCAAATGTGGTACTCGGCGGCGAGCTTTGGTTACAAGAATCCCCGGCTCAATGAGGCGCTGAAACGCCAGATCGACCGCCTGCCACAGCTCGCCTGCCAGTATCTCCATGCCGAAAAAGTGGAGGTGGCCGCCCGCATCGCGCAGTATTGCGAGAAACGCTTCGGTGTGAAGGGCCGCGTCCAGTTCAATGTGGGCGGTTCGCAGGCCATTGAGGACTCGCTGAAGATCGTCCGCAACGCTACGGGCAAAAACTTGATGTTCGCGTTCACCGGCGGTTACCACGGGCGCACGCTCGGCGCCTCCGCCATCACTTCAAGCTATCGTTACCGGCGGCGCTACGGGCACTTCGGTGATCGCGGCCAGTTCGTTTTCTATCCCTACTGCTATCGCTGTCCTTACGGGCTCAAGCGCGAATCCTGCGACATCTACTGCCAGGACCAGTTCGCGCGCCTGTTTGAGACCGAGTACTACGGCGTGTGGGATCCGAAGGCTTCGAGCAGCGAGTACGGCGCCTTTTATATCGAGGCGGTGCAGGGAACTGGGGGCTACGTGATTCCGCCACGCGAGTACTTCACCCGGCTGCGCGAGACCTGCGACCGGCACAAGATTCTGATCGTCGATGACGAGATTCAGATGGGCTTCTACCGCACCGGGACGTTTTGGGCGGTGGAGAACCTGGGCATCACGCCCGACATCGTCGTTTTCGGCAAGGCGCTGACCAACGGTCTGAATCCAATCTCGGGCCTTTGGGCGCGGGAGGATTTGATCACGCCGGAACTTTTCCCGCCCGGCTCCACGCACTCGACCTTCTCCTCGAATACGCTCGGCACAGCCGTGGCGCTCGAGACGCTGAAAATGCTCGAGGAGGAAGACTACGGCACGCTGGTGAGTGAAAAGGGCGCCTACCTTCTGCACGGCCTGCGCGAGCTGCAGAAGCGCATCCCCGAGGCGATCGGCCAGGTCGACGGAATCGGCCTGGCGCTGCGCATTGAGGTTTGCCGGGAGGACGGCTTCACGCCCGACCGCGAACTGACCGACCGCGTGTTTGCCGAAGGTCTTAAAGGCGATCTCGAAGCGGACGGCCGCCGCTATGGCCTGGTGCTCGACGTGGGCGGTTACTACAAGAACGTCTTTACGCTCGCGCCCTCGTTCGGCATCACCCGCGAGGAAATGGACCTTTCCATCGCTCTGCTCGAGCAGCTCTTTCGCCGCTGCCTCACCGGCAGGAATTGAGATCGAGCACCACCGAGCGAGCGGCAGAGCCCTCACGCGCTGCCAAGGTTCGCCTCCACATACTGCCGGAACGCAGCCTCCAGCTTCCGCGTGACCGCGCCTGGCGCAGCGAAGCGCAGATCCGGGCTCACAAAGCCCACCCCGGCGACTTCCCGCGTCGTCGAGCTGATAAAAACTTCGTCCGCCGAGGCGAGGTCGGCCGGCATGAGCGCTTGCTCGCGCAGCGCGATCCCGGCCCGGGCGGCGATCGGGAAAAGAACCTCGCGCGTTACGCCCGGCAGACAGCCCGAGGCCAGAGGGGGCGTGAGCCCCTCGCCCGCGCGGATCATAAAAAAGTTGGCCGACGTGCACTCGGTAATCTCTCCCCGGTCGTTTAGCAACAAGGCATCGTCGTAGCCCTGGGCGCGGGCCTTCTCAAGGAGCAGGGTGTTCTGCGCCCAAGAGAGCATTTTGGCGCCCGCCAGCACTCCGGCAGAAAACGCGGCGTTCTGCTGCAGCAAGAGGCGGTGGGATTCCGGCCACGCCGAGAGCTCGCGCGTGAAGACCAGGAGGTCCGTGACGGGCCCGCCGGGATCTCCCGACCAAAGCCCGCCATAATTTTTCACGAACGACACCCGGCCCGCACCCTCGACTCGCCGGTTGGCGCGCGCGAGCTCAACGATACGGGAGAGCACGAGGTCCTCGCCGCAAGGTACCTCCACGTCGAGCCGGGCCGCATCGCGCGTCATACGCTCCCAGTGGCGATGGAATTCGAAAGGCCGGCCGCGGTAGATCCTTAAGGTGGTGAAGACCCCCCATCCCAGCAGCAGCCCGGCCTGCCCTGGGGAGAGCCGGGCCTCGGCCAGCGGCAGAATGCGGTCGTTATGTAAAATCAGCGGGTCCATATGCGTCCTGGAAACCTGAGGCCCCGGCGGAAGGAAGGAGGGTGCCCCGACGGGCAGAGGCTAGTCATGTAGCTTATGTCGGGCCGGCTCAGGACTGCCCGTGCACGCTGAAGGCGTAATCGAAGCGTACGCGGCAGGCGGTGTCGGGCGGCAAGTGGACCTCGGGCCCGCGCGGCACGAAAGCGTAGTAGCCCAGCAAACCCGCGGTGGCGAGCGAGCCAGCGGTAGCCGCGGCCGTGGCGCCGGCCACTTTAGGCACGATCATCAACCCGCCCGTGCCCACCAGGCCGCCGGTCAGGTATTTCCACGTGCTGGGGCGTGTGGCCTTCAGGGTGCCCTCCGGGTCGATGCGGAACTGGCCCGGATTCTCCAGCGCTGCCAGACGCGCCGCCACCGGCTCAATTTCACCGTCGGGCAGGGAAACCTGGTCGAAGCGGAAGCCCACCTCAGCCGGACGGTGCATTCGGCCCGCCGCCCGCACGTGCGTGATGCGCCCGAAGAGCAGCGTGCCCTGCGGCAGGGCGAGCCGGCCGTCCACGTAAACCGGCTGCACCACTTCGCCTTCCACTCGGTCATTCACCTCGGCGAGTTTCGTGTGGATGCCTGACAGCAATACCACCCGAGCTTCGGTCTCGGCGGGGACCGTCAAAAAGGGCAACGCGGCCGTGTAGCCCGGAGCGGCGCTCGTGCCGCCCACCGGATCGCCCGCGGACAGCGCGCCCGCGGGAGCCGCCAGAGCGAGGGCGAGTGCTGCCGTCAGAAGGGTCGCACGGATTCTCATGCGCAGGGCCTCACTTTTAGTCCCCGTCGACGCGGGTCCGTCACAGGAATTCTGCGTCACCGAGCCTGCCCCCGGGCGGGCGGACGCACCCCAAGCCTCGCCGGGTACTGTTGGGATTATGGGCGCGTCCACGGCCAAAAGCAAGCCCAAAAGACGGCACTCCCCGACAGTTGCCGGCTCGCGTGGATTGCGAGAGGCCCGTGGAGAGCACTTTGTGGCCTGAACTGGCGTCGAGCGGTTAGACCGCCTTGGTGACCCGGTCGGCTTGGGGACCCTTCTGTCCCTGCACCACTTCAAACTCAACCGGGTCTCCCTCGTTGAGAGTCTTGAAGCCATCCATGGTGATGGCGGAATAGTGAACGAAAACGTCCGGGCCACTGTCACGGCCGATGAACCCGTAGCCCTTTGTGTTGTTGAACCACTTAACCTTGCCTTGTAGTCGAGCCACTTGCCGTTCCTCCTTTGCTGCACTGCGGCGGCTCCACTGCCGTCCAAAACGGCTCTGACTTTGCGGAACGCGCGCTCTTTCGGCATCGCAGGTCCCACGAATTCGGGTGGGATCGCCGCGCCGGTCATTTCTCCTGGGGCAAATCAATATACGCACTTTCCGGCTGTTGTCAAGAGGAGAATCACACAAAATTGTAAGCCTCGTCCAGACTCCCAGCCTGCGCCCGCTTCGCCGCCGGGCGTGCGGCGCCGGGACGATGCGCCTGAACGAGAAGCGCTGCTCCTGAACCGAGTGCGGGGCCTCGAGCATTCACGACTTGAACAGCCACAGCAGCGCCACCAGCGTCTTGCCGTCCTGGATCGTTCCCGAGGTGACCATACTCTCGAGCTCGGAGCGCCTGAAGCGGCCCACTTCTATGCGCTCGTCGGGCTCCGGCCGGGCCTTGGCGGGCCGCAGGCCGCGGGCTTCCACCAGGTGCATCCGTTCCGTGAGAAAGCCCGGGCTGGGATAGAAGGTCAGGAATCGCCTCATCCGTTGAGCGCGGTAGCCCGTCTCTTCAGCAAGCTCCCGCCGGGCGCCCGCCAGCACCGTCTCGCGCGGATTCAGGCTGCCGGCCACCAGTTCCCATAAACACTTGCGCGCCGCGTAGCGGAACTGTCGTACCAGGATCACACCGCCGTCCGCCAGGCACGGCAGCACCACCACCGATCCCGGATGCACCACCACTTCGCGCTCGGCGCGAACCCCTCCCGGCTCCGCCACCTCGTCCACCCTGAGCGTCAGCACGCGGCCCCGGTAAACCGTACGGCTGCGAAACACGCGCACTCGCGAGTCCACCCGAGCACTCCCTGCCATCGACGATTCACCCTCCGCAAGCGCTTGACGCGTGCCTCGGCCAACCTCAATCGCCCAGGCGCTTACTTCGGCGGCGCCGTGGGAATGTCGAACGTAGCGATCAGGGCTTTGGCTGCCTTTTGATCGTCGGTGGACTTGAGCGAATCGCGGTAGTGGGTAAGCCGGTCTTTCAGCTTGGCGTCGGCGTCGCCCTCTGACTTCGCCGCCGCTGCCGGGTCCGCCCCAGCGCTCGCGTCCTGCCCGGCCTTCGCAAGGCACGTTACCGCTTCGCCCACCGCCCCCGCCGCGAAGGTCAATTTGTTGAGGCAGGATTTGCGGTGGTACTTGGTTTCGAAGTCGGCCTGGCTCTCCTTCTTCACCTCATCCACCGTCTGAGCGACGTCCTGGACCATGGCCTGGGCCGTGTCCTTTTCGTCCTTGCAGGCCTGGGCCTGAAGGGGCGGAGCCAACGCCGTGAGCGCCGTCGTAATGACGCCGGCGAGAACGATGACAACCGGGAGCTTCATGGTGTTCCTCCTCGCACGTCTGGCGCTCGTTCTCTTATCACAACTCGGGGCCGATCACAACTGGCAATCGCCCATCTCTCAATCCCCAATCCTCAAGGCCTGCCCATCCCTTATACTGTGAGCGGAGGGGCAGGCATGAAGATTGCGGCGTTGATTGTGGACGATGAGCAGCCGGCGCGCGACGAGCTGGCGTTTCTGCTCAAAAGCTTTCCCGACGTCGAGATCGTGGGCCAGGGCAAGAACGGCGTGGAGGCCGTCAGCCTCATCAAGGAGCTCGCCCCCCGCCTGGTGTTTCTCGACGTGCAGATGCCCGGCCTCGACGGCTTCGGCGTGATCCGGAAGCTCCTGGAAAAGAAAGTCCGCCTGCCGCTGGTGATCTTCGTGACCGCCTACGACCAATATGCAGTGCAGGCCTTCGAGGTGAGCGCGGTGGACTACCTGCTGAAACCCATCGCCCGCTCGCGGCTCGAAAAGGCCCTGGGCCGCGTCCGGAAGAGCAGCGAGACCGCCGACGCCACCCAGCAGAAGCTCGACCGCCTGGCGGAAATGCTGGAGCGCCGTCCAGCGCCGCAAAAAAATAAGCTGGTGGTGAAGTCCGGCGGCCGGCTCTACCTGCTCGATTCCGACGACGTGGTGTACGCCAGCATCGAAGACGGCGTGATCAGCATTATCACCCGCGACCTCGAAGGCCAGTCCAACTTCCGCACCGTCGAGGAACTGCAAAACGCCCTCGACCCCAATGTGTTCTGGCGCGTGCATCGCTCCTACCTGGTCAACCTCAACCGCATCAAAGAAGTCATTCCCTGGTTCAAGAGCTCTTTCCAGCTCAAAATGGACGACCGCAAGCAATCGGAAATCCCCGTCAGCCGGGCCCAAACCAAAAAGCTGCGGGAGCTTCTGAACCTCTGAGTCAATCAATCTTCCGCTCGTCCTTGGTCATTGGTCCGTCGTCCGTTGTCCGTCGTCAGTTGTCAGTTGTCCATCGTTTGTCGCTCGATTCTCGCAGATCGTAGATCGTCGTTCGTAGATCGTGGTTCGTTTCAGGTCGCGTGCCGCTGTACCTCCTTTGCCCAGCAGCGGTCCACGATCTACGAACCACGATCAATCCACAACGGACGACTGGCAACGGACAGTGCATCACGATCTACGATCCACGAACTACGATCAATCAACAACTGACGACTGACAACGGACCCCGAACCCTCTTCGACTTCATGATTCGCCTTTCGCCTCTCCAGGCGGCTCCCCGATAGGCCCAAGGCGATAGCTTCCGCCGAGACGCTTAAGAGTGCGCCGGCCGTCGGCCACCAGCTCCGGGTGATAATCTCCGTATCGATCGAGGCCGTAACGCAGCCGCTCCTCCATGCCGGGCTGGGCCAGCCGATGGAGCCGGATGCGCAACCCCTCTTCCAAGAAACATCCGGGCCCGGAAGGCTGCAGGGGCTCCAAACCCTGGGCGACCCTTTCCAGTTGCCGGCCGGCCAATCCCCGCCGTCCTTGCAGCCAGAACACCAGGCCCAGGCGGCGATAAGGGTCGGTGAGGCAAATCCTTGTGTGTCCCGGTGTCCACGGCCGGTTTACGCCTGATTCCAAAGGAGATTCCAGCTTTGTTCCAGAGCGCCCCAGCCGGCCATGGGAGCACCACACCCAGGCCGCCAGGCGGTCCGCCTGCCGCCGGGAGTGGGGGTCGACGCCGCCAAAGGTCTGGGCGATGCGGGAGCGGATGCGGCCGTAGACGTCCTCCTCGCGGCGGTAGCCGGCCGCGAGAAGCCTCTGGCGCAGCAGGGGGGCGCGGGCGGCGTAGCGGCCGTGCTTGAGGGCATTGAACGAGACGCAGGCCTTGCCGCGGGCGCTGCGCGGCCCGGTAGACTTCAGGGCGTTGGCGCGGCGGGCGGCGAGGGATGCGGGGGTGAGGGTGGATGAGCGTCGAAGGGGCATAAGAGTCCTCGTAATCAATTCCGCCCGAAGGGACGGAACGGTTCGCTGCGGGTGGCCCGTCATGCAAAAGGGGCGTATCCCGCAGGCCGCAACCAGACGAATTGCGACCGGGCGCACGTCGGCCCAAAGAGGCCGAGGAGCACTGTACCTAGAAGTTACTGCTGATTACGATAACTGTCAAGCAAAAAGCGAAGCCGGGGGGCCGAGCATCACCCAGCGCCTGGAACACCGCCTGGGGGAAAGGCAAATGCACGCGACGATGACATTCCAAAGTGGAATGTCAAAACCGGCGGGACGCGACGGGAGAGCTCATGCTCGGGCCAGATAGTGCCGTCCCGGCCTGTCAGAGCTTGTGGCCGTCCCCCGACCGTTCAGGCGGGCGCCGCGAAAGGCTTGCGAGGACGCTTGGAGCGCCTGTTCGAACCGCCTCTGGCCGATCGCGGATTTGGCCGTCGGCGAACCGTCGCCTTGGGCCGCCGCGCGCTGCGAGTGGCCGCGCTTGCCGTCGAAACCAGCAGCCGCAGTGCCCGGTTCACGGACGCGTCGTCAGGGAAAGTTCTGGCGAGATCCGGCTCAATCAATACGAGGTTCGACCCGGCGCTCGCCTGCCGGTAGTACTTTCCCCGGACCCCGCCCCGCAACTGCGCGAGATCGCATTCGGGCCTCAAGTCGTCTTCAACAGCCGGTGCCGATCCCTTCTGCTCTGCAAACTGCTTTCTCTCCCTGCGCGCGGCCTCCCGCGCACTGATGATCCGAATCCGGTCTCCGCGCGCGCAATGAGCTACAAAGAGCACTCTTTGCCGACGGGAATATCCAATCGTGACTTCACGCTGCTCCCCGTCGGAGTGGTCCGGGTCAGCGAAAGTGAGCGCGCCCGGATCGAGAAACACGGAGGTGGCCTCGGCGAACGAAACACGGTGCCGGCGCAGGTTTGAAACTGCCTTGGCCGGGTCCCGTTCGTAGGTCACTCCTGCATCATAACACTGGGCCGTAGCCGGTCGAGGGCATGGCTGGGAGCGCCCACGGCGCCGCAAGCCGAGCCGGAGCTATCCGAAAAATTCGGCTCGTGCGATGGGCAGACTTCAGGATCGATGTCTGCGCAGCCACCTTCGGGCAAGCGTTTTGCCGGGCCGGCGCCGGAATTACATCGTTTGGTAATACTGTGGTTTCCTGCATATCGACCCGCACAACCGAGTGGCGTTGACGCCAGGAAACCGGATGTATAATCTGCAGCGTCGTTAACGAAGATTTCACGAAGGAACGTTGATGAGAGCCACGCCGCCAGCCGTTTTGCTCATATTGAGTCTCGGCTCGGGACTGGGCATGGGTTATGGCCTCGGTCCAGGCGCGAATTCCGCCGCGCCCGGTTTCGCCTCGGACGCCGAGCGCAGCGACGCCGCCACGATCGAGAAGTTCATCGCCAGCCAGGAGTCCGACGAGAACGGGCAGCAGGCCGAGAATTACACCAAAGTGGTGAAAGGCGATCTCAACCACGACGGGATTCCCGATGCGGCGGTGCTCTACACCCTGGAGGGCGGGAACGGAACGAATGGTTACGTCCAGTACCTGGCCGCATTCGTGCGCGTCAACGGGCGGCTGGTCCACGCGGCTCACAAGCCGGTGGGTGGCAGGCTGTACCGGGCGGTGGAAATCAAGTGGATCAAGGACAACCTGATCCTTCTGAATACCACCGGATACGGCGCACAGGACCCGGAGTGCTGCCCTACCCTCAAGGGGACGACGCGCTACGCGCTGGTCGACAACACGCTGACGGAGCTGCCTCACCGCTGAAACCGGGCCGGCGTCTGCATCGGAATCGAGGGGTGCCGCGCCGCCGAAGCCAGCCGATCAGCGCTTCTTCTTGTGTTCCTGCTCCGCGAGCCGCGCCTTCACCAGCTTTTTCAGGAGCGTGGCCGGCAGGGGCTGATCCACCGGGAAGTGGATGGTCCCTTTAGAGGTGGAGTAGCCCTTAAGTTCGTTTTTGAACGCTGCGATCACCGAGGCAGTGGGGAACAAACTGCAGTGGTCCGAAAACGCGGCGTACCACACCAGCACCCCTTTGTACTTGAAGGCTGGAATTCCATAGCTGATGGTCTCCGTGGCCTCCGGCGGCACGGCAGACCGGATCGCCGCGCGGACCTTGTTTAGAGTGGTGCGGGCAGGCTCCGGGACCCCGGCGAGGTATTCGTCCACGTTCTGCGCAGCGGCGCTGCCTTTCGCGGCCGAGCCGCGAGCACCGGCCTTGGCTCTTTTCATAAGCCCAATATACCTCAAGCGCCTTCAATTTGAGTTTGGTAACCCTGCAACCGTTCTCGCAGACGTTCGACGTGAAGAAGTTCGCAGGGCTCAAGCGCCTTCCGATAAGGGCTTGCCGATTTCCCAATGGTGCCCGTACGGATCGACGACTCGTCCCAGACGCCAGCCATACTGGTTGCTGACGGGCCACACCACGGTGGCACCCGCCGCGACGGCCCGGCGGAAGGCGGCATCCGGATCTTCCACAATCATCACCATCCGCACCGTACCACCGCCGAGCGTCTCGGGGCTGAAATTCAAGTGCTCCGGGGACTCGTCGGCAACCCAAAATTCGGCGACGCCCACGGACAGCCGGGCCACCACCGCTCCACTTGAGTCCTCGATGCGGAACACCTCCCCGGCCCCGAACGCCGCCTTGTAGAACTCGATCGCTCTTTTCCCGTTTCGAACGGAGAGCATCGGGGCGATCGAGGTTTTCTGACCTTCGCCAACCCGCAATTCATCGCTCATGCGAGACGCCTTCTCTTTCGCAAATCAATCCCCGTTGCCAGGAGGTTGTGGCACGGCGTCAAGCGTACAAGCTTTGGTGAGCGGGCGATTTCCGGGCACGGGCAGGAACCTGTGCGGCCCGTCTCAGATGATCTTGAGTTCCTTCGCCACGTTGCCCATGATGTCGAGCGCTTGCGCGAGCTCAGCCTCGGTGTGAGTGGCGGTGACGATGGTGCGGATGCGGGCCTTGTCCTTGGCGACGGTGGGATAGCCGATGCCCTGCGCGAAGACGCCGTTCTGGAACAGGCGCCGCGAGAACTCGTGCGCCAGGGCCGCGTCACCCACGATGACGGGCGTAATGGGCGTCTCGCTTTGCCCGGTGTTGAACCCCAGCTTCGTCAGGCCGGCCTTCAGAAAACGCGCGTTCGCCCAGAGCCGGTCGATCAATTGCGGCTCCTCCTCCAGGAGCTCGAAAGCCGCGATACAGGTGGCCGCCACCGACGGCGGGTGGGAGGTGGAGAAGAGAAACGGCCGTCCGCGATGATAAAGAAACTCGATGGTGTCGCGGGTGGAGCAGATGTAGCCGCCCAGCGACCCGATGGCCTTGGAGAGCGTGCCCACCTGAATATCCACGCGGCCGTGCAGACTGAAGTGGTCCACCGTGCCGCGGCCGTTGCGGCCGAGCACACCGGAGGAGTGCGCGTCGTCGATCATCATGATGCAGCCGTACTTCTCAGCCAGCTCCACCAGTTGGGGCAGGGGCGCGATGTCGCCGTCCATGGAAAAAACGCCGTCGGTGACAAGCAACTTCCGGCCCGGACGCCCCTCCAGATCCTTCAGTATCTTCTCGCACGCCTCCACGTCTTTGTGGGGAAACACCCGGATCTCGGCCCGTGACAAACGGCAGCCGTCGATAATGGAGGCGTGATTGAGGGCGTCGGAGATGATCACGTCCTCCTTGCCCAGAATGGCGGAAACCGTGCCTGCATTGGCCGCGAAACCCGACTGGAACACCACCGAAGCTTCGACGCGCTTGAAGCGCGCGATCTTCTCCTCCAGCTCCAGGTGGAGCGACATCGTTCCGGCGATGGTGCGTACGGCGCCCGAACCCACGCCGTACTTCTCGACAGCCTGGATGGCCCTTTGCTTGAGCTTGGGGTGGGTGGTGAGCCCGAGATAGTTGTTCGACGAAAGGTTGATCACCTCGCGGCCGTCGAAGCGGCTCACCGGCAACTGCTCGGTCTCAAGCACGCGCAGCTTCTGATAAAGCTTCTGCTCACGGAGGCTGTTCAATTCGTCGGTCAGGTATTGCAACTGGGCTTTCGGCATGGAAACCTCGGAGGGAACACTCGAAGAATCGGCCACTATCCCTGCTGAGCATGGGCTGCCATGGCGGTCTTCGCTTCCTTGGGCAACTCGACGAATGCAAAGAACGCACAAGGGTATAAGTAGTCTTCGCCCGACTCGTCGATGACCCTCAAGTAGTCGTCCTGAGCGGCGGACAGGTCGGGCAGAACCTGGTAGAGCTTGCCCACCTGGAGGTCGGGCTCGCTGTCGGCAATGCAGAGAGCGAAGCGAAGGGGGACGCGGCGGAGCGCCCTGGCCGTCCTAATCGAGGAACCGCTTGATCTTGAACTTTCTCTTGCCAATGCCGCGAGCCTCATACCAGGGAATCTCTGCCCGTCTTATCCTACCATCGCGGAGGCGAACGAGCCCGACGCCTTTCAGCCTTCTCCAACGGGCTCTGCCGTACTGCTTGCCGAGCCGCCGCCGGTTGCGAACCGACTCTCCGGCCGCAATCGGTTCGATCTGTTCGATGGTTCCGACAATCTCGAAGTGGGACCCGGCCGTCACGCCAGCTCCACGTTGCACCGCGACTTTACCTCACGGAATCCGAGCTCATTTTATGGCACGCCATTCGGGTAAAGGAGAATTTTGGACGCATCGCCCGACAGCAGCAGTTGGATGCCCTTCTCAAAATCCGCCAGAGGCATCCGGTCGGTGATCAGAGGATCGAGTTTGAGGGCGCCGGACTTCAGCAGCGCCTGCATCTTGTACCAGGTGTCGAACATGAGCCGTCCGTTGATGCCCTGCACCACCGCGCCCTTGAAAATAACGTCGTTGGCGAGGTCGATTTCGAGCGGTTTGGCCGGAATGCCCAGCAGTGACATGCGCCCGCCGCGCCGCAGCATCTGAAAGCCCTGCCGCAAAGCGTCCGGGTGACCCGACATCTCGAGCACCACATCCACGCCCACGCCGCCGGTGCGGGCCAGGACCTCCGCCACCGCGTCCTGGGCGGAAGGATCGAAGACGGCGTCGGCGCCCATCGTCTGCGCCAATTTCTGCCGGTAAGGATGCGGTTCGGTCACAAACACCGGCCCGGCGCCGCAAGCCTTGGCGATGGCGATCGAGAACAGTCCGATGGGTCCGGCGCCGGTGATGGCCATACTGACGCCCGCCACCTCGCCGGCCAGAACCGTGTGCACGGCGTTGCCGAGGGGATCGAGGATGGCCGCGTACTCCACGGGGATGGCCGGGTCCACCTTCCAAACGTTCGATTCCGGAATCTTGACGAATTCGGCGAAGCAGCCGTCGGTGTCGATGCCGATGATGTGTACGTCCTGGCAGATGTGGCCCTGCCCGGTGCGGCACTGATAGCAGTGCCCGCAGGCCACGTGCATCTCGGCGGAGACGAACTCGCCGGGCTTGACGCTGGTGACTTCTGCGCCCACGCTCTCTACGTGGCCGCAAAACTCGTGACCGAAGACGAGCGGCGGCTTCAGGCGGCGCTGCGCCCAGCGGTTCCAGGTGTAAATGTGCAGATCGGTGCCGCAGATCGAAGCCGCGCGCACGCGGATCAGGACGTCGCGCGGGCCGGCCTCGGGCACGGCCACCCGGCGGACTTCCACGCCGGGCTGCGGGCCGGGCTTGACGATGGCTTGCATGGTGGCGGAGGACATGGCGGTTTGGCGGAACGGTGCAGTATAGCGGTTTGCGGATGAACGCGCCAAGCGGGAAAAGACCGGAGCGGCTGAATCCTCACCTGCGTCGTCAATCGGGTTTCAGTGCAGTTTTCGCCGCAACTTCTCCAGCGCCTCGCGCGCCATCGCATAATCGGGGCTGAGCTTCAACGCCTGGTCGAGATGGTAGCGGGCCTTGCCGTACATCTCCTTCGCCATATAAACGCGCCCGAGGTTGTAATGAGGATAGTGGTAGGACTCGTAGCGGCGCGACTGCAAGGCGCGCTCCAGCCAGGGCAGCGCCGCGTCGTACTCACCCTTCTCCAACAGATAGGCCCCGATGTCGTTGTAGGGATTCCCAAACTCAGGATCCACCTGGATCGCTTTCTTGCACTCGGCGATGGCCTCCTGGAATTTGCCCTGGAAG
>DATJAQ010000233.1:0-24851 GCA_035516075.1 Terriglobia bacterium | reverse complement strand
AAAGGCATGAAGAAGATCAGATAATGACGCCCTCCTTTGTGTCTTTGTGTCTGCGTGTTGAAGAAACCGCACGCGCCGTCGCCGGTCACCCCTGGCAGCGCGCCAGCAGTTCGCGCACCAGCCGGGCGTAGATCTCCACCGCCTCCGTCAAATCGGCCTTGGCCACCTTTTCGTTTTTGGTGTGGGCCTCGTGGATGGTGCCCGGGCCGATGAGAAGCGGGCGGCCCCAGTTGCCGAGTGAGGGCAGATCCGTGGTAAAAGCCACGACGCGGGTTTCGAGACCTTCGACGGCTTCCATCTTGAGGGGCGGCGTCTCGCGCAGCACCGTCAGTTTGGCGCGGCCGTGGACGGACTGCTCGATCGCGCGGAGCAGGTGCGGCCCCTCGGGCAGCTCCGGCACCATTCG
The DNA here is from genome assembly GCA_035516075.1 of Terriglobia bacterium. Lineage (GTDB taxonomy): Bacteria > Acidobacteriota > Terriglobia > UBA7540 > UBA7540 > Gp13-AA77. The sequence continues at coordinate 24,445 of DATJAQ010000233.1, read as the reverse complement.
GTACATGATCTCGCAGTCGGCCCGGTCGGGGATCACGTTGGGCGCGCGGCCGCCGGAAATCAGTCCGATGTTCATGGTGGCGGGGCCGAACACCGGATCGCGCGGGAGGGGCAACCGCCGCAAGTCCGCCAGGATATCGAGCAGTTTTTCGATGGCCGATTCTCCAAGTTCGGTGTAGGCCGAGTGCGCCATCTTGCCGCGCGCTTCGATTTTCACCCAGAGGATGCCCTTGGTGCCGATCACCAGGCGATTCTCGGTGGGCTCGCCGTTGATGATGTACTCGGAGCCGGGCGCCAGCAGGTTGGCGGCGCGGGCGCCGTCGCTCCCCGTCTCTTCCCCCACCACGAACAAAAGGCCGAAATCGCTCAGACCCTCCGCCATCAGCCGCGCCGCGGCGGTCACCTGCGCCGCGATGATGCCCTTGGCGTCGCAGGCACCGCGCCCGTAGATGAACTGCTCATCCTCGCGCGCGTGCAAGTAGGGCGGAACAGTATCCATGTGTGTGCTTAGCACCACCTTGGGTATGCCCCGGCTGGCGAAAACGTTCGCACGCTGGCCGGAAACGGGCTGCATTTGCACTTCAAAGCCGCGCCCGGCAAGGTGCTGCCGCAGAAACTCGGCGCAGGCCACCTCGTGGCCTGTCACGGAGTTGATGTTCACCAGCGCCTTAGTAAGTTCGAGGAGTTCCATGAGCAAAAGCTGCAGTGGCATTATGCCGCATATCAAGCCGAACTAACAGCCGCGCGAGACGGTCCCGGCAGGAAACCAAATAAGAGCGGATGTTCGCCGGCGATTTGGGGCGCCGCCGAGCCGCCGCAACACGCTTTCGGCCGGTTAAGGCTGGTTCCGGCGAGCGGCCTGGCGGCCTTTAGAGCGCCGCACGAAGCCGGGGTGCCACCCTACCCCTAGCCAAGCGTGTTACACGCCAAGGAACCTCTGTTACACGCTTGCAGGGACCATCCTGCGGGGCCGCGGGGAGGCGTTTTCACCCCCCGCAAGGGTTGGAGAGCGCCCGCAGCCGCCTGCGACACCCCTCCCCCCGCGCCCGCCAGACGGCGCCGCGACTCTCATTTTCCGACGCAAAAGGTGGAGAAGATCACACCCAGCACGTCCTCCACCGTAGTCGCGCCGGTGATGGCGTCGAGGGCGTGCAGAGCGTCGTAGAGGTCAAGCAGCAGCATTTCGTGATGGATGTGCTCCGCCGCCGCCTGGCGCGCCCGGCCGAGGGCGGAGAGCGACTCGCGGATGAGCTGCTGGTGGCGAAGATTGGTGATGAGCGCTTCTCCGGCGCCGAGGTCGCGCGCGGGCGCGGCGATATCGAGCAGCTTCGCCTTCAGCTCGGAAATGCCTTCCCCGGTGAGGGCCGAAGTCCAGACGACGTTGGCGGCGTGCCCGCCGGTCGCAGCCAGGCGCCGCCGGAGGTCCAATTCGCTCAAGCGGTGAGCCAGATCGCTCTTGTTGAGGGCCACCAGCAACGCCCCGAGCGGCAGCAATCGCTCAAGCAGCGCGCCGTCTTCCGCGGTCCAAACCTGCGAGGCGTCGAGCACCAGCAGCCGAAGATCGGAGTCTGCGATGGCCTGGAGCGACTTACGCACGCCGATCTGTTCCGCCTCATCGACGGCCTCGCGCACCCCGGCCGTGTCCACCAGGCGCAGCGGAATGCCTCCCAGGGCAGCGCTTTCAGCCACCAGGTCGCGCGTAGTGCCGGGCGAGGCGGTCACAATGGCGCGCTCTTCGTTGAGCAGACGGTTAAACAGGCTTGATTTGCCCACGTTCGGCCGCCCCACGATGGCAAGGCTGAGGCCCTCGCGCACCACGCGGCCGTACTCGTAACCGGCGGCAAGCCCGTCGAGGTCCGCGCGGATGACGTCCAGACTCGTCAGGATCTCGTCCCAGCCAGACACGGGCAGATCGTCTTCCGCGAAGTCTATTCCTGCTTCGAGGCGCGCGATCAGGTCCACCAGCGCCTGCTTGTGTGGCTTGAGGCGGGCGGAAACGGAGCCCTCCAACTGCTGCGCCGCCAGGCGCGCCTGAAAGAGGGTGCGGGATTCGATGAGATCGCGGACGGCCTCGGCCTGGGTGAGATCGAGCCGGCCGTTCAGGAAGGCCCGCATCGTAAACTCTCCCGGCTCGGCGGCGCGCGCGCCGTGCTCCAGACAGCATTCCACGAGGTAGCCGAGGATCACGGGCGCGCCGTGGCAGGAAAGCTCGGCCACGTCTTCGCCGGTGTAGGAATGAGGGCGGCGGAACACCGTCACCACCACCTCATCGAGCGCGCGGCCGGACTTCGGATCGCGGAACTCGCCGAGGGTGGCGTGGCGGGTTTCGAGGGGAGGTTTGGGGACGTGAATGAGGCCGCAGGCAATTTCGACGGCGCGTTCGCCGGAAAGGCGGATGACGCCGATACCGCCGCGCCCGGGAGGCGTGGCGACGGCCACAATGGTGTCTTCGGAGGACATAACCGGCTACGGCAGGCGGCCCTAACGGCGCGCCGGGGTTGAGGCGGGGTGAATCACCACCCGGCGTTCCGGGCCCTGGCCTTCGCTCTCCGTCCGCACTTCGGGACGGCCGTGCAGCGCCAGGTGGACCACCCGGCGCTCGCGTGCGTTCATGGGCCCGAGCGGGAACGGCACGCCGAGATCGCGCACGCGGTCCGCGGCCACCTGGGCCATGAGCCTGAGCTCCTCGATTCGGAGGCGCCGGCAGTGTTCGCAGTCGAAGGCGATCTTGGGAAAAAGGCTTTCCTCCACCCGGGCGGCGCGCAGCACCACGTACTCGATTGCATTGAGAAGCTCGGCGTGGGCTTCGAGCAGCAGACCCGCGTCGGCGCCGGAGAAATCCACCACCCATTCAGGCGCTTCGAAATCCCCGGCAGGCTCACCCGGGCGAATTTTAAAATCGAGGCGGAAACCGCCGTGGTGGATGATGTCGCGCACGAGCGATTGGATGGGCGCGCGGTAGCGTTCGAGGGCTGGCGACGGCTCGGCGGCAGGTGTGGTTTCAGGCGCCATGGGAGTCAGTTCTTTACGTCAACAGGCTTTCTCCGGGCCGGTCCGCCGGACCCTTTGGCGGGACCTTTGTCGGGCGGGCCCCCGGGCCCTTTCGCATCCGAGGTATTCGCGGCGGCCGGGGTGCTCACCGGGATGAACCGGTTGATGATCAACTGCTGGCCGATCCCGATCACATTGGCCGCCATATAGTACAGCACAAGGCCGGACGCCAGGCGATAGAAGATGAGTCCGAAGACGAGCGGCATGAACTGCATCATCCTCTGCTGGGCGGGATCGGCGGTGGCCATCGGGGTTATCTTTTGGCTCACGAACATGCTGATGATCAGGAGCGAGGGAAGCAGCGCGAAGGGAATGCCGAACGGGTGGCAGGTGTCAGGCAGAGAAAGGTCCTTGATGCAGCCCAGCCAAGGCGCGTGCCGGAGCTCGATTACCACCACTAGCATCTCGTAAAAGCCATAGAGGATCGGGAGTTGAACCAACTGGGGCAGGCAGCCGCCAAGCGGGTTTACCCCATGCTCTTTGTAGACCTTCATCACCTCTTCGTTCATCTTCTGCTTGCGTGGATCGTTGAGTTTGTATTGCTTGTACTGGTCCTGGATGCGCTTGATGATGGGCGCCACCTTCTGCATCCTCTGCGCCGCGTGAATGCTCTTCAGCTTCAACGGGAAGGCCGCGGTGTTGAGGATGAGGGTGAGGATCACAATCGCCCAGCCGTAGTTGTGCACCCAGTGCTGGTAAACGTATCGCAATGCGATAAACAGCGGCTTGGCCACCAGGCCGAACCACCCGAAGTCGATGAGAGGGTCGAGCGGCGGCTGCATGGTCTTCAGCAGTTCCAGATCCTTGGGCGCCACGAAAAGGTCGAAGTTGAGCGGCTGGCCGGCGGCGGTGGCGAGCTCCGCCTGGAAAGGCGCCGGCTGCTCCTTCTCGCTCCAATTCGGCGGACTCCAGGAGCGGCGGCTCAGACGAAAGACGTCGGCGGGGGAATGCGGCAGGAAGATGTCGACGAAATAGAGGTCGTCAAGGCCGGCGTAACTGAGAGGGCCGGCCACCGTCTCGCTGGCCTTGAGCTTGCTCTCTTTAATCTTGGTCAGTTCCCCGTTGATGTTGTAGACCGCCTCACTATGTCCGCTCAGCGTCTTGGGCCCCAGCGAGTAGTCGCCGAATCCGCCGGGCCACAGCACACCCACCGGCAGGTAGGCGCGCTCGTCGAAGGCGCTCACGGAAACCCCCACTTGATAGGAGTGGCCGAAGGAGAAGACCTTTTGCACTTCCGCCCGGCCATCGCTGTAGGTGAATTGCAGCTTCGCCGGAGCGCTCAGCACCCCGCCGTCACCCGCCGCCGAACCCGCAGGCTCCACGGCGAAGATCGCGCCGTTCAGCTTTTGCGCCAGGGCCGAATCCGCCAGGGTGAGCGCCATGGGGAAGCCCAGGGTCTCGCAGGCGGGCCGGTTGACCAGGTCGAGCGGCTTGTCGGCCTCATCGACGTATTTCTTGAGAATCCAGCTCTTAATCACCGCGCCCTGGGTGGAGAACGTGATGCGGTACAGATCGTTTTCCACCACGACGTCGCGCGCCTGCCGGCCCTGAACCGGCTCGGTGGGAAGGGCGGGCGCTGCTTTCGCCGGGGCCAGCGGTTGCGCGGTTGGCGCCTCAGGCGGCGCGGCAGACTGGGCCGGGGCCCCGCCGGGCGCGGAAGCGGGTTGAGCCGTGCTCCCCGAAGCTGCGGCCGGAGTGGGCTCCGGCGCCGGTTCCGGGGCCAGGCCGAACCTCGTCATGATGGGGCGCCACAGCACCACGATCACGAAGGTGAGCGCGAAGGCCAGAATCAGCCGCTTGGTTTCGTCGGATTTCAAAAAGACAACCTCACGTTCGGGCCTCCGCCACGTCAAGAGCCTATTGCGTCGAGCGCAGCCAGACGGCGCGGCGTGGGGGCCCGTCAAGCCGCTCAGACACTCTGAATCGCGCCGTCTTCAGGGTGCGGCACCGGGTCGTAGCCGTGGCCGCCCCAAGGCCGGCAGCGCCCCAGGCGCCGCAGCGCCATGCCCAGCCCACGCCGCACACCCCACCTCGACACCGCCTCGTAGGCGTAGGCCGAGCAGGTGGGATAGAAGCGGCAGGAGGAGGGGATGGCCGGCGAAAGCGTGGTGCGATAGAAGCCGATCAGGGCGAGCACGAACGATTTCAGGAGGTCTCGCTGGCCGCCGCCCGATCGGGCTCCGGCTCCGGCGGCGAGGCCGGCGCCGAGGCCGCAGCACTCGACGGAAACAGCCGCATCAACTCCGTCACCAGCCTGCTGAAGGGCGTGCGGGCCGCGTCCCGCCGGGGATTCACCACGATATCCCAACCGGCCGGAATGGCAGCCTGGTTCAGCCGGAAGACTTCCCGCACCCGCCGCTTCAACCGGTTGCGCAGCACGGCGTTCCCCACCGCGGCCGGCACCGTAAGGCCCAGGCGGCTGTGCGGCAGTCCGTTCGATAGAAAGAAGACCGTGCATAAGGGTGCGCTCCGGCGCTTTCCTTCCTCATAAACCCGCCGGAATTCCTTGCGCCTAAGCAGCCGCAGTTTCTTGGGGAATGAGAGAGGCCCCCGGCCGGAGCTCATGGCGTCAGACGGTGCCGGCCCTTTTGGCGCCGCCGACGGATCGTGTTCCGGCCGCCCGGGGTGCGCATGCGGATCCGAAAGCCGTGCGTCTTCGATCGCCGTCTTCGGTTCGGTTGGAACGTTCGCTTCACAGCGTGATCTCCCTAAAGTGATTGTCGCCGAGGCGCTGATTACAAAGCATAACGTCTACGCCAAGCGCTCGTCAAGGCTCACACCAGCTCTGTAGCGGCGGTGTCCCCACCCCCGAGCTTCTTCTGCTCATCGAAACGGCGATGGGGACATCGTCGCTACTGCAGACTGAACCGCTGGGTGGCGCACACAGCTTTCCGGATGAGTGCGCCACCCCACTGACCGCACCGAGGCCCGGTCGAATCTAAAGGACTTGCGGTTGCACGCACGGCGGGTCGAGGAAGCCAGATTTCGGAAACCCGAAACGCCCGTCTTCAAGAAAAAAGTGTACGAAATCTGGAATTTTTTGCCAAAAAAGGCCCTTTTTCAGGGGTCATACGAACAAGTTTTGCAGGAAAATTGGTAGCAATTGTCCAGCTTCGCTCGGCTTGACAATTGTTCGTGCGGGGTGGGTGAAGGCCGTAAATCGAGACGCGAAAAGCGCAAGTGGGACCGCGAAACTGGAGAGTTGAAACTCGGACACCGAAAGTCGAAAATCGAGGCTCGGAAACCGAAACGCGAAAACGGGGAACCAAGACGCGAAAATCGAAGCTGGAAAATCGAAGCTCGGCGGCCGGAGCTCGCAGAGGGGAACTCCTGACTCCTGTCTCCTGACTTCTGTCTCCTGCCTTCTGTCTCCTGACTTCTGTCTCCTGGCTTCTGTCTCCTGACTTCTAGCCCTGCCTTTTTCACATTTCCTGGTCCCCGAGCAGACGGCGGACCTCAGCGCTGCGCCCCTTGCCCACGGGCCGCCGGACCTGGCGCGGCCTCATCACTAAAGCGACCACACTCCAGCCGTGCCGGTCGAGGATCTCGTACACCACCATGGCGTTCAAGGGGCAGCCGGCCGCCTGTTCGAAGGCGCGGTGGATTTTGGGAAACATGAGCATGCCGCACTCGGTTTCCCCATGGCTCAGATCGTAAAGCACCTTGCTTTCCTGCCTGGTCTTGAGAAGCCCCCACCGCTTGCCGCCCCTCCGCGGCCCCCGCAGCGCGGCATCCCCGTGGCGCAGGTACCGGTGGTGCACCTTGGCTATGGAAGTCTGCCACCATCCCACCGTCTCCGCCACCACCTTGAGGCTCAAGCCCAGAACGGCGCGCAGATAGACGGACAGCGCGGTGCGAAATTCCGGCACCGTGCGAGCGTGCTTCATGGCGGCGCGCAGTATTTCGCGGGCGCCTTCGGGCAGCGGCTGCCCAGCCTTCGGCGTTTCGAGCGCGGCCTCGCCCCGATGCAGGTACTCGGACTGGATGCAGGTGACGGTGCCGGGCGGCCATCCCACCGCCGCCGCCACCTGGCTTCCGTTCAGCCCGAAGAGCACGCGCAGCAAGACGCATTGAACGCGCTGGAACTGGTCCAGGGTGCGGGCCCCCTTCAAAGCTGCCGTCAGCGCCGCGGCTGAGCCGGGCGCGAAGGGGCGCTGCCGGCTGCTCTCGAGCCCGGCAAGGCCTGCGCGCCGGTAGCATCCCCGCACGCGGCCCACGTCCGAAAGCCCCAGGCCCACGGCGGTTGCTGTCTCCTGGCCGCTCAGCCCCAGCGCCGCCGGCAGCCAGACGCACTGCAGCCGCCGCAATTCGGCGGGCGTACGCGCCGCCTTCATCGCCGCCTTGACGCTTTGAAGAGCTTCATCCGAAAGCGCCTTCGCCTTCTTACCCATAATGGCCTCCTCGCGATCGTCATTCCCGCCCCGCACCGCCATTCCCGGCCGGCACCGCCATTCCCGCCCGGCACCGTAATTCCCGCGGAACCTGTCCCCGCGACGGCAGGGAGCGGGAATCCACTCATACCGATGCAGTAACATACTACATGATTAACTATCCGAACGCAACCCGGCGCCGCCCCAGCCCTCAAGGTCCGGGGCGGGGACTCCCCAATCGCGAGGCGGCTTCGCCGCCCTGCTGTGCGGAAAGGCTCTGCCTTTCCGGACCGGGCTCATTCACTTCCTTAATGAGGGTGTTGGTCGATCCGGCGCCGGGCTCCGGCCTGCAGGGAAGCGTTTGCGCCACCCCTCATTTTACGTTTGACGTAAATCATCAATCCTGCTAAAGATAAGCATGATCCGGAGCTATGGAGACGCCGGGACAGCGAGATTCGCCAGGGGCGCGCGCGTCAGGCAGTTCGAGCCTTTCCGGCGCCAGGCGGAGAAAACGCTGGACAGGCTCGACGCCGCCACCAGCCTGCGGGATCTCTCAGCCTTTCCGGGCCATCGCCTGGAGAAACTGAAGGGTGACCGCGCCGGCACTTACAGTATTCGGATCAACGATCGCTGGCGAGTCTGCTTCGCATGGCCCGAGGGGTCGTCCGGGCCGGAGCGTGTAATCATCGAGGACTACCACGATTGAGGTGAACTATGCCGCGCACTGCCATCCATCCGGGTGAACACCTGGCCGACGCCATCGGCGCCCTGGGCATCACGGCCGCGCAGTTGGCCCGTGAGATTCAGGTGCCTCCCAACCGGGTAACGGGTATACTGCACGGTACCCGCGCGGTTACGGCCGACACCGCTTTGCGCCTCGCCCGCTATTTTGGGACGAGCGCCGAGTTCTGGATGAACCTGCAACAGGTCTACGAGCTTCGCCTGGCCGAAAAGGAGTTGGGCGCGGGAATCAAGTCCATTCGCCGCTGCAATGCGCGCGCGGGCGGTGAGGTTCATTCGCCGGCCGCATAGCCCATCTAACCGCCCGGGCCTTTGTTGATGTCCGACAGCCGAACCCTTCACGCCACCGCGGGCTGCTACCGGTGTCATTAGAAGAATTTCTGGCACAAAAGCTCTTTTGACGGGCCGAACGCCCGGGTCTATCGTCGTGGCGAGTCGGCATCCGGCCCTCCCTCCAGGGCGTGCCGGTTCGATCCCCGCCTCCAGGTTCACCCCTTGGCGGGGATTTGTTTTGGCGGCAAGTTCCGAAAAATTGGAGTATGATTTCGGAATCAAGCTGCGGCCTACTACCCCGCAGCCGCACGGGGGCAGAGATGGCGTGGACTTCGGTTCCCAAATGCCGATTCCACCCTGGGGTTGTGCTGCCCCCGCGCCCCATTCACCTACAGCCTCCCCTGAGCCTTGGGTCGGGAGGCGCCTACCTCAGAAAGGATGTCTGCGCCACCCGCGTGCTTCGGCCCTGTGCCACGCCTGCGTCGAGCAAGCTTCTACACGCCGCTCACTAGGGGAGGGCCCCACCCTACCTTGTCGGATCGTCCTTGAGGTGTTCACGGTCACACGCAGGCGTGCGCCGGCTCACTGAAGTTCACCCGGTAGTGCAGCAGGCTTTGGGAATAGTTTGCGTGTTCACGTTCCGTGGGAGGCGTGCCGGTTCGTGCGCGATCAGGCGTGAGGAGGCAACCTAAAACCGTTACCCTTGTTCGCAGCCCCAGTTCCAATCGCTCCACGGGATCCATGGCCAACAGTAGAGTGCGGCGCAAGCGAGGTAACGACGCCGAGTGTCGTCCAGCGAGACATGCAGCGACGTTAACCCGACTGGAGGTTGCATTCACTGGAAGTCAGACCCATGCTGCGGAGCATAACCGCAGTAGAGAATGGCGATTCCGATAAGGATCGATTCGTGTTGACTGCCATGAAGAACCGAGCTAGGGCACGACGCGAGTGTTGGAGGAACAAACAGGTTGTGCTGCCAGTAGCGCCGGCCATTGTGGGTAAGTGCGCCAGGGTTTGCCAGCAGGAATTGCGTAGCCATTACGCTGCCGAGATCTGTGATGAGCATCCGTACACCGGGAACTGAGAGACAATCTACCCGGCGAGCTAGTTTCCAGCTTCGCTGGTGCCTGACCAAGAGGGGGGATCAATGAGCCCAAGGGAGAGGATTTCGGCGAGGCATCTGCTGCCCGCGATTGTGCTATTTGTTTCAGAACTTGCCCTTGGTGTTGCCACCTGTAGTGCGCAAACCTACGTGTACAATCACGCCGATTTCACCGGAGGCGGCGGGACCGTCGCCGTAATTGTAGCCGACTTCAATGAAGACGGCCTGGCGGATCTGGCCGTTGCAAACGGGAACGATAACACCGTCTCGATACTGCTAGGGACGCTCGGTGCAGGCTTCGGCGCCAAGACCGACTACAACGTAGGGATGTATCCGGCGGCCCTGGTGGATGGGGATTTCAACGGCGACGGGAAACCGGATCTCGCGGTCGTCAACCAAAGCGACAACACGCTTTCAATTCTACTCGGAAATGGCGATGGGACTTTTGCCAACGCCGTAGCTTACTCAGTCGGCGCGGATCCGACGGCTATCGTTTCCGCCGATTTCAATGGCGATGGAAAGCTCGACCTCGCCGTGACAAACGACGACGGTTCGGTTTCCTTGCTATTGGGCAATGGGGACGGGACGCTCCGATCGGGAGGCAGTGTCGGTACGACAGGTTCGGCGGAGGCTCTCGCCGTGGGGGACCTGAACAGCGACCACAAGCCGGACCTCGTGGTTACGCATCGTTCGAGCCCCAACATATCGGCCCTGCTCGGCAACGGGGACGGAACGTTCAGCCGGGTCGATTCCAACTCGGGCGGCCACTGCAGCACGATTGCGCTGGGCGATTTCAACAAAGACGGGCTGGTGGATATAGCGCTCGGCTCGCCAACGGGCAGTTACTGTACGGCAGGCGCGAGTGTGAGCCTCGGCAAGGGAGACGGCACTTTCGGTGCGCCGGTTGAGGTCGCGGCCGCGTCCGACGCAACCAGCATCGTTGCCCAAGACTTCAACCGTGACGGTTATCTCGATCTGGCCATCGGCTATTCAGCGTACAGCACAGGAGTTGGGATATATCTGGGCAACGGCGATGGGAGTTTCAAGACCCCTCTGTATACCAGCGTGGCGCTTGGCGGTACAGGGCTGGCAGCCGCTGACATCAATGGGGATTCGTATCTGGACCTGGTCGCCGTGACCCCGTCCGGGTATTTCGGCGGCATCTCGGTCGTAATCGCTGACGGAGACGGCAACTTCGGAATTATCAACTCATATCCCAACTCAGCGACGGCCTCCGTGTCAGCGGCGGTAGACCTCAATGGGGATGGTTTCGTGGACTTGGTGTCGAACTCGGTCATCGGCGGATTTGGAGCCCTGCTTAACGATGGCCACGGCGGCTTCGGCTCCCCAGTGGTCAGCCTGGTGGGTAATGTGGGACCGCGAGCAATTGCCGCTGGCGACTTCAATGGCGACGGCAAGGCAGATCTTCTGGTGAATGATATCAGCGAAAATCAAACAGGCCTTGTCACTTACTTAGGAAATGGCGACGGAAGCTTCGAGCAGCCGGTTACGACGTCGGCCCAGGTCACCGACGCAACGATGGCGATTGCCGACTTCAACGGAGATGGAAAGCTCGACGTAGCAGCACCCGGCTTCGATGACATGAACAATCCCACGACGTTGATTTTCCTCGGTCGAGGCGATGGAACATTTCAACTCAGCGGTTCCACAGGCGCAAACGTGGGAGGACCGTTCGCATACGTTGTGACGGGCGATTTCAATAAAGACGGCGCAACTGATCTTGCAGTCCTGGAATCTTCGGTGCCCTCGAGCACTGCCTACGTCCTGCTTGGGAACGGCGACGGGACCTTCCGCCCCGCGGTTCCGTACACGCTGGGTCAGAATGCGGGTTGCATGGTTGCCGGCGACTTTAACGGAAACGGGAACATCGACCTTGCGGCGGGAACGTTCGACGGCATGTCCGTGCTCCTGGGCAACGGCGACGGGACCTTTGCGGCTGCCATCAATTCCGGGCCGACCATACCATGCAATGCCTCTGTAGCCGGCGATTTCAACGGCGATGGCAAGCTCGACTTCTTGGCGGGGTATCAGGGAGGTACCGTGGGTCCGCCGCTGGTGCTCCTCGGAAACGGCGATGGCACCTTCCAGGCACCAGTTGGGTTGGCCACGGGCGACTACGCTGACGAGGCTTCTCTTGCCGCGGCGGATTTTAACGGCGACGGCACTCCGGACCTGGCCTTTGCCGGTCTCTACCTCAACGACACTTTTGTTTACGAAAGCAGCCCCGCCATAGCATTGTCGCCAGCATCAATGAGCTTCGGCACTCAGAACGTGGGAGTGACGAGTTCGGCTCAGACGCTGAACGTGAGCGAGATCAGCAACGCCGGGCTCTCGTTGGAGAGCATCACGGTGAATGGAGACTTTGCTGAAACAAACGCGTGTGGAGATCACCTTGGCGTGGGGGCACAATGCCAGGTGCTCGTCACCTTCACGCCCACCAGCGGCGGAACCCGGGCGGGAACGATTACCATAACTGACAACGCAGCGGGGAGCCCGCAAGTCATCGCACTGAGCGGCACGGGGCTTGGCCCTGGCGTTGGCTTGTCCCCGGGGAGCCTGACCTACGGCGACCAGCTTGTCGGCACCACCAGCGCGTCGCAAACAGAGACCGTTACGAATACGGGGAACGAGCCCCTCACGTTCAGCAGCGTCAGCATTACGGGTGATTTTGCGGGCACGACTACTTGTGCCGGCTCGCTCGCTGCCGGGGAGAGTTGCACGGTCAGAGTGACGTTCTCACCCACGGTCAGTGGAACACGGACCGGCACGATCACAATATCTGACAACGCTTATGAGAATCCTCAAACGGTGGGATTGACAGGCACCGGCGTTGCACCCGTTGCCGGCGTTTCGCCGTCGAGCCTCAGCTTCGGCAATCAGTTCGTGGGCACGGCGAACTCGGAGCAAGCGGTGGCGCTCAGCAACACCGGGACGGCGGCGCTCACCATTTCGAGCATCGCGCTGAGCGGCGCGAACGGTGCTGATTTCTCCCAGACCAACAATTGCGGCAGTTCGGTGGCGGCGGGAGGGAGTTGCACGATCAACGTGACCTTCACGCCCTCGGCCACCGGTGCGCGCAGCGCCACCTTGACCGTCAACGACGACAGCAACGGCGTGGATGGTAGCGCGCAGACCGTCAGCCTGAGCGGCACCGGAACTGCTCCGGCGGCGAGCCTTGCACCGGCTAGCCTGAGTTTCGGCAATCAACTTGTCCATACCGTGAGCGCGGCGCAGGCCTTGACCTTGAGCAATACCGGGAAGGCGGCGCTGACGATCACGAGCATCGCCGTGAGCGGCGCGAACGGCGGCGACTTCGCCCAGACCAACAACTGCGGGAGTTCGGTGGTGGCGGGAGGAAGCTGTGCGATTAGCGTTACGTTCAAGCCCGCGGCCACCGGGACGCGGAGCGGAACGCTCACCGTCACCGACAACAGTAATGGAGTGTCGGGCAGCGCGCAGACGGCGTCGCTCTCGGGCACGGGGGTGGCGCCGGCGGTGACGCTCAATCCGGCGACTCTGCCGGCCTTCGGCAACCAGCTCGTGGGCACCGCGAGCGCCGCGCAAGCCTTGACACTCACCAATTCGGGCACGGCGGCCCTGAGCATCACGAGCATCGCGCTGAGTGGCGCGAATGCCGCCGATTTTGCCGAGAGCAACAACTGCGGTAGTTCAGTGGCAGCCGGAGCGAGTTGCGCGATCAACCTCACCTTCACGCCGTCCGCCACCGGTGCGCGCAGCGCGACGCTGACGTTGACGGACAACAACGGCGGCACCTCGGGCAGCGCGCAGACGGTGGCCCTGGCGGGCACGGGCGTGGCGCCGGCGGCGTCTTTATCGCCCGCGAGCCTCAGTTTCACCAACCAGAACGTGGGCACGGCGAGCCCGGTGAAAGAGGCGACGATCACCAACACGGGCACCGCGGCGCTCACCATCACATCGATTGCCGTCGGCGGCACCAATGCGGGCGACTTCAGCGAAACCAGCACCTGCGGCGGCTCGGTGGGGGCGGGCGGGACGTGCACCGTGATGGTGACGTTCAAGCCCACGGCAATCGGAAGCCGCACCAGCACGCTGACCGTAACGGACGACGCCGCGGGCAGCCCTCAGACAGCGGCGCTGAGCGGCACTGGCCTGGGCGCGAGCGCGACGGCCTCGCCGGCGAGTCTCACGTATGCGGCGGATCTCGCGGGCAGCACGAGCGCGGCCCAGACCGTCACGATCACCAACGGGGGAAACGCCAATTTGAGCTTCACCAGGATCAGCGCGAGCGGAGACTTCGCGGTGGCGGCGAGCGGAACCACCTGCAGCACCACATCGGCGCTTGCGGCGGGCAAGAAGTGCGTGGTGCAGGTGACGTTCACCCCGACGGCGGGCGGCTCGCGCTCCGGGAGCCTGACCCTGGAGGACGATGCGGTGGGCAGTGCCAGCCAGACGGTGGGCCTAACGGGAACTGGAGAGGATTTCACACTGGCCGCCGGGCAGGGTGGCACTACCACCGCGGTTTCGCCGGGCGGAACTGCCACCTACAGTGTGACGCTGACACCGCAGGGAGGATTCACGCAGCAGATCTCGCTGAGCTGCGCCTTCGCGGCGCCACAGCCGGTGGGGACGTCGTGCTCGGTGTCGCCCTCCACGCTGACGCCGGGTGGATCGGGCTCGGCTACCGTGACCGTGACGGCGAGTACGCGGGCTGGGACCCTGCCGGGTCCGCGGTGGCCGACGGCCCCGCGGCCACAGGAATGGCTCTGGGCGCTGCTGCTTCTTACGGCGCTGGCCCTGCTCGCGAGCTGCGGCCCGGGGCGGCGCCGTCGAGTTGGAGCGGGACTGACGGCTCTGGCACTGCTGGCGGCGCTGGCAGTGGGATGCGGCGGCGGGAGCGCCAGCATGATGACGACGCCACCGCCCCCGACGCCCTCGGGCACCTACAACCTGACACTGACGGCGACATCGGGCACCTTGACCCAGACGGTGGGATTGAAACTTACGGTGCAGTAAGGCGTGGGACAAGCGGCGCCCGGCCTGGCGCAGGCCTGAAAAGAAAGGCCTGATCCATCCTGCCATTGCCGGCAGAGTTTTCAGGATTGCCCGGTAGCGCCCGGTGGGAATCAAAATTTCAGGGTCGGCCGGCGGAATCGGGCGTACCGTCCGACCATTTGGCGACGGTAACCATGAATATCGTCAGCCGGTCCTGAGGGTCGTCGGCGCCGATAATCGGAGAGCCCTCGAGATTGGCGCCCCAGGCTTTGGCTTGGGCGATGGGAACGAAGAACATCAGGTGCGGGTGCCAGTGCCCGGCTCGATCGTTCAGGTAGCCTTCCTTCGACAGCATGTAGCACATCGCGCCAGGCTCGAGCTGAGGCAATTCCTTGTCGTCGAAGGCGGCGGCCATGGCGGCGAACATTTGGGCTTTCGACTTGCCGGCCAGCACCAGTCTGGTTTTCGCGAGGGTGATGGGCAGGTACGTCCGCGCGGCCGGCGCGTTGAAGCAGATGGGACCGCGGAGCTTGGGGTTCCAGAAGTCGGGATTGTCGATCTCGGCCGTCCACCCTCGTTCCACGACGCACACAAAGCCGTTCGTGCCTTTCACCGCCGTTGTGTACCCTTGCCGGCCGAGGACCATGACCTCGGCGTTGTCCGAGATGGCTTTGGGCGCGGCGCTTCGGGCGAGGGCTATTTCGTCATTCGGGTTCTGGATCAGGTATTGGTCAAGCGGGGCCATGCTGGGATAGGGCGTGGCAGCCTGCTGCGCTTGCGCCCCGAGTGCCAGGCTGGCCAGGAAGATCTCGGCAAAGACGGCCAGCGCGAGGGTTGCGACCGGTTTTGGTGCCATCAAATCCCCCTTCGACGGTCCAGTGTAGTGTACTTCGCTGCAGATCTCCTGCACCCCGAAACCGGCGGCGCCCGGTGATCTTCAGCGTAACCGCAATCCACCCGATACTCTGATGCGCAGTGCAGCCGCCCGTATGCCCGGTTAAGTCCTCGCCCCGGCTGTCGTACACGTTTTGGGGGCCGGGTCCTTTCGCGGGGTCCGAGCCAAGCCCCCCAGCCGGAGGCCATCGCATCACCGTGAGCCCGGCGCCCCTGCTTTGATGAGTGAAAATCAGCCGGGGTAGGCAGCGCCTGGCCGCGCGATGCGAATATCGTGGTCGGTGAATTTGAAGTGCCCTCCCGGGAGTTCGTATTTCGGCATATGACACGTCACGCACCCGTGGCCGCTCACGCGGCAAACCTTGCCCGGTTGGTCCGCGTTCCTCCGGGCGCCCGCGGCCGGATGGCAATTGAGGCACTTCGCGTCGTAGAACGCGGCGTCGCGCTCGCGGGGCCGGTGCGGGTCGTGGCAAGCCAGACAACCGATTCGCGCGTCATCGGGGTCCCAGCAGCGGCTGTTCTCGAGGCGATAGGGTTGAAACCGCACGTTGGCCACGCCGTGAATGCCCATCCTTAGCACTTGCAGCGAGGTGCGATGGCACGACCCGCAAAAGTCGTTCAGCTCGCCCGGCGCAAGCTTGGCGGGATTGAAGATGGAGGCCTGCTCAGCATGGCCGGCTTTGATGGCCGTGATGTGGTCTGCTCCGGGCCCGTGACATGCCTCACAAGAGACGCCGGGCGTAAGGGTCTGGACGTGAAGCTCGGGGCCGCTGACGGCGTTGGTGGTATGGCAGGCAAAGCAGTCGCGGGCGGCGCGCGCCTCCAGGCGGTCTCCGAGGGCGTCCTCCGCCGACGAGTGGACGTCCGTTTTGGTTCCCAGCGTGAGGTCGAGAGCCTGAGTGCCGGTGTAGAAGCTTACCCGGCTTTGGTAGTAGGCCCCGTCGTGCTCAAATACGTAAGTCTGCCCAGCCTCTCCGAGGCCAAACGCCCACAGGATCGGTTCTGAAACCGTCGCCTTGCCATCGGTAACTAAGTACGTGGAACTGTTTCCCTCGCGTATGATCTTGTAGGAATAGGGGCCGAACCGGCAGGTTAGGACCGGGTGCTTCATGAGGATGTCGCAACTGGACGCCGGCTCGGCCGCGCGGCCCATTGGCGTGTTTGCCTGGGTTTGCGCTTCGGCGATATGGCACTCCGCGCAGGCGTCGCGTCCGGCGTAGTGCGCATCGGGCGGCGCCCCTCGCGCGGGTAGCCAAGTCGAAGACGCAAGAGCTTGCGAGGTCTGCTGGGCCGCCGCGCTCAATGGCGGCAGCCTCAGAAGGCAAGTCCCGGCAAAAGCCACAACGCCGGCGCCGTGCAGCATGCCTCGGAACATCAATCTGTTTCCTTCCGCTCTGCGGTGAACGCGCTCTCGGAGTTAGTGCGGCCGGGTGGCGCCTGCAGCTTCCGGGATGTCGGCGCCACCCGCCCGGGAGGTTTCTAGAAGCTACCAGCGCAGAGTCCGCGCAGTTCAGACTCCCCGGCTGTTCCTCGCAAGAGAGACTATAACCAATCACGCGTCTCGTCTGCGCCGGTTGGCGCTCTCGGATCGGTTTTTCTTCAGCACCTGGCGCGTCCTTCGGGCCTATCCCCGCCGGTTTGACACGGTCATTGCTTTGTGATACAAAGTACTTGACAGGCCCGGTGTTTGAGATATGATACCCGGTGATGGCCACCCTGCACCGCTTCCGCTCGCATCCCGCGCCCGTGCCGGGCATTCACGAGCACGCCATCGAGAACCTGCGCTACATCCGCGAGACCATGGAGCGCTCCGGTTCGTTCACGGCGGTGCCGGGCTGGGGCGGAGTGGCGATGGGGGCGACGGCGCTGGCGGCGGCGGCGGTGGCCCATCGGGCCGCGACGCCCGCCCGCTGGCTGGCGGTGTGGGCTGGGGCGGCGGCGCTGGCGGTGGGCCTCGGGATCTGGGCCATCCTGCGCAAGACGCGCGCGGCGCGCGTGCCCATGCTCTCGGGCGCGGCCCAGAAGTTCGTCACCAGCCTCGCTCCGCCCATCGTGGCGGGCGCGCTGCTGACGGTGGTGCTGTACGAGGCGGGCCTCACGCGGGCCCTGCCCGGGCTTTGGCTGCTGCTCTACGGCGCCGGGGTGATCACGGGTGGTGCCTTCTCGGTGCGGATTGTGCCGGTGATGGGCGCCTGCCTGATGGGCTGCGGGGCGGCGGCGCTGTTTGCACCCGCCTCCTGGGGCGACGCCTGGATGGGGGCGGGGTTCGGCGGCCTGCAAATCGTATTCGGCGTGATTATCGCAAGGAGGTACGGTGGCTAGACCAAGTGCTTTGGCGGCAAGGACGGAGAGGGTAGACCGGGCGGAGGCGGGCGCCCTGCCGCGTCCCGCGGCCGGACCGCACCGACTGCACGGCGCGCCTGCGCCTGCGGCCGGGCGGCGCACCCTGGAGCTCGATCGCCTGATTCACGAGCGCATGCGCCTGGGCATTGTGAGCGCGCTGGCCGTGAACCAGGCGCTGAGCTTCAACGACCTTAAGCGCCTGCTTGAGACCACCGATGGGAACTTAAGCGTCCACGCGCGGAAGCTCGAGGAAGCGGGCTACGTGACCTGCAGCAAGTTTTTCGACAAGCGCGTGCCCAAAACCGAGTACCGGCTGACCGCCAGCGGGCGCAAGGCGCTGGAGCGCTACCTCGATCACATGGAAGCGCTGATTCGCGCCACGCGCGAGGGCTAAAAAAATTTGGGTGTGAACTTTATGAGACAAAGTGAATTTCCTGCGCCGCCGTTGCCGCCCGAGCGCTCCGGACTGCACGTAGCCGCCATCATGGACGGCAGCGGACGCTGGGCCGAGCGCCGCGGCTGGCCGCGGGCCGCTGGACACCGCGCCGGCGCCGAGGCGGTGCGTCGCGTGGTGCGCGCCGCTCCGGCGGCCGGCGTCGGCACCCTGACTCTATTCGCTTTCTCCGCCGCCAACTGGCGCCGGCCGGCGGCCGAGGCCGCGGTGCTGATGGACATCTTCAAGGACTACCTCGAGGGCGATCGCGGGGCGCACCTCGCCGAGGGCGTGCGAGTGAGCGTGATCGGGCGACGCGACCGGCTGCCGCAAGGGCTCGTGGCGGCCATCGAGCGGGCGGAACGCGCCACCGCCCGCGGCGCGCGCCTGAACCTGCGCCTGGCCATCGACTACTCGGCGCGCGAAGCGCTGGTGGAGACTGCGCGGCGGTCACGCCTCGACGCCCCCGCTGAAGGCCGCTCCGGCGCGCGCTCCGGCTGCGACTTCGGTGCGGAGAATTTTGCACGGACGCTGGCCGAGGTGATCCACGACCCGGCGCCCGCGCCGGATGTCGATCTGCTGATCCGCACCGGCGGCGAACAGCGCCTGAGCGATTGCCTTCTATGGGAAGGCGCCTTTGCGGAGATCGTTTTCATCGACCGATTGTGGCCCGATTTCGGCGCCGCGGATCTGGGCGCCGCCCTGGCCGAATTTCACCGGCGCGAGCGCCGTTTCGGCGGCGTGGTGGAGACGGCGGCGAGCTGAGGCAAGAGCGTCAGTTGTCCTTTGTCAGTCGTCCGTTGTCAGCCGCTTACGGCGACGCATCCGGAACCGAGGACTTTGCTCCGGCAACGAGCGGTGAGCGGCGGGCTGCTGAAGGCAGCATCACGAGGAGGAGAGAAGATGGGCACCATGGCGGGCATCGCAAGAGAAATGGCGCTGCGGGCGCATCACGAGTCGATTTGTCTTGAGACGAGCCGCTGCCTCGAGTTCCTCGACATCACCGAGGCGGTGCGCGAGCGCGTGCGGAGATCGGGCGTGCGGGACGGCCTGGTGAACCTGCAGACGCGGCACACCACCACCGCCATCCTGGTGGGCGAGCACGAGCCGCTGCTGATCGAGGACCTGACGGCGCTGCTCGAGAAGCTGGCGCCGTGCCGGTCGCAGTATCGCCACGACGACTTCACGGTGCGCACGGTCAACATGTGCCCGGACGAAGAGAAGAACGGGCACTCGCACTGCAAGGCGCTGTTTCTGAGAAGCTCGGAAACGCTGAACGTGGTGGAGGGCCGGATGGACCTGGGCGCGTGGCAGCGGATCTTCCTCATCGAGCTCGACCGGGCGCGCGCGCGCACGGTGTCGGTGATGGTGCTGGGCACCGAGGCTTAAACGAGCGCAATTCGTTTTCAGTGGAGGTACGGTATGAGCATGAAAGCATCGATGGGCAGTCTCGTCCTCGCCGCGTTCGCGCTGGCCGGCGGAGCCTTCATCGGATACGCCGACTCGCACAGCGACGACCCCGCTATCACCTTGTTGCTGCTGGGCGCGCTGACGTTCCTGCTCGGCTCGCTCGGCCCGCGAAAGCCGTGGTTGTGGGCGGTGCTGGCCGGCCCGTGGGTTCCTGTGCTCGATGTTGCGCTGCCGCGGCTGGGCTTGGCGCCCTGGGATACCGCTTCGCCGACGACACTTCTCAGCAGCCTCGCTGTGCTCGGGGTAGTGATGGCGGCTTCCCTGGCCGGCTCCTACGCAGGGGCTTTCGTGGGGCGTGCGGCGCGGCGGGCCGCGGGGATCAAGGCGCCTTCGACTCAGTGAGCGCGAGCACGGCGTAGGCCGTGGCGGCGTCGCTCATAAACCGGCCGGGGCCGTAAGAGGGATCGAGCTTGCGGTTCAACGAGGAGGCCGGCCACCAGCCTTCGGCCTGGTTCTGGTTGTGCAGCAGCCAGGCGCGGCCTTGCTGGAGGTGGGAGTCGTTGCGCGGGACGCCCGCCTGCTCGAGCGCCAGGGTGACGAGACCTGTGGCGTACCCGTCGCTCGTCATTTGCAGCGGCGTGCCGTCTACTCGCTTCCACGGCCCGACGAGTGAGGCGAGACTCCAGCCTCCGTCTGCGCGCTGTTGGCCTGCCACGTCCTGGATGATCGCCTGTTGCCGTTCCGGCGCGAGGAGTCCCGGCCATTTCGCCGAGGCCCACAAGAGCACAACTCGATTGATAGGCGATTGCCGGGCATACTCGCGGTTGAGGTACTCGCGGAGCATCACAAGGTTGTTTTGGATTGCGGGCTTCGAGCGATATTCCTCCGGAGCCATGCCGGCCGCAACGGCGGCCAAGCAGGCGCCGTAATACTGCGAGTCGTAAGCCTCCCAGGGCTCGTTGCTGAACTGAAGCCACGGCCACGCACCCCGTTCGGCTCCGGCGGTCCGCTGCAGCGCCCACATGTTGTCGAAGGCGGTGCGCGCGTCGTCGCTGACCTTCCCGCTCCCGGCATCACGCCTCGCCAGGATCAGCGTATTGAGAACGGCTTCGGTGCCGCGGGCTTGCTCCGTCTTATGGGGGCCGTCCTTTTCGTCGCTGTAGAACGGTGCGACGGCATTCCAAAGTCGGACGCGCTTGGTGACGTTGTCCAGGAGCTTTTGTTCGTTGGCTGAAGGACCTGCCTCGGAGAGCGCCGCGCGGAGGGCCGGGCGCGAAAGTGCGAAAGGCACGGCCGTGTGGCACGAAACGCAGAAGGTGCCGTGATCGCGGGCGGCAACCGGCCAGGCCATCCACCAGTCTTCGCGTTGATCGAGGTAAGCGGCGGCGGCTTTCGGATTCCAGGAGCCGGCGGCCTCGGCAGCGGGCGGCGACCCGGCTGCAGACAGGCCCGTGGCGAGCCACGCAGCCAGGGCGCCTAGAGCCAGCATCGTGGCCTTCACCGAAGTCCCCACCATTTCCACCGCCGGCGGCCTGCTTTGACCGCCCGCAGTCAACCGCCGCTCGAATCACCGACGCTTGAGACTATCACAACCCGGGCGCGGTGTCCTGGATGTGGCGGGGCGGACTTGCCCGCACGCTCCGGGAGGCCGTTTTCACTTTCACCCGTTGACCGCGCGCCGCTTCCATTGTTAGAGTCTGATTTACACGCTTTCTGCGCCAACTGAGGGGCGGACTCGAGCTCCGGGCGCGGCGCTGCCGCCATCCGGCTCGGCCGCCTCTCAAGCGCGCGTCCGCACGCCGGCCGACAATCCACGAGCGAAAGGAATCGAGCATGGCAAACGAGTCAAAGGGCGTCATCGGGATTCTGACGGGGGGCGGCGATTGTCCCGGGCTGAACGCCGTGATTCGCGCCGCGGTGCGCCGCGCGCAGCAGCTCGGCTACCAGGTCCTCGGCATCAAGAACGGCTGGGCTGGCCTCGTCGACGGCATCGTGGAGCCCATGACGCTCTACTCCGTGTCGGGCATTCTGCCGCGCGGTGGTACCGTTCTCGGAACCTCGCGGACCAATCCGCTCAAGACCGAGGACGGCAAGGCCAGGGTCCTCGACAATCTCAAAAGGTTTGGGATCAATTATCTGATCGCGATCGGCGGTGAAGACACACTCGGCGTGGCGCGCAACCTGGTGGGCGACGGAGTGAAGGTGGTGGGTGTGCCCAAGACCATCGACAACGATGTGGAGGGCACAGACCAGACTTTCGGCTTCGACACCGCGGTCCAGATTGTGACTGAAGCCATCGACCGGCTACATACCACGGCCGAATCCCACAAGCGGGTCATGGTGGTGGAGGTGATGGGGCGCCATACGGGTTGGATTGCGACCGTGGGGGGCCTGGCGGGCGGCGCGGACTGCATCCTGATTCCGGAAAAGCCCATGACGATTGAACAGATCTGCGAGATCCTGGAACGCCGCCACTCGCGAGGGCGGCTATTTTCCATCGTGGTGGTCGCCGAGGGCTTCAAACTGGCGGGGCAGGAGGTCACCCGGGAACAGGGCACGGACCAGTTTGGGCACGTTCGCCTGGGCGGCATTGGCGAGGTGCTGGCGCGGGAGATCGAGAGCCGCACCGGCTTTGAAACCCGCGTGACCGTGCTGGGGCATGTGCAACGCGGCGGCACCCCGACCGCTTACGATCGCGTCCTGGGAACTCGATACGGTGTCAAGGCCGTGGATCTTATCGAAGAGGGCAAATTCGGCGAACTGGTCTGCTTGCGAGGAACCGAGATCACGCACATGCCGCTAGGCAAGGCGATGACCAAGCTCAAGTCGGTTGATCCGGAACTGATCCGGACTGCGGAGATTTTTTACGGATGACGGCTCCGAGGAGCCGCGCTTAAAGCCGGAGCCTTCCGGGCCGTTTCTCCGTGTCCGCAGAACGCACACCTTGTTGAAGGAGGGGCTGAAGCTGGGCGGCGATGTCGGCGATGGCGTCTTCCGGAAGGCAGCCCACGAGGTTGCGCAAGGCCAGTAGAGTCTCTTTGCTGATGAGATCAAAGTCGTGAAAGTCGCGGTCGAGCCGGTCCCAGAGCAGGCCAGACGCACCCTGAGCCGGCTGAAGCAAAGGCTGGGCCTGGCGAAAATCCGAGCTCAGAGTTTCCACCGCGTGGCGCAGCACCCTGACTTGCAGGTTAAAGCGGAGCTTGGTGCGGAACAAGAATTGATCCACCCACTCGTGCAGCCGAACGTAATCCATCATGACGTCGGACTTGAAGTGCGAGGGGACGATGTTTCGGACAGGCAGGGTCACCGGGGCCAGCGGCAGATTGTTGGAGATGACTTCCAGAATCGCCATGACGTCTTCAGCCAGGCGATCCCATTCGGAGGCCGTCAGTTCCAGCAGGCTCGAAGTAATTTCGGGATTCTCCGATCCGCGCTCTTCGATGGCGTCATTGAGCGAAACCGCCAGAATGGCCGACCGTGCTTCGAGTTCGAGCGTAACCGCCTTGCAGATTCTCTCACTCTCAGCGTCGAGGCGCACACTCGAAAGCCGACTCGGGCCGCTAAGGCCCAAGAGCCGCCGCATGGCGACCCCGACGCAAATTAGGACAACCCCCCCCAATACCCATGCCATAGGTGCCAAATACATTAACATTTGGAAGAGTCGTAATGCAAGGTGTTTTTAGGTCCTCGATTCCCCGCCCCACCCGGCAGGAAGCCGGCCCGGGAGGCGGGCCAACTCGAGGCGGCCCCCAAATTTGAAGATCTATTTCACCGCCGTGGCCGCATGGAACTCGCCCGGACCGATGAAGGGTAAACTGGCCACATCCCCGCGTGCGCCGCTTCCGAGCGCCAGCCGCGTACCCGGCTCCGCAACCTCGCGCCGGACGTAAGCGAGCGCGAGCGTCCGACCCAGCGTCGGCGACCAGCAGGCGCTGGTGACTTCGCCGACGGCTTTGCCGTCAACCGTCAGCGGCTCACCCGGCGCCGGAACCTTAGCGCCAGCCTCAAGACCGAGCCCCATCAATTTCCAATTGACGTGTCCTCGGCTCCGAGCGCGCTCCACGATCTCCTGGCCGATGTAGCAGCCTTTATTGAAACTCAAGGCGTTCCAAAGGCCCGCCTCCAGCGGCAAGGTGTCCTCACCGAAGTCGGGGCCGTAACGCGGAATGCCGGCCTCGATGCGCAGGCTTTCCAGCGCCAAACTTCCGCACAAAACGGCCGCCCGCGCAGCGTTTGCGGCGCGCCAGAGGTTCCCGAGCGCCGCGGAATCCAGCCAAAACTCATACCCTTCTTCGCCCGTGCTCGACAGCCGCACCACCCGCACCGGGCGTCCTCCGCAGTCCACGGTGCGGTGGTCCATCTCGTGTTCCAGCGCGTCCACGCTCGCGGCGAGCAGATCCTGAAGCGCCTTGCGCGAACCCGGCCCCTGCAGCGATAGCGCGAAGACCTCCGCCGGCACAATCTCCACGCGGTCGCCGATTACATAGCGCCGGAGAAGCTCCATCGCTTTATCGCGGAGATCGGCGTCGGTGTCCACCCAGAGCCGGTCCTCGTCCGCATAGACGCGCAGGTCGGCAAGAATGCGCCCTTGGGCGCTCAGCAGCAGCGCGTACCGGCCCTCGCCGGTCTTGAGGCCACGAATGTCGTTCGAGACGATGCGGTGCATAAACCGGACGCGGTGCTCGCCGGTCAGGGTGAACTTCGACCGAAAGGAAAAGTCGAATAGTCCCGCCGAAGCGCGCACCGTCCGATGTTCCTCGACGGCGTCGCCGAAGTGCGCCGGCACTTCCGCGCCGTGATAAGTAAGCAGGGCGGCCCCGCGTTCAAGGTGATT
>DATJAQ010000232.1:0-7136 GCA_035516075.1 Terriglobia bacterium | reverse complement strand
AGCACGGTGCGGCCTTCGCGATGCAGCTCGGCGAAGAGGCTTAGCACAATGGCTTCGTTCACTTCGTCGAGATTCCCGGTGGGCTCGTCGGCCAGAATGATGTCCGGCTGGTTGATGAGCGCCCGGGCGATGCACGCCCTTTGCTGCTCGCCGCCCGACAGCTCTGAGGGCAAATGTTGCAGCCGGTCGCCCAGGCCCACCCGGCGCAGGGCGTCGGCGGCCTCCGCCTCGTCGGCAAGGCTGTGAAAGTACTGGGCCAGCATCACGTTTTCAACCGCGGTGAGATACGGCACCAGGTGGTATTGCTGAAAGACGAAGCCGATTCTCTCGGCGCGAAAACGCGCCCGGTCCGCCGCTGAAAAATCGGTGAGGGCCGTTCCGCCCACCCGCACCACGCCGCCGCTCGGGGCATCGAGGCACCCGATGATGTTCAGCAGGGTGCTTTTGCCGGAGCCGGAAGGACCCATGGCCGCCACCCACTCACCGCGATTAATCGTGAACGTGACGTTCTGCAGCGCGAGCACGCCGGCGCCATAGTTCTTCGTCAGGTTGTCGACTTCGATGAAGGCCACGGGCCTTTATTCTCCCTTCAGGCTGCGCGCGGGGTCAATGCTCCGGACCATGGAGACTGGCACCAGGGCGGGCAGCGCCGCCACCAGAAGCGCCGAAACCAGCACGGGCCCCAGCGTCCACCAGGCCGGGTCAAGGGTCACGCCGAACAAGTCCAGGCCCAGCCGGCGCGCCAGCACCACGCCGGCGAGAAAGCCCACCGCGCCCCCGGCAAGCCCGAGCGCCCCGATCTCCGTCAGAAGCAGGCCGAGCACCGTCCGGTCTGTGGCGCCGAGCGCCTTCATCACGGCCACTTCCTTGCTCCGTTCCAGCACAATGGTGGTCACGGTGGCCATCACACACAGCACGACCACGCCGACGATCAGGGCCGCGAGCGAGAGCACCAGGGCCTGAAGGGTGTGGAGGATCGCGCCCTCCGACTGCACAATCTCACGGATTGGGCGAATCTCGAGCGACGGAAAAGCCTGGGCGAGATCGCTCACCGCCGTCGTGATGGCGCGGGCGGTGCCAGGCACGCGCAGCTCCACCAGGCTGACGCTTCCAGCGAGGCCGGCGAGCCGCTGCAAGGCTTCGAGCGGCAGAAACGCCTGGTCGTCTTCGGCCGCCCCGCTCGCGACCAAGCCCGCCACATTGCAGGTCAGATTCCGGCCCGCGGTTTCCTCCGGAACCGTCACTTCCGACCCGCCCACCGTGAGCCGAATTCGATTCCCCGGCTTCAGCCCCAGTCGCTCGGCTGCGCGCGCGCCGAGCACGCAGTCACCAACCCCCGGGCCCGCCGCGTCGCCGGTGAACTTCCAGGCCGGATTGAGAGCGCGTAGTGCGGCGAAATCCGCCCCCACCGCCACCAGGCCGGTTGCCGGAGCTGGACTCGACGCCCTCGCAGGATCGGCAGACGCCACCACGTACAGCACGGGGACGGCTAGGATATTGGCGGCATCGGGCCGGATTGACTGCAGTCTGCTGTGGAGCTCAGCGGCCTTCGCGGCGTCGATCAGGCCTCCAGGGGATCGTGCGGTGCTGCTGGGAGTAGCCTCGCTGGCTAGGCCAGTGCGCGGCCGGCCGGGCGGCGATCCGTCGGCGTCGGCGGTTCCACGGCTCGCCGGTGCCACAATCACGTTGGCGCCGTAAGAGCGGAAGTCGCTCTGCATCTTGCGCTGCGCACCGCCGTAGAGATTCAGCAGGAGCGAGGCCACGGTGGCGCCCAGCGCAAGCGCGGCGAACGCCAGCAGCGATTGCGGCCGCTTCACCGCCAGGGAGCGCAGCCAGACGCGCCAGAACATTGAACGATTCAACGATTGTCTCATCGGCTCATTGATTCATTGACCCAATCAAAGCCCGCACGCCACTCGCGAAATGCCAGAGTTCACATTGATTCAATGAGTCAATCCCTCAATGAATCAACCTCGCAGCGCCCTTGCGGCTGGCACCTTGAGTCCGCGCGCCAGCGGCACGGCGCTTCCCATCCAGGTCACCAGCAGGGCCACCAGTAGAACCGCCGGAAAGAGCGACCCGTGAATGGGCGCCGGCGTTCCGAATACGATGCGGCCGAGGCGCTGCGCCAGCAGGCTCCCGGCCCCATAGCCGAGTGCCCCTCCCGCCAGTCCAATCGCCGAACCCTCGAGCAGAAAGACAGCGGCCACGCGTATTCCAGTGGCGCCGAGCGACTGGAACAGGCCAATCTCGGTGCGGCGCTCGATGACCGTCGCCAGCGTCATCGACGCCACCGCCAGACACGCGGTGGCCAGCGCCGCGATCGCCAGCGCCAGCATCAGAGTCCCGATGCGGTTGAGGATGCGGCCCTCCGTCTCGGAGACCGGGAACACCGGGTGAGCCACCGAGCCCGGAATGGCTTGCGCAATCTGATACGCAATCGAGCTCACGTAGGCCGAGCAGGTCCAGCGCTCAAACTCGTCGGGCGTCATCTGGCGCGGGTTGCGCCGGGCAAAATCGTCCTCCGGTTGGGTGAGGGCGCTAACCTCCACGCGGCGTACGCGGCCGGCTTCGCCCGCGAAGGCCTGAACGGCAGCGAGGGGCGCAATCACCTGCTGATCCTCGGCGCCGCCCGTTTCGAGCACCCCTGCCACACGGCACTGGTAACCTGGCTCGTCGCCCTCTGACGGTGCGGGATTGGAGAGGGCGAGGCTGGAGCCAGGCGAGAGACCCGCCGAGCGCGCCAGCGCGGCGCCCACCAGGCAGGACGCGGGAACTCCGTCGTCCGGCCAGCGCCCTTGCACCCTCCAGGCGGGATGCAAATCGCGCAAGCCGGTGCGGAACGACTGCGACTTCCCGAGCGGGATGCTGTGATCGAACCAACTCCCGATCAGAATTACCTGGTGCCCGCCGAGTGTGGCGGGCGCGTAAAGGAACGGTGCGAAGGCCATGATGTTGTTGGCCCAGAATATGCTCTTGAGCGCCGCCAGATCGCTCTCGCGCAGGAAGGCCCCAGAAGCCGCGGGGCGGTAATCGACGCCGCCCACCGTTACCGCCAGGCCGTCCGCCGCGGGCAGCACCGTGATGTTGGCGCCGAACGAGCGCAACTCGTGGTTCACCTCGTCGCCCACGTCAAGCGCGAGGGTGGCCACTACGGTGGCAGCCGTGATGCCCAGAGCGATGGCGGCAAGGCTCAGCAGCTTGCGGCGCCGCCGCCGAACGAGCGACCGGGTTATGATTCGGGCCAGCATAGAAAAACAGTGACGGGTGACAAGTGACGAGTGACAAGTGGCGAGCGCGCGAAGTGAGTCTCACTCAGCATCCTCTCAGGCGCTACGGACATGATCCGTTTCAGGCGCCGAACGCCGTCAGGACCCGCAACCGGGCTGGGAAGGCCGCTCGGCGAACGATGAATTAGCTGCTGCTCGTCACCCCTCACTTGTCACCCGGCACTGTCGTGAAGTTGTATGCCGCCGCTTCGAGCGCCGCCCCCGGAATCACAAGGGTGTCGCCCTCGACGAGATACGGCGGGTCAAACGGAATCGGGTTGCAACCGCCGCCATGCCCCATGGTCGGCACGTTGATGGCGGCGCCACAGTTGCGGCAGATCACCATCTGGCCGCGCTGGTAGTAGCCTTGGGTGCCGCAGACGGCGCAGGCGTCGAACGCCGCCCGCACCGTGTTGGAGACATCGAGGATGGCGATGAAGCGCACCTCGCGGCCGGCAACAGTGAGGGCGAAATGGTGGAGGCCGTGATCGCCGAGCTCCGAGACGGGGATGCGTACTTCGCTGCCCGTCAGCGCCACGCCCTGAGGGACATCTCGAGCCTGGGC
This sequence comes from Terriglobia bacterium, assembly GCA_035516075.1. Lineage (GTDB taxonomy): Bacteria > Acidobacteriota > Terriglobia > UBA7540 > UBA7540 > Gp13-AA77. The sequence continues at coordinate 3,302 of DATJAQ010000232.1, read as the reverse complement.
GGCGTGGGCGTAGACAATTTCGGCGCTGATCAGCACAATGGCGGCCAGCGCCATCCCGGCGGCCGCCAGCTTCCAGAAGCGCTCGCGCCGCGTGACGGCCAGGATTTTGCGCCGCGCCGGAGCCGGAAGGCGCTCGAGCGCGGCGGGCTTCGGAGCGTTCTTGCCCACATGCTCCGCCGTCACAAGAAACAGGCAGATGGCAATCACCAGCACGATGAAGAGCAGGTCGTTGTTGACGATCGGGCCCACCAGGGCCATCTCACGAGGGCTGGAGGGCAGCACCTGGGCTTCGGAGAGCTCGTGCACCCCCGTAACCAGCAACTGGATGGAAATGGCGAACAGCACGACGGTGGTGATACGGAAGAATCGCGGCAAGTTCACCCGCAGGCTGCCCTTAAAGAACGCCACCCCGAACCCCACGGCCAGCGCGAGGCCGGCCACCGCGCCGGTAAACTCCAGGAGCGCGCCGGTGGTGCGCAGCGACACGGCCGCCAGGAAGAGGACGGTCTCGATGCCTTCGCGAAAGACCATCAGGAAGACGAAGAAGAACAAGCCGGTGCTCGCGCCGTGCCCGGGCGCATCCGAAAGACGCTGAAGTTTCTGCTCGATCTCGCCCTTCATGCGCTTGCCGGTACGCCACATCCACCACACCAGCGAGGCCACGAAAACCGCCGCCACCAGCATCAAACCGCCTTCGTAGGCGTCCCCAAGCTCGCTGACGTTCAGCCGGTGGAGCCAGGCGCCCAGCGCCAGGCTCGCCAGCACTGCGAGGCCAAGAGCCAGGTATACCGTCCGCGCCCAAGCTGAGCGGCCGGTCTTCCTCAGGTAGCCGAGGACAATGCCCACCACCAGGGCGGCTTCGACCCCTTCCCGCAGGGTGATTACGAGCGATTCCAACATTATCGGAAACCTTTGTTGAATCTAAAGAACATAGTGGCTTCGTTCCGCGTTTTGGGCGGCTTCTCTGTATGCCGGCCTAATACCCCCAATGGTGGGCGCATTCCGGCCGGACTTTGCCATGCCGACAGTGGTCTACCTCAAAACCGATCCCAACCTTAAGGCCATTTGGGGGCAATTTGGACCGAAAACCAGCCGATTCAAGGTATATAATTTTTACACACATGCTGATTCTAAATAACATAGGGGCCTCGCTCCGTTTTTCAGGCGCTTTTTGCCGCAGCGTCCTGCCACCGTTCGCGCCAAAGCGTACCTGATCCGTCTTGCCTCGATTTCGGGCCGGGTCGATAAACGGCCATTCGCGCTGCCCTCCCTATCGTTAGTTGCGAACGAGTCGCAAATAAGTCGCCCCACTCACCCTTTTTCAACACCTCAATGGTACTCCTTTGCGCCGAACTCTGGCGTCCTATTCCACCACCGGGTGGGCGGTGGCATCCAGGAAAGCGCGCAGGCGGCGGCTTCGCGAGGGATGCCGCAGCTTGCGCAGCGCCTTGGCCTCGATCTGGCGGATACGCTCGCGCGTGACGGCGAAGCTCTGCCCCACTTCCTCCAGCGTATGCTCGCTGCCGTCGTCGAGGCCGAAGCGCATCTTGATCACTTTCTCTTCGCGCGGTGTGAGCGTCTTGAGCACCGCCTCGGTTTGCTCTTTGAGGTTGATGTTGATGACGGCCTCGGCCGGTGAAATCACGCCGCGGTCCTCGATGAAGTCGCCCAGATGCGAATCCTCTTCCTCGCCGATCGGCGTCTCCAGGGAGATAGGCTCCTGGGCGATCTTCATCACCTTGCGCACTTTCATCACTGGAATGTCCATGCGCTTGGCGATCTCTTCCGAGGTGGGTTCGCGCCCGTATTCCTGCACGAGCTGGCGCGAGGTGCGGATGAGCTTGTTGATGGTCTCGATCATGTGCACCGGGATGCGGATGGTGCGCGCCTGATCGGCGATGGCCCGGGTGATGGCCTGCCGGATCCACCAGGTGGCGTAGGTAGAAAACTTGTAGCCGCGTCGGTACTCAAACTTGTCCACGGCCTTCATCAGGCCGATGTTGCCCTCCTGGATCAAGTCGAGAAACTGCAGCCCGCGGTTGGTATACTTCTTCGCAATGGAGACCACGAGGCGGAGGTTAGCCTCGATCAGCTCGCGCTTGGCGGCCTTGGCCTCGCGCTCGCCGGTGATCATGTTCTGCACCGTACGCCGCAGCTCCCCGACGGAAGTCTGATTGCGCTGCTCGAGTTCGGCCAGCCGCGTCTTTGCCTGGCGCAGCTCCTTGCGGATTTCACTCTCGGTGAGCGGACGCGCCGCCTTGAGCTTCCGCTCCAGCCGGTTCGCTTCGCGCTCGACAGGCTGGATCTCTTCCGATGCCCTCAGAATCCTGCGGATAAGCTCCTCGCGCTGCGGGTGGGTGAACTCCAGAGAACGGATGAGTTTCGACACCAGGATGCGGTGCTCGGCCTGAGCCCAGTGATAACGGCGGTAGTCGCGGGGGCGCTTGGTGCGCGCGATGGAGTCCCGCTTCTCCTGAAGCTGCAGCATCCTTTTGTAAAGCCGCTCGACTTCGCCGATGGTGGCGATTACCTCGCGCCGGCGTTCCGCCACCTTTTCTTCGGTGAGCTCCTCTTCGTTAAACACCACCACTTCTTTGGTGGAGCGCTCGCCCTGCTCCAGGTCCCGGCGGAGATTGAGCATCTCCTGCACCACGAGGGGCGACCGCGAGAGCGCCTTGAACACATGGATCTGACCGCGCTCGATCCGTTTGGCGATTTCCACTTCACCCTCGCGGGTGAGCAGCGGCACGGTGCCCATCTCGCGCAGGTACATGCGCACGGGGTCGTTGGTCTTGTCGAGCACCCCGGGCGACAGGTCTACCTCGGACTCCTCGCCCTCCTCTGGTTTGATCTCCTCATCCTTATCCCGGTCGACCCCTTTGGGACCGGGGGATTCGAGCACGGCGATGCCCTCGCTGTCGAACATCGAGAGCACGTCCTCCAGTTCTTCGGCCGAGTGGACGTCGGAGGGAAGAAGGTCGTTCACTTCGTCGTACAGGAGGTAGCCCTTTTGCTTGCCGAGGGTGATGAGCTTGGTAACCTGATCGAACTTGTCTTCAAATGCCAAGACGCTTGCCTCCGTCATCGCAGAATGAGGGCCACGCGTCAATCTGCGACGAACAGTTCACGGCCGTAATCCGGAAATGAGACGCGCCTCCTCGGACGCGACGCCCCATAATCGCGTAAAGGGACACATCAGCCATTGTATAGGATGTGATTCTACACTGGAAAGTACCCGATTCGAGACGTGTTAAATGTTACCGCTGAGGGGCTGTCGAGACATTTGAAAATGTTACCCGTCG
>DATJAQ010000231.1:0-13882 GCA_035516075.1 Terriglobia bacterium | reverse complement strand
AATCCTGCGTTCCATCGAGGCGAAGCTGCTGGCGCTGTCCGACGCGACGCCCGTCTTCCCCGGCCACGGCCCCTCCACGCGCATCGGCGAGGAACGGCGTTCCAATCCCTTTCTGGCCGAGCTTCGTTAATCCCATCAGGAGATCGGCCTCCGGTTTAGAGGCTACACCACTAGGCTCTCCGCGCGGCGCGGGCCCGGGGCGCCTATTTTGGGCTTTGCTCGCGGCTGGCCATGTACTGCTTGACGTGGGCGAGGAGGGCGGCGGCCTGCGGCATGGACTGCACGGCCTTCGCCACCAGCGGGTCGTTCTCGGCGTCGAGTCTCAGTTCCTGATCCTCGCCGAAGATCATCCGCACCAGCTCCAGGCGGATATGGTCCTTGAGGTAAGGGAGGCTGTCTTCGATATCGGCCTGGGTGGCCGGGACTTTTTCGTCTTCCAGGTACCGCGTGAACTCGTCGATCGTATCGGGGCTGGCCTGAAAGTCGCGCGGGATGGTCTTGTGGACGCCAAGGTACTTCAGGGCGAACTCGTAAAAGGCCCCGCGATCGGCGAGCTTTTGCTCGAAGTCGCTCAATTTCGGGCGGGGCACGTCGACGTCGGGCGTAATGCCGCCGCCGCCGTACACCTCGCGCCCGCCGTCCGTCAGGCGCACCTGGTTGTGCGGTGCGGTGCCGCTCTCGGAACGGTTGTAGTAGTCGTAGAGCGATACGTCGGAATAATCGCGCTGGATCAGGCGGCCGCTGGGCGTGTAGTAGTGCGCGGTGGTGAGCGCGAGGCCGGCGTGATCGCTGAGCGGGAAGACGGTCTGCACCAGGCCCTTGCCGAAGCTCGGCTCGCCCATGATCAAGGCGCGGTCGTGGTCCTGAAGCGCGCCGCTGACGATTTCGGAAGCGCTGGCGGTGTTTCGGTTGATCAGCACCACCATGGGGTACTCGTTGCCGTGGTTGCCGTGGGTCACGTAGTAACGCTTCTCGCGCGAAGCCCGCCCGTAGTGGTAGACGATCAACTGGTCCTTGGCCAGGAAGTGGTCCGATACGGCGACCGCCTCCTCCAGCAAGCCGCCGGGGTTCCCGCGCAAATCGAGCACCAGGCCCTTAAACCCGTCCTGGGTGAGCTTTTGAAGCGCCGCGGTAAGTTCGTCGTCGGTGGTTTCATCGAAGCCGTTCACGTGAATGTAGGCTACGCCCGCCGGCAGCATGAAGGCTGCGTCCACCGTGGGGCGGTTGATCTGGTCGCGGGTGATGGTGACCTCGACAGGCTCGTCGTAGCCCTCGCGCCGCATGGCGATGTTAACCACGGTTCCCTTGGGCCCCTTCAGCAAGTTGGCCACCTGGGTGGTGGTGAGGCCCGCCGCACTCTTGCCGTCGATTTTGTAGATCACGTCGCCCGGCCGCAGTCCCGCCTTGAAGGCCGGCGAGCCCGGGATGGGGGCCAGGACGAAGGTCTCCAGCTTGCCGTCCGCGCCGAGGCGCGGGGAGATGGTCATACCCACGCCGTAGTACTTGCCCCGCTGCTCCTCCTGCAAGGCCGCGAAGGTGTGAGGATCGAAGAAGTTGGAGTGCGGGTCGAGCGTGCGCAGCATGGCCGGGATGGCGCCCACCGCGGCATTGTTCTCGGGGCCATAAATGGCCTTGTTGGGGTCGATGGGGTCCGCGTACTCGCGCTGCACGATGTCGTAAATGCGGGTGAAACCCTTGACGTCGCTTTGAAAGCCGTTGTCACCGTCGTCGTTGCCGGCGGGATTGGCCTCGATTCGCGAGCCATAAAATCCGCCCGCCAGAGATCCAATCAGAACCGCCGAGATAACAAACCAGGACAGACGTCGAATCGGCTTCATGACACTCCTTCCGCTGGTGCAGAGTATAGCACGCTTCCCATACACCCCCGCTCAAAGACCGGCCACGCGGCGCCACCCCCGGAGCCGGCGCGGCCACATCGGGTTGGATGCATAAAAAAGGTGCCAGGGAGCCCCCGGCCGGCTTCGAGCTTCGCAGGCCCGCGTCGGAGCCGACGAGGACACCCCCAGCGGCGTTTCGGTGCAGTTTCGGCCAATCGCCTCTGGCGGGAATCCCGTCGCGCTGATCATAGACCCGGACGGCTGGGTTGAAGACCCGACCTCGTGGCGGCGTAAGCCAAATTCAGAGGCCGCATAGGCTAAGTCCTTTAGAATTGCCTTTTCGTGCGCGCGAATGAATGAAAACGACATATCGTCCACTAACCCTTTTGCCTTCAATCGATTAACCCCTGCAATTCGTTTTTGAAAATTTCGCGTATCTTTTTGAAAACAAGATAGATGCACAGTCCAATTCGTTTTCGTGCCGCCAGCGCCGCGAATGAATGAAAACCGCTGATCCCATCTTAACCCGTTTATCTTCAGAAGCTTAACCACGATAATTCGTTTTCATAAAATCCATGTATCTTGTTGATAGCAGTGGAGATGTAGAGTCCAATTCGTTTTTGAGGTCCTCGATCGAGTTTGATACGGTTTTTGTCCAGCATCTCGCCCCAAGAGTTCGGCCATAGCTGGTTCTCGGCTGATTGCGCCTCGCCGTTGCATCTTCGCACGACCACCAGATACCAGGTAGATGGGATGGCCGCTGACTGACATTTCGGGGCCGGGGTCGGATACCGCCGCACCCACGAGCCAGGCGCACTCCTTCTGGGTATCCACAAGATACGTATACATCAAGTAAACGGGATTGTCAAGGACGAAATGAGGAGGGGCGGGCGCGCGGCGGGGGAAGTTATTCGCAACCGTCAGGGTCGCTCGTCGAGCAGGGCGTCGATATCTTTGGAGAGCTCGGCTTGGAAGTGTTCCGAGCCGTCGTAGCCGGTGTGCACGAGACGTATCCGTCCCGCCCTGTCGATGATGACGAGCGACGGAAAGGCTTCCACACCGAGCCCGGCGAGTGACTTCTCGCTGCCGCAGGCGACGGGCAGCGTGTAGCCGGCTTTCTTCATGAAATCTCGCGCTTTTTCCGGCGTCTCGCCATTTTTCTGCACATCGACGGCCCAGAAGCTGACATTCGAGTTCCCCTCGTAGCGCTGATAGACTTTTTCCAACTCCGGCAGCTCCCTGCGACACGGGAGACACCACGTCGCCCAAAAATCGAGGACAACCACCCGCCCCCGGAAGGCGGAGGAACTGATCTCGGTGCCGTCGAGCCCGCTGATGGAAAATGCGGGCGCGGGCGCGCTCATCTTACGCGTAGCGACTCGCGTGGTGAGTGCGGGGATGACGGCCGCCGCGAGAACGACAAGTGCTGCCAGGGAGACAACCGCCGTCGCGCTTGCTCCCGCCGCAGAGTGTGCCGCCCAGAGATGCCGCACGCGCACCCCGCACACGGTGAACCCATTCAAAATCAGCAGCAGCATGGCGAGGACGGCCGGATTAATCGAATTCAATCCCAGGATGAGCAGTACCACCGAGGCGCCCGAGCTCACCAGGAGCCCTTTCAGGCAGGCGTTTTCCGGACGGACGGCCCCGCGCGCCAGCCCCGCGCCAAGATACAGAACCGCGAGCACACTCACCGCGACGCGCAGGTCGGCGCCCACGTGAAAATAATTGTCGGCAAGTACAAACAGAAGCAGGGCCGCCAACCCAGTCAGGATGTCGGCAACGGCCAAGATGATCGTCCTCTTCATACGCACAACGCCTGTGAGATTCCAGAAGGGGTTACGCAAGACGCTGTGCCGCGGTTCCGCAGCGGGATCTGGCGCCACGGCTAAAGCCGGGCGCCCGATTAGTGCGCTCCGCACGCTGCTCGGCCTGCCCTGAGGAGGTCGGTGGCGAGCGTCCGGCCGGTCATCGCGCCTAGCCGCGCGCGGTGTGCTCGCGGAGAAGGTCTTCGAGGTCGTCGATTTTGTCGCCGAGCAGGTTGAGCTTGCGGGACAAGCCCTGAATCTCAGTTTCAGCTCGCCGGTTGACGCTATAGTCCAATTCGCCGCGCAGGCGGTCTTTCACGTCCTGCCGGTTCTGGCTCATCATGATGACGGGCGCCTGAAGGGCGGCCAGCATGGAGAGGAATAGGTTCAGCAGGATGAACGGATAGGGGTCCCAGGAACGGCGTCCCAGATTGACGCTGACCGCGGTATAGACAGCGAGACCCGTGAGGAAGGTGATGATGAACGTCCAGGAGCCGCCAAACTGGGCTACGGAGTCAGCGATGCGCTGCCCGAAGGTTGACTGCTCCTCGATCACTTCGTTGGGGTTGCGGGCGGCGCGAACGCGCACCAGTTGCTGAGCGCCGTGGAACTGACGGCCGAGCACGGTAAGCATGTCCATCCCGGCCATCGGCTTGCGCTCGAGCAGCACGGCAATGTCGTCGCGGCTCACTTCCACACATTCCGTCTCTTCCAGGGCAATGGCCGTGGTCTGGTGGGGCGTCTGCTCCAGCATGGAGGCGAAGCCGAAGAAGTCGCCGTGAGCGGGTTCGTCCACCACCACTTCCTGTTGGTCCTCGTCGACCGTGTTGACCTGCACCCGTCCCGCCACCATCACGTAAGCCGGCCCCGGCGGGTCGCCGATCTTATAGATCCTTTGACGCGGCTTGAACTGTTTGATTTCGACCTGCTGCGCCAGCACGGCCGCCTCTTCTTCGTCGAGCAGAGCAAAGAGGGGTACATGTTTCAAGACATCAGTGTTGCACGCCATCGATGGCCTCCCGCGGTGGAAACAGCCGATGATCCCTCCGCGCCGAGCATTGTACAAAGGGTCGCGCGCAAAGCCTAGAGGCGGCTCGGCCCCGGCAGCCTTGACATCACCCTGAGCCTCTCCTATCATCGGCATTGCGAGGGTTTCCCGATTGTTTACTGGCGGGTTCGAGTTCGTCTTCATCCTGTTCATCGCCTTTCTGTTGTTCGGGCCCAAGAAATTGCCCGAAATCGCCCGCGTGCTTGGCAAAGGACTGGGTGAGCTGCGGCGCGCCTCCAACGAACTGAAGAACTCGCTCGAGGACGAGATTCGCAACCTGGACCGCGAGACCCAGGGTACGCGGAACATCCCGGGCCAGGCGCCGGTTTACACTCGCGAGCGCCGGGGCGGTATTCTGGACATTGGCAGCACGATCGAGGAACAGATCCGGAAGCTGGACCACGAACTCACCGCCGCCCCTGCGGAACTGACCGAGACGGTCACCGATAATGGCCACGACCATCGAGAACCCGCCCGCGGCGAACCCGACGCCCGATCCTAAGGAAGACCAACTCCCCGGCAAGCAGATGTCGTTCCTCGAGCACCTCGAGGAGTTGCGCCAGCGCCTGCTGCGCGCCGCGGTGGCGTTGCTGGCCGGCTTCGGCATCTGCTTCTATTTCGCGCGCAATATCTACAGTTTCCTGGCGCGGCCCATGACGCAGACGCTGCACCAGCTTGGCGTTCCCGACAAGCTCGTTTACAACAATCCCGTCGATCCCTTCAACCTCATGATCAAGCTGGCGCTGATGTGCGGCCTGTTTCTGGCCTCGCCGTTCATCCTGTGGCAGCTCTGGCTTTTTGTTTCTCCAGGTCTGTACCGGCACGAGAAGAAGTACGTATGGCCGTTTGTCACTCTCACCACGCTGCTGTTTGCCGTGGGCGGCTACTTTGCGTGGGCCCTGGCTTTTCCGGCGGCCCTCAAATTCCTGGTGGGCTATGGCAGTCAATTTCAGGCGCTGATCACGATCAACGAGTATTGGGACCTGGCCATCTCGATTATCGTGGCGGTGGGGCTGGTGTTCGAGCTGCCGGTGGTGATCCTGTTGCTCTCCATCTTCGGCATCGTCACCCCGAAGTTTCTCTGGCGCCAGGTGCGCTACGCGGTGCTGATCACGGCCGTGGTGGCTGCGGCTATCGTGCCGACGAACGACATGGCCTCAATCTTTATCGTCTGGATTCCGCTGGTGGGGCTTTACATCCTGAGCATTGGACTCTCCTGGCTGGTGCAATTCAAGAAGCGCCGTCGCGACAAGCAAGCCCGGGCGGAGGCCTCCTAGGAAGTGCGCGTTCGACTCAGCACCCGAACACCACGAGCCGGAGGCCGCCGCGGGCCTTGCATCGCCGCCTTCGCTGCACTGCTTTGGACCCTGGCGGGATGGGGTAGGCCACCGCGCGAGGCTGGGGCAGGCCGGAACCCACAGGAGAGCAAGGGCCAGCCTGCGGCGGCACGTCTAGCCTCTTTCGACGGTGCGCGCGCCTTCCGCGATCTCAAGGCACTGGTGGCGTTCGGGCCGCGACCGGCGGGCTCCGACGCGCTTGCGCATTCACGGAACTACATCGAGCGCGAGCTGGCCGCGAGCGGCCTTAAAGTGGAAGAAGACAAGTTCACGGCCACCACGCCGGTGGGCAGCCTCGACATGGCGAACCTCATGGTGCGGATTCCCGGCACGTCTCCCGATATTGTGGTGGTGGCAGGGCATTACGATACCAAGCGTTTCGACAAGTTCCGCTTCGTAGGGGCCAACGACGGCGCCTCGAGCGCGGCATTGGTGCTGGAGTTGGGACGCGTCCTGGCCGGCAAGCGCCTGCCCTATACGCTCTGGCTGGTCTGGTTCGACGGTGAAGAGGCGCAACTCCAGCAGTGGCAGGGCACCGACAACGATTACGGCAGCCGTCACTTGGTGCAGAGTCTTTCAGCCGAAGGTAGGCTCGACCGCGTGAAGGCGCTCATCCTGGTCGACATGATCGGTGACGCGAAGCTCGACGTCCGGCGGGATACCGGCTCCACACCCTGGCTCACCGACGTCGAATTCAGCGCCGCGCGCCGTCTCGGATACGGCAGCTACTTCCTCAATCAGGACATAACGGTGGGGGGCGACGATTACGACCCTTGGCTGGCCGCCGGCGTGCCATCGGTTGATCTCATCGACTTCAACTACGGCCCCAACGCCCGATCGCGGCCCGGCGACCCGGACTGGAATATTTACTGGCACACCGCCCAGGACACGGTCGAGCACTGCAGCGCCCAGAGTCTGGAAGTGGTGGGGCGGGTGGTGCTCGGAATGCTGCAGGATCTTGAGAACTCGCCGCACGTGCGCCCGTGAGCGGGCGATGGTCCCTGCCAAACTCATGCGCCGTTTTGTTGTGACCGCTGAGAGAAGCCGTTACCCCGTGGTGGTGGGGCGGGGCGCGTGGCGTGAGCTGCGAAAGCTCGTGGCACGGGGCTACTCGTCTGTCTTTATTCTGACCGAGAGGGTGATTTGGCGGCGCTGGGGAGAAACCTTCAGCCTCGAAGCCGGGCTCGAGGGCGCACCCGGGGCGCCGCAAGTGATAACGATCCCGGGCGGCGAGCGCTCGAAGTCCCTGGCGCAGGCTGAGCGCGTGGCCGACGCTCTCGCGAAGCGTGGCGCCGACCGCCGGTCGCTCCTGGTGCTTTTCGGCGGCGGGGTGATCGGCGACCTCGGCGGCTTCGTCGCCTCCACCTACATGCGCGGCATTGACGCGGTGCAGGCGCCCACCACGCTCGTCGGCCAGGTCGATAGCGCGGTAGGTGGCAAGACCGCGGTGAACGTGGGGGCGTCGAAAAATCTGGTGGGGACTTTTTATCCGCCGCGCCTGGTGCTGGCCGAGCCCGCCGTCCTGGGCTCGCTCAGCCAGCGCATCTTCCGCTCGGGGCTTTACGAGGTTGCAAAACACGCCATTCTCGCGGGGCCGGAGTTGTTTGACCGCCTGGAACGCACGCTCGCGACGCTCGGCCCGGGCGACACCGCGGCGCTCGAAACGATGGTGGCGAAAGCCGTCAAGGTGAAAGTGGACGTGGTGAACCGCGACGAGCGCGAGGGCGGGCTGCGGCACGTGCTGAATCTCGGCCACACCTTCGGCCACGCTCTGGAAGCGGCCACGGGCTACCGCCGGTTTCTCCACGGCGAGGCGGTGGGCTGGGGATTGCTGGCGGTGGCGCTGCTGGCGGAGCGGCTCGGCCATCTCACCTCCCGCGTCGAAGCCGGACGCATTCGCGGCCTTGTGCGTGCTATCGGGCCGCTGCCATCGATCGGCGGCGTGGCGCCAGCCAAGATCGCGCGGCTGCTGCCTCGCGACAAGAAAACGGTGGCGGGCACGATCCACTGGGTGATGCCGGAGCGCATCGGCAAGGTTCGAATCGTCACTGGGGTGCCTTTAGCGGCAGCGGAGGCGGCGTGGCGCGAGCTGCAACAGGGCAACGGCGCGAACCGAACTCTTGAATAATCCACGTCGGGCTCGAAGCGCCCGGTGAGGGACGCGAAGGCGCCGCCCGGAAGGGCGGAGGCCGCAGAAATCGAATGGAGCAAAAAGGCAGCCCGCTGGGAGCGCCGGGCCAGGTGCAGGAGACGGCTCGCGCCGTTCAGACCATGTTCGCGCGCGTGGCGCCGCGTTACGACTTTCTGAACCATCTGCTCTCGGCCCGGCTCGACGTTCAATGGCGGCGCGCGGCGGCCGTGCAATTGCGCCCGATTCTGGAGCGGCCCGGTTCGGTGGCGGCGGACGTTTGCTGCGGCACCGGCGATCTCACCTTCGCCCTGGCGCGCTTCTCCGCCGGCCGCGTGCTGGGCGCCGACTTTTGCCATCCCATGCTCGTGATCGCGCGCGCCAAGCGTGCCGGCGCGACCGGCGGGAGCGCCCAGCGGGCCGGGTTTATCGAGGCCGACACGCTGAGCCTGCCCCTGCGCGACAACGCCCTCGATTTAGTATCCGCCGCCTTCGGCTTCCGCAACCTGGCCGACTACGGCCGGGGCCTCAGCGAAATGCACCGGGTGCTCAGGCCCGGCGGGGTCATCGCCATCCTGGAGTTCTCCCGAGTTCAGTGGCCGGTGGTGGGACCGCTTTTCCGCTTTTATTTCCGGAGGGTGCTGCCGCTCGTCGGGACGCTCATCTCCAGGGTGCCCGGCGCTTACCAATACCTGCCGGAATCTGTGGCGCGCTTTCCCGATCAGGAGTCTTTGGCGCGCAGCCTGCGCGAGGCCGGCTTCGCGAAGGTGCGCTACCGTAACTTTTTCGGAGGCGTTGCCGCGCTGCACTGGGGAGAGAAAAACGCGCAAGGCCGGCAGGTTTCGTAGCGCCAGACCCCCGGTAGCCCCATGCGAGGCGGAAGCCCTGGCGGGCTACTGAGGCGGCGCGGCTGCGGTTGAGGGGTCAGGTTCGGCCCACTCGGCGGGCGCGCCACTCGCCTGGAACTCCTGCTCGAGCGCGGCGAGGTTCTTTTCGGCCTGCGCGGTCGCAGCCTGCTTCGAGGCGACATCGGCTTCCTTCGCTGCGACCTGCCCGGCAATCACGCCCGCGTTGGCGGTGCCAATGTCGTGCGCTTGTTGGGATTGAAGCAGCGCCAGCTCATCCTCGCTGAGCTTCTGTTGCTCCTGGCTTCGGGCCAGCTCGGCGCGCGCTGCCTTGAAGCTCCTCTTCCAGAATTCCTGGGTTCCCGTTTTCACTCCCGTCAGATCGGGCTTGATCGCCGTGGCCGCGTCGGCGGGCTGGACCAGGCGCAGCGAGTTCACATCGCCACCCTGACGCGCGACCTCGTCCTGCAGGTTTGAAATGGCCTGCTGGTCGGCGTCCACCTGCTTCTTCTTTTCGTCGATCGCCGCGGTCAGCTTGTCGATGTCGGCGCGGGAGTACTGCTGCTGAAGCGCTTCACTGGGATTCGGGTAGTACTGCACCTGGTTCTGGCCGAGCTTCTGCTGCAGAACCGCAAGCTCCCGCTGGTGAGTATTGAGTTTCTCCTGGAGTTCAGCCATGCTGGCGCGCGCGTACTCGGGGCCGCGCTTGGCATACGCCCCGGCTGAGGTCTGGATCTCGGTAGCGCCCTCCTGCCCGGCAGGAGGCCCGACGACGCTCAGGTTTCCGCCACCCGTGGGAAGATTATCGTTGGTAAAGACGATCGCGGGAGGGGTTGGGTGCTTCGCCTCCTCGGCCTTCAGCTTCCGCGCCAGCTCTCCGAGCGACGGTTCTGCGACCACCTTGGTCGCGGCCGGGGAAGGTGCAACTGCCCGGCACTGGGGCTGGGGTGAACACTGAGCTTCAGCCTTGGCTGCGGGTGCGGCCTGCATCTCGGCCGCAGCCTTCGGCTGCTCCTGGCCTGTCCAGCGGACTGCCTTCAGCGGGATGGCCATGGCAAGGCTGACGGTGGCGGCCGAAATCGGAACTAAGAACCGGCTGTGACGCATAGTTGACCTCGTGGAATCCAATGTACTCCTGACCGCAACTCCACTTCAAACGGCTGCGATGCGCGTCCCGCCAAGCTGAGGGCGGTGGCGGGCGCGGGAGGCACGGTGCCGCTTGACTGCGCGCCGGGCGCTCCTCCAAATGTTATCGGCTCTAGCCCCACCCAACCTGATAGGAACTTGACGCACCTCGAGCGGCGCTCAGGCGGCAATTGCGTTGGGCGTGACGTCCCAGCCGCATAAACGGAACGGTTAGCGACAAGACCAAAAACGAGTGCTCCACGTGGCGAGCACTGAGGGCCCCAAAATGCTCGAATGTCTTGCAGACGAAGCCAAACTTGTAACGGACAGGAGCATAGAGAGATAGCGTCTAGAGCCGGCGTTTCTTCGCGAACGATCCGTACGGCCAGACCAGTCGTCCGGGTGCCAATCGTCAACGGGCAGTCATCGGCCAGCGACGCAGTGTCCAATATCTGGACACTTCGCCCGTATCTGCTTCAAAAATCAGCGTCTGAGTGTATAAGAAGCGAACACTCCATCTGTGCCCCCGCCTCGGCCTCGAGGCAGATCATCGTGATATCTTATTGATTTTAATAACGTTATGCTAAAGGCCCGGCCGTTGGCGCCAGGAGTGCATCAGGTCGAGCGGAAGGGTGTGCCGTGAATCCTACCAAGGTGCTAGTTGTTGACGACGACCCTGGGAGCCGCGATCTCCTTACGGAGGTCCTGGCCGCGAACGGCTATCTGGTGGCGGCCGTGGCCGATGGCGCCGCCGCCCGCGAAGAACTGGCGCGCGATGGGCAGTACGGAATTGTGATTGCCGACCTGCGAATGCCCAACATCACCGGACTGGACTTGCTGCGCGATCTGCAAGGCCGTAATCACGGTCAGGACCTGATTCTGATGTCTTCGTTCCTGAGTGGAGCGGATAAGCAGCAGGCACTGGAGCTCGGCGCACGGGCGCTGCTCGAGAAGCCCTTCCGCCTCACCGAGCTTCTCGACGTGGTGGGGGACCTTGCAGAGCGAAGATCGGTAGGCGTCAAGCTTTGAGGGCCGGATTCTGCATCATAGGCAGAAGCGGCCGGGAGGAAAACACGATGGAAGTGGCGCAAAAGGTGATTGAGATCATCGCCCGGGAGCAGCACTTGGACCCGGCCACGGTGAAGCTCGACTCCACGTTCGCGGAACTTGGGATCGATTCACTCGACGGCGTCAACATCCTCTTTGCCCTCGAGGAGGAGTTCAAGATCGACATCCCTGACAGCGTGGCTCAGAACATGAAGGGCGTGCAGCAGGTGGTGGAGAGCCTTACACGAGTGCTGGAGGGCAAAGACATTTCTGACCTGGTGGCCATGGCCAAAGGTGATACGCAGCCTGCAGCCGGCTGATCCTTCCGAATTCCGAGGCGAACGGTGCGTAGAGTTGTCATCACCGGCTTGGGCGTTTTTGCCTCAACGGGCAAAGACTCCGAATCCTTCATCAACAATCTGCTCGAAGGGCGGTCTGCGATCAGTCGGATCACCCAGTTTGACCCGTCTGCACTCAGTGTGCAGATCGCGGCGGAAGTGCCGGGATACTGTTCCACCGATTATTTCCCGAAGAAGCGTTTGGACTTGATCGACCGCTTTACCGAATTCGGCCTGATCGCCGCCGGCCAGGCGATGGAGTCGAGCGGTTTCAAAGTGCGCGACGAGGAGCGCCCGCGCTTTGGAGTGATGATGGGTTCGGGCATGGGGGGTGCGCAAACCTACGAGGTGGGATATTCCAGCCTTTACGCCCGCGGCGCCACACGCGTGCACCCTTTCACGATACCGAAGAGCATGCACAACGCCGCAACTTCGCAGATTTGCATGGAGTTTGGCGCCCAGGGCCCTTCGCTTGCGACCTCCACCGCCTGCGCCTCGGCGGGGCACGCGATCGGCGAGGCTTTCCATTACATCAAGTTCGGCATGGCGGACGTTATCCTGGCCGGAGGCAGCGACTCGCCCTTGACCTTCGGGATTATGCGCTTCTGGGAGTCGGTGCGCGTGCTGGCCTCGGGCAACGGCAACCCCAGCCGCGCCTGCCGGCCGTTCTCCGCCGATCGGGAGGGACTGGTGCTCGGAGAAGGAGCCGGGGTGCTGCTTCTCGAAGAGCTGGAGCACGCGAAGCGTCGCGGGGCCACCATCTATGCCGAGTTGGCGGGCTTCGGGTTGAGCTCCGACGCCGGCCACATCACCCAGCCGACCGTCGACGGCCCGGCGCGCGCGATGCGCATGGCGCTGGCGGCAGGCGGGTTGAATCCGGAAGACATCGATTACATCAACGCGCACGGCACGGGAACCCGGTTAAACGACCCCATCGAAACCGAGGCGATTAAGACCGTGTTCGGCGAGCACGCTCGAAAGGTGGCCATTAGCTCCACCAAGTCGATGCACGGACATGCGATGGGCGCGACGGCGGCGCTGGAGCTGGCGGCCACCGTGCTTGCCATGAAAAAGGGTGTGATCCCCCCGACGGCCAACTACACCGTGCCAGACCCGGAGTGTGATCTGGATTACGTGCCGAACCAGGCGCGCGAGGCGCGCATTCGCGCTGCAGTTTCCAACTCTTTCGCGTTTGGCGGCCTGAACGCGGTGCTCGCGGTGCGGCAATTTGCGTAGGACCGACAGCACCGCTGGCCGGAATGAATTTGCGGCTGTGATCAGACAATGCGAAGAAGAATCGCTATCCTGACGCTGAGTGTAGGATCGGGCCACCTGCGGGCTTCCTCCGTGATTGCGAGCGCGCTCCGCGACGCTGACGACAGCGTGGAAATTCTGGTGGTGGACGCGCTCGACCTGGCACGCGGCTGGTTCCAATGGCTGTACGTGCGCAGCTACTGGTGGATGCTGCGCTATGCCCCGGGGGCGTGGAGAAACCTGTTTGAGCGCCGCACGCGGAAGCTCCACCGGGCCACGGCGCCTCGCTGGGTCTTCCGGCGCGGCTGCGTTAAGGTAATGGAGCGGTTCCGGGCTTTTGCCCCCGAGCTGGTGATCGCTACGGAGATCGGCGCGTTGGAAATCGCCGCCCTCGCCAAGCGCGAAGGCTGGTTCGATGCGCCCCTCCTGGCGGTGCAGACCGACTACCACGCGGAGCCGCCTTGGGTCCAGCGCGAAGTGGATTTCTATTGCGTCGGGAGCGAGGAAGCTCGCGGCCAACTGGTGGCATTCGGTGCCTCGCCGCACCGTATTTTGGTCTCGGGCGTTCCCATCGACCCGGGCTTCGCGGTGAGTGCCGACCGCTCGGAAGTGCTGCGGACGCTGGGCCTGATTCGACGGAAGCCCGTCGTGCTGGTGATGGGGGGCGGGATGGGGCCGGCGCCTCTGGACGCAATCGTGCAAAGCCTGGAACGCTGCGAGTTACCACTCCAGGTGGTTGCGGTTGCAGGGCACAATCGAGCGATGCGGCGCCGGTTGGAGCAGCTTAAGGGTCGCGTGGCGCTCGATCTGCACACCTTCGGCTGGACAAGCCGCGTCCAGGAAATGATGGCGGCTGCGGACTTGCTGATCACCAAGCCAGGGGGGCTCACGGTGGCCGAGGCGCTGGCGGCGGGAGTGCCCCTCCTGCTTACCGAGCCCATCCCGGGTCCGGAGGAGCGCCACGTGCGCTACCTGGTGGATCGCGGTGCGGCCGTATTTGCCCGCTCCATCGATCATCTGGCCGAAATGGCCACCTCCTTGCTCGTCAGCCCGGCCCGGCGGGCGCGAATGGTAAAGCAGCAGCGCGAACTTGCCCGCCCCGGGGCGGCGCACG
>DATJAQ010000230.1:0-2474 GCA_035516075.1 Terriglobia bacterium | reverse complement strand
AAACGGGCGGGCCGGGGCGGCGAGCGGGCCGCGCCGTCGGCGGCCTCAGGCCTTGCCCCTCAGCACAACGTCTCCCGCCTTGACGCCCGAACGAATGACGGCATCGAGGTCGCCCTCATCCCCTACTTGAACCTCGCGTTTCTGAAAGCCCGAGCCCTGCTTGATCCAGACGTACCGGCGCCCGCCGGCCTCGCCCACACTGTCGCGCGGGACGACAAGCGCGGCAGCTTGCCGCTCCAACTGGACGTCGATCGCGGCGGAGAGGTCGGGCACGAGGCGCGGGTTGTTGCCTTCAATCCGGTAGATGGCCGTAAAGGTTCGCACCTTGTTCGAGAGTTCGCTGGTCTGGCCCACGGGCGCGAGTTCCTGCAAGTGCGCGGGAAAAGACATGTCCGGATAGGCGTCGAAGTGAACGACGGCCTCCTGCCCGGCGGCAAGCAGGCCGACGTCCTCCTGGTTCACCTTGACCCGCACCTGCATGGCTGAGGGGTCAACCACCTGCATGAACGACGCCCAGGGATAAACCTGGTCGCCTTCCATCACCTCGCCCTGTGAGCCGCCCTTCCAGACGTTGTTCAGCACCACAACGCCGTCGATGGGCGCAGCCACCGACATGCGCCGTTCGTTGTCCTGGGCGTGCAGCATCACTTCGCGAGCGCGGTCCCGCTGAATCCCGAGATCGTGGATGTCAGACTCCGCCGCCTTTCGTTTCAAATCGAAAGTGGTGCGAAGCTCCTTGACGTTCGCTTCGGCCTCGCTCAAAGCCTCCTGGTTCTTTTCAGCGTCGATGCGCGAGAGGATCTCGTTCTTTTGAACCTCGAGCTGCGCCTTCTTGAGTGCGTCCTCCGCCTGGACAAGGTCGCTTTCGTCCTTGGCGCGCGCGGCGGCCTCGTCGGCCATCTTTTTGTCGATCTGGGCCGACAGATCCTGGTACTCAGCCTGCTTGTCCAGGAATGCGGTGATCTGCGACTGGCGGTCAAACTCCACCAGCACGTCTCCCCGATGCACGTGCGTCCCGGCCGGGGTAAGCTTCGTGATGGTGAGCTGCTCAAAGTGCTGCCCCGCGAGCATGGGGGCGGTGATCGCGACAGCCTCCACGGCCTCTACCGTACCTGCGAGGCGCAGCGTGCTGACGAAATCGCGCTGTTCTACTACAGCCGTGTGCGTGACGCCGGCGGAGGCAGCCGGCCCCGAGCGCGTCCGCCACAGCCAAATCGCCAGAAGCGCCGACACCGCCACCACAGCGGCCGCGGCGGCGGGCAGACGGGAGGCGCGTTTCGGCGGGAGGGGCGGCGGTTCGGAGGGCGGCGCAGGCCCTGTGAGCCTGGGCGGCTCCACTACGGTAATCTCGCGGCTGAGCTTGAAGCTAATTGCGTCCCCCGGTGTGTGCGCTCCGCTGCTGGTACAGGGAATGTGAAATCCGGTTACGGCCTTATCATAGCGCGGTTCAAGTGTGATTTGACTATGCGATGGGCCAAAAGGTTAGCCGGATGACTAGCGGCGGCCGAACATCGCCTTGAGCACGTCCTCGGCAATCTGCAGCGTGCGATCGATCTCGCCCTTGGTATGGCGGAATCCGATGTGCCCCCGCTTCAGGTTTGAGGGGATTAGGAACACGCCGCGCTCAATGAGCCGCCTGCAATAGTCCAGGAATCGCTGGGAGTCGCTCCCGGAGGCCTGCGCGTAATTCTCCACCGGCGCGGGCCGGAAGTACGTCACGAAGACTGAGCCAAAGCCCGCCACGCAAGCCCCCGTGCCCAGACGCCGGTGGATCTCAGCGAGGCCGCGGCGCAGGCGGTCGCCGAGCCCGTAGATATGGTCGTGCACGGGCACGCGCTCGAGAACCTCGAGCGTGGCAAGGGCCGCGGCGCAGCCGGAGGGGTGCCCGTGGAACGTGCCGGCATAGTAGGTGTCACCGCCCTCGCGGGTGTTGAAGTGGTCCATGACATCGGCGCGGCCGCAAACGGCCGCCATCGGGAACCCGTTGGCCATCGCTTTCCCGAACGTCGCCAGGTCCGGCCGCACGCCGCAGATCGCCTGGTAACCGCCCAGGTGATGACGGAAACCGGTGATGACCTCGTCAAAGATCAGGAGCGCGCCTGCCGCGCTGGCCAACTCGCGGAGCCCTTCGAGAAATCCCGCCGCAGGCATCACGCAGCCCATGTTGTGCGCGATGGGCTCGACGATGATGGCCGCCACCTGTCCGGCGTGCTCTTCGAAAGCGCGCGCGACCTCGTCGAGGCCGTTATAGGGGCAGACGAGCGTCTGCTCCACCACCGACGGCAGCACTCCGGCTGAGCCTGCGTCCGGTACCCCGGCGCGTTCGGGCGCGCTCAAAGCGTTTACGAGCACCGCATCGTAGGTGCCGTGATAGCACCCCTGGAACTTTACGATCTTGGGCCGGCCGGTGAAGGCGCGCGCCACGCGCAGCGAATGAAATACCGCTTCCGAGCCGCTCAGACATAACTGCACGC
>DATJAQ010000229.1:0-11169 GCA_035516075.1 Terriglobia bacterium | reverse complement strand
TTTCAGATCGCCCGGACGAGGGATGAAGGAATGAGGAGTTCGGGCCTCGCTTCGCGCTTCTGGCCGCTCATTCCTAACCCCTGAATCCTAACTCCTGTCTCCTGACTCCAGGCTTCTGTCTCGACCGAGAACGGACCACGGACCAATGACAACGGATAAAGACCGAAGGAGAAGCAACGACGGGAAGGGATTGGTCGGGGCGCCCAGATTTGAACTGGGGACCTCTTGGTCCCGAACCAAGCGCGCTACCAGGCTACGCTACGCCCCGACGAGAGAGTTGACGAGCGGCAGGCCGCCTGGTTCCCGTCTGCCGCCGCGGAGAGCGCCCATGAACCTGTCTCAACCGCCTTGGCTATTTTACCACAGCTCGGGCCGCGCCTTATTTCCCCCTCAGCAGCAGAAGGACGTCGAGCAGGCAAAGCAGGGTGATGGCGAGTTCAAGCACAAAGGTGCGCGCTTCGTTGAACTGGCCCACCATCACCTCGTAAAGCTCGCCCGCCGTGCGCAGTTTCTGCTCCACCAGGGCGCGATAATCGGGCACGCCCATGCGGCCGGCCGCCAGGCGGTAGACGCGCGCGTAAAAAATGTCGCTCAGAAACTTGATGGTGTTGTCGATGCGCTCCGTCAGTTCCATGACGTCGAGGCGGATGGTGTTGAGGCGGTTGGCGTCGCGGGTGAAACTGCGCCGCGAGAACAGGATATTCCGCTTACGGTCCAGGGCCGCGTAGACCCCCGAAAGCACGCGCGTCATCAGCTCGTCGTAATAACGGAACTCCAGCAACTGGCTCTTGGCGTACTCGAGGGTCTGAATGGTGGCGGCGGCGTCTTCGGGCCGGTCATACACCAGGGCGGCCGCCGACCCCACCACCACCAGATCGGAACTGTAATACGAAAGGCTGGCCTGCAGCGCTTCCTCCACGGAGCGGGGCGCGAGGGGCGCGGTTTCGCCGCGGATGAGCTGAACGATATGCGTGCCTTCGGCGCCCAGCAGATCGGCGGCCGTGGCCGGGTGGCCGGACGCCTGCCGCGCCTCGTGCAAGTCGATCACGAGGTACTCTTCCAGCAGCCACTCGTCGCTCAGCCGGGTGATGGCGGGGGCCACGCGCTGCAGATGGCTGCGCACCCGCTCGCGGACCTGCGGCTCAATCTCCACGGTATTCATCCAGTGGGAGGATTGGCTGCGGATCGTCTCCCAATCGCCCTCGAAAGGCGCTTCGAGCTGGGCCTCCGCCACGGCGTAGGAATAGTACTTGATCGAGCAGGCCAGCCGCTCTCCGCTGGAGAGCTCGAGGGGCTCGCCCGCCTCCACGATCGGAACGTGCTCGAAGCGCACGTACTCGGGCGTGCGGCGGGGGAAGGCGCGCTGCACGGGACTGGCGCGGTCGCCCAAAATGCCGCGAAGATTCCCGAGGTCGATGGCCTCGGCCACGTCGTAGAACAGCAGGATTCGAAAGCAGCCGCGCAGAAGCACAGGCCTTTTGTACCATTCCCGGCCCTGGAAGCGATAGGCGCAAGCCGCGCTAGGCGCGCGCCGGCCGCCTCGAGGGGCCCCCTCCGGACGGACGGCGGGCCGCGGGGCGCGGCGCAGGACCGTTTGCCCCGGCGCCCCGGAACGTGTAAGGTTTTGCAGGATCGAAATACGCGAATAGGCCGGAGATCATGCTGACCCAACTCTATCAATGGCTGCCTGAGGACGGAGTGAAGCTCCTGGTGGTGCTCTTTCTCTCGTTCCTCATCGGACTGGAACGCGAAGAGCACAAAACCGAGGGCGGGCAGTACTCCTTCGGAGGCGTGCGCACTTTTCCGCTGATCGGACTGATCGGCTACACCATGGCCCTGCTGGCGGGCGGCCAAATTGTGCCCGTGACGCTGGGCTTTGTGGTGGTGGGCGCCTTCCTGGCGCTCTCCTACTGGCACAAGCTGGGCTCGGCGGGATTGGCCGGCGTGACCACGGAGATGTCGGGCCTGGCCACCTACCTGGTGGGCGCGCTGGTTTACTTCGACCATTTCTGGTTCGCCACCGCGCTGGCGGTGGCCATCGCGCTGCTGCTCGAATTGAAACGCGTGCTCGAAGCGCTCACCCGGCGCATCCCGCCCGAAGAGGTTTTGACCTTCACCAAGTTTCTGCTCCTGAGCGCAGTGATTCTCCCCATCCTGCCCAACCGCGCCTTCAGCTCGTTTCAAATCAATCCCTTCAAAACCTGGCTGGTGGTGGTGGCGGTCAGCGGGGTGTCGTACGGCAGTTACGTGCTGCAGAAGCTGACGAGGGAGCACGGGGGCGTGCTGCTGGCCGCGCTGCTGGGCGGCGCCTATTCCTCCACCATCACCACGGTGGTGCTGGCCAAGCGCGCCTCGCGCGAAAACCGCCCCCACTTGTTCGCGGGGGCTACCTTGATAGCCTCGGGTGTGATGTACCTGCGCCTGGCGGGCCTGCTGGCGCTCTTCAATCGGGGCCTGATGACGAAGCTCGGGCCCTCCTTCGGGGTGCTGGCGGCGCTGGCGGCGGCCGGCGGATGGCTGTGGTCGCGCCGGCCCGACGCGAACACCGGCGAACTGAAAAAAGAGTTCGAGCCCCGGAACCCCCTGGAGCTGCGCGCCGCCTTTTTCTTCGCCATCCTTTTTCTGGCGATGTTGGTGGCCACCCACCTGGCGGTGGTTTACCTGGGCCGGGCGGGCGTCTATGGCCTCGCCGCCGTGATGGGCGTGACCGACGTGGATCCCTTCATCATGGGCATGACCCAGGCCGCCGGCACGCTCACGCCGTTGCAGGTGGCCTCGGCGGGCATCGCGATTGCGGCCGCCAGCAACAACGTGGTGAAGGGTATCTACGCGCGTTCGTTCTCAGACCGCGAGACGGGAGCGCAGAGCCTGGCGCTGCTCGGGGGCCTGGCGGCGCTGGGCCTGGCGCCGCTGCTGTGGCTGCTGAGGTGATCGGTTGGCGGCAGGCGAAGGGCCGGGACCGGAGATCGGCGGGTAGAGGCGACGCGAGTGAAACACCGAGCGCGGAGGATGAGCGGCGGAAGGATTTGGTCGGGACGGCCAGATTTGAACTGGCGACCCCTTGCACCCCAAGCAAGTGCGCTACCAGGCTGCGCCACGTCCCGACGAAGAG
Source organism: Terriglobia bacterium (assembly GCA_035516075.1). Taxonomy (GTDB): domain Bacteria; phylum Acidobacteriota; class Terriglobia; order UBA7540; family UBA7540; genus Gp13-AA77. The sequence goes on along the minus strand of DATJAQ010000229.1, from coordinate 8,057 downwards.
TGTCCGGCCGTCAGTTCCCGGTTGGCGGGGATAGGCAAACGAGGCGAGTCAGATCTCAGCCATCAGTCAGGCTGGCACGCGAGGGCGGCCGTGCCGGGGCGTCGAAACTGATCACTGACAACCGACAACTGACAATTGTCTTTCTAACATTTGCGCGAAAGGGTTGTCAAGATGCCCTGGAGCTCGCGGCGGATGGCGCGCAGATCGGAGCCCTCAAGACCGCCGTGAAACAGCGCCTTCTGCTTGAGCTTCTCCCGGCCCGGCGCCGCCTCGCCCGCCAGTTTCTTGCGCGCGCCCTCGATCGTGAACCCCTGCCCGTAGAGCAGCCGGCGGATTTCGAGCACCGTTTCGACGTCGCGCCGGCGGTAGAGGCGATGGCCGGTGGGGCTCTTGCCCGGGCGCAGCGAGGGGAACTCGGTTTCCCAGTAGCGCAGCACGTACGCCTGGGTGTGGGTGAGCTTGCTCACCTCGCCGATGCGAAAGTAGACCTTCTCGGGGATGTAGACGTCGTCAAGCCCAGCCAGGCTTCGGCGGGCGGCGCGCGATGTGTGGCTTCGGGTCACGAGGCTCCCAGCCGGGCGTCGGGGCCCGTCCGGCTACTGAATGTGAACCCCTTCGAGCGCATCCTTGATGTCGCCAGCGTGCGGCCCGTTGGGGCTCAGCTTCAGAGCGAGCTCCAACTCGGCGCGAGCGTTCTGGAGCTCATTGTCTTTCTGATAGGCAAGCCCGAGGTGGTAGTGAATGCTCGGGTCCTGGGGCGCCGCCTTGGCCGCGCCCACCAGCGTAGTGATGGCGAGCGAGTAACTGCCCTTCTTGTAGTAAGCCCAGCCCAGGGTATCGGCCACGCCGGGATTATTGGGCATGGCGCGGCGGGCGGACTGCGCCAGCGCCAAAGCCTGGTCGGCGTTCTGATCGTGTTCCAGCATCACAAAAGCGAGGTTGTTGGCGGCCGGGGCGAAGTCCGTCTGGATTTGCAGCGCCTTCTGGTAGCTTTGCTGCGCGTCCTGCCAGTTGCCCTGCTTGTCTTGCACCGTTCCCAGGGCCACGTAGGCCCGCGGATCCCGCGGATTCTGCTGGAGGAGGCGCTGGTACGTGCCGATGGCGCCGCTCAAGTCGCCCTGAGCCGCCTGCACCTGTCCCAGGGCCAGATACGCCTCCACATCCTTGCCGTTCAACTGCACGGCCTTCGTGAGGGCCGCCTTGGCCGGATCGAGTTGGCCGGTGCCGGCCAGCACGCCGCCCAGCAGGCGATACAAGCCGCCGTCGTCGGGCGCCAGCTGAATTTGGGCCTGGATGCGGGCCACGGCCTTCGGCAACTGCTTTTTGATCGCGTAGACCTGCACCAGGCCCTGCAGGGCGTCCAGGTAGCGCGGCGCGCGGTCGAGCGCAGTCTCGAAGAGTTTCTCGGCCTCGGGATACTGTTTCTGCCCCAGCCGCAGCGCCCCGAGGCGCGTGTAAGCCACCGGGCTTTGGGGCGCGAGGTTGATGGCCTTCTCCAGATCCAATTCGGCGCCGGCGTCGTTCTGGTGGGCCTCGCTGGCGATGGCCCGATACACATATCCCTCGGGGGAATTCGGCTCGGCCTTGACCATCGCCTCAGCGGTATGAGCGAGCAGATCCGAGTCGCCCTTCCTCAACGCCGAGACCGCCAGGGCACGCTGTGCCTCCAGGAGATTCGGCCGCAAACGGACGGCTTCCTGCCATTCGGATTGAGCGCGCCCCAAATCGCCGCCGGCGTTGAACGCAAGACCGAGGAAGTAGTGGCCCTGGGGGTTGTCGGGCTCGGTCTTGAGCGCATTCTGAAGCGCATTCTCCGCCTCGCTCGAGTTGCCCTGGGCCAGCAGGATCTGGCCGCGGAGAATCAGCGCCCGAACGTCCTTGGGATTGTCTTTGAGAAGCTGGTCGTCCAGCTTGGTGGCGTCGTCGAAGCGGCGTTTGAAAACCAGCAACTGCACGTAATTCGACTTGGCCACCCCATCCTTCGGGTGCTGTTGAACGACACTCGCGTACTCCGCGACCGCTTTATCGAGATCTCCGGTGGCGAAGTAAAAATCGCCCAGCATCCGGTAGGCGGCCGGGTCGTCGGGCGCCTGCTTCCTGGCCTCCGCCAGTTGCTGCTCGGCGGCCGATTTCTGGCCTTGGAAGATGTACAGCCGGGCCAGCGCGGCCCGCGAGATGGGGTTCTTGGGATCGAGTTGAATGGCTTTCTGGAACTGCTGCTCGGCATCGGTAAAGCGGCGCTCCTGCCCGTAGAAGTTGCCGAGGGCAAGCAGGGCGCTAATGGACTTCGGATCAAGCTCCGCCGCTTTCTTGAAGCTCTCTTCGGCCAGCGCGGGATCTTTGGCATGCATCTCCAGCGCAGCCATGTTCATGTAAGTTCGGGCGCGGCTGGGATCGACGTCGATGGCGCCCTGCATCTCCTTGAGGGAGTCCTCGACCTTGTTCAGTCCAGCGTAAGAATTGGCCAGCAGAATGTGCCCGTCGACGTTCTTGGGGTCCTTTTGCAAGATCGTTTTCGCGATCTCCTGCGCGCGCGTGAAATCCCTGCCCGCCAGCAGCAGATTGCCGAGCGTGGACTGGGCCTTGAGATCGTCGGGCCTGTCGGCGACGGCGCGGCTGAGCTCCTGGTAGGCCTGGCCCCGCATGCCCAGCCTCAGGTAGCACTCTGCGAGCTGATAGCGCGCCTCCTCGTACTTGGGGTCAGCTTTGAGGGCGTTGGAGTACTGAATCATGGCCGAGCGGTAGTTCTGCTGCGCGAAGTAGCGATCGCCGCTTTCGTAATACTTGTGCTTCCTTACATTGGGGTCGCGCGAGCAGGCCAGGAACATGGCCGCCAGCGTGCACGCGCCCAGAGCTCGCAGCCAACCAGTGGATTTCATGATCACCTTCTCCGGCGGAATTGACGCAGGTCAGCGTGCCAAGCCGCGTGCCCGGTCCCGGCTCCTATTGTACTCGGACCGGCTCGCAGAGGAAATGGAAGTTCTGCGTGACGGGTTACCTTCTCCTGCAGGCCCCGGGCGGAGGCCGAGGACGGCGGGGGCCCGGGCGGCCCGGCGGCGTAGGGCTGCGGGGCGGGGACGGGCTGGGGCGCCGAACGCTCCACCAGCGCCTCCCGTGCGATCAGCAGCACGGCTGCCTCCCGCCCCCCGATCCCCGCGCCCGGAGCGCCGCCTGCCGGCTAGATCTTACCGGAGGCTTCGCCGTGCCCGCCGGGTCCGATGTAGCCTTCGCGCTCGAGATGGAGGAAGACTTCCTGGGCCGCCTCTTCCGGAGAGACGTCGCTGGTGTCGATTACCACATCGGCATCGGTGGGCGGCTCGTAGGGGTCCGAGACGCCGGTGAATTGCTTGAGGATGCCGGCCCGCGCCTTGGCGTACAGGCCTTTGCGGTCGCGCCCCTCGCAGGTGTTGAGCGGCGTTGCCAGATGTACCAGGATGAATCCGCCGAGTGGCTGAATCATCCCCCGCACCTCCTTGCGGAGAGCGTCGTAAGGAGCGATGGGCGCGCAAATGGCGATGCCCCCGTTCTTGGTGATTTCCGAAGCCACGTAGCCGATGCGGCGGATGTTGATGTCGCGGTGCTCGCGCGAAAAGCCGAGCTCGGACGAGAGGTGCTTGCGCACGATGTCGCCGTCCAGCAGCGTCACCGGGCGCCCGCCCATCTCGAGGAACTTAACCCGCAGCACATTGGCGATGGTGGACTTCCCGGAGCCCGACAGACCCGTGAAGAACACGGTGAAGCCCTGTTGGTGCCGCGGCGGGTAGCTGCGCTGCAGTTCGCGCCCGACTTCGGGATAGGTGAACCAGGCTGGAATGTCGCGGCCTTCGTTGAGGCGCCGCCGCAGCTCCGTGCCCGAGATGTTGAGCACGCGCGCTCCTGCCGGCACTTCGTTGTCGGGAACGTAGCGGTCCTGGTCTTCGAGGTAGAGCATCATCTGGAACGGCACCATGCTGACGCCCAGTTCCTTCTCGTGCTGGCGCAGCAACTCCTGCGCGTCGTAGGGCCCGTAGAAGGGCTTGCCGTCCGTGTCGTTGCCCGGTCCGGCGTGGTCGCGCCCCACGATCAGATGGCTGCAACCGTGATTTTTGCGGATAATAGCGTGCCACAAGGCCTCGCGCGGCCCTCCCATGCGCATGGCGAGCGGGAGCAGCGCGAGCTTGGCGGTGCCGCGGGGATACTTCGGCAGCAGTTCCTGGTAGCAGCGCACGCGAACGTAGTATTCCACGTCGCCCGGTTTCGTCATGCCCACCGAGGGATTGATGAGAAGGTTCGCCTCCACCTGCTTGGCGGCGCGCAGAGTGAGCTCCACGTGAGCGCGGTGCATGGGGTTGCGCGTCTGAAACGCCACCACCCGGCGCCAACCCAGGCGCATGAATTCCGCCCTCAGCTCCGCGGGGGTAAGCCGCAGAGCGCGGAAGTCGTAATGAGCCGGAGGCTGCACCCCTTCCACCCGCCCGCCCACGTACCAGGGGTGCGAGCGGTTCATGAGGTGGTCGGCGCCCGGATGGGCCTTGCTGGTGCTGCGAAACACGGCGTCCGCCTCGGCCGTGCGGTCCGGTTGCCAGACTTCATCCACGTGCAGCGCCGCCAGCATCACGCCTTCCGCGTCGCGCAAGGCCACGGTGCGGCCCGGACTGAGGGTTTTTGCGAACTCCTCGGGAACGTCGAGGGTAATGGGGATCGGCCACAGCGTGCCGTCCGCCAATCTCATCTGGCTGCAGACGCCCTCGTAGTCTTGGCGTGCGAGGTAGCCCCGCAGCGGAGAGAAGCCGCCGTTCAGCAGCAGCTCCAGGTCGCAGAGCTGGCGCGCCGTCAGATCCCAAGACGGCCAGTCCCGAGATTCCGCCTGGAGCTCCGTCACGCGCTCGCGGGCGGCCATCAGGTTCACCAGCACCCCGCCGTGCGGCGGGTTCAAATGGTCAGACATAGTCGAAACACTCCTCCTGGATTAGTAATCTTCCGAAGTCCCCGGACCGCGCCGCCCTCGGGGGTTGGGACAGCTTCCCAGCGCCGCAGCGGGCGTACGGCCGGGTTGTCGCGCCGCCTTCAAAGCCGGCGCCATCACCCGAAGCCGGTTCAGGCCGTTGTTCAGTTCTTTCCGGAGCTCGGGTTGTGGGGGGAACCCGGGGCGGAAAATCCTGCGGGGCGCGCCACCGCGCTACTGAGGCGCCGGACTTCTGAGGTGACCGTCGAGCAGCGCATCGATCTCCGCGCGCAGATTCTCTCCGCCGGCAATCAAACCCGTCATCAGGGGAGAGCGATTGTTAAACGTCGGCGGCTCACCCTCCAGGCGCCTTACAAATCCACCCGCCGCCAGCACCAGCGCCGTGCCCGCCGCCACGTCCCACTCGTTCTTCGGCACCAGCGTCCAGGTGGCGTCGGCCTTTCCGGCGGCCACGAGCCCCAGTTTATAAGCCACGGAGCCCACGTTGCGCACCCGGAAGGGCGCGCCCTCGAAGCGCTTCCACTCACCGCGCTTGGCCTCGCTGCGGCTGCCGAGCACCAGCGCCCCCGCCAGGGTGCCGCGCTCACTCGCCCGCACCGGCTCGCCATTGCAGGTGACGCCCCCCCCGAGCGAGCCCACAATTTTCTCGCCGGTCGACGGGTTCAGAATGCCTCCGGCCACCGCCCGGCCGCGCTCCACCAGACCGATCGAAATGCACCACTCCGGAATCCCCTGCACAAATTCGCGCGTCCCGTCCACCGGATCCACCACCCATACCAGCTCGCGGTTGAGGCGCTCCAGATCATCGGCGCTCTCCTCGGAGAGCCACCCTTCGCCGTGGCGCACCAGGATTTCGCGCAGCACCCGGTTGGCGGTGCGGTCAGCCTCGGTGACGGGATCGTGGCCGGCCTTGTACTCGGCATGAGTCTGCCCCGGAATAAAGACCGCCACCGCTTCGGCGGCGGCATCGAGAGCTTCTTCAATGCGCCGCAAGACATCGACTGCCGCGAGATCCGAAACCACCGGGCCGCTCCTCAACATCGGATTTTCAGGCTTCAAGCGCGTTGGAAATCGGAGGATTCCAGGGTCGCTTGCCAGAACGGGAGCCCTCGGGCCCACGTTGGATATCAATGCTACCTCACCGGGTGGGCAGAGGACAAGTCCGCGATGTTTATGGGCTTTGTAGGCATTACCGAGGGAGGTGAGGGTCCCGCCGCACGAGAAGCGAGGCCGACACCGCTCCCCGGCCGCGATGGCGGGCGCACCCACGGCGCCTGGGAGCGGGCGCCGTGCCGAGACGCGTTGGCCCTCTCAGAGATCTTCCATGCGCAGGCCGGTATCGGCGTTCTTCCACGCTTCCACAAATTGCGCGTTGACCCACGCCGAGTCCGCCGTCTTTCCTTCAGCTTTGAGTGTCTGAAGGAGCCCGAACAGCGAGCGCGGATTGCGCGGATTGAGATTGAGGTCGTCCCGGAATACCTGTTCGGCTTCCGCGAATTGCCCGTCGCGGAACAACGCCGCGCCCAGCGACTCCCGGACCGGATAGTACCAGTCGGGCGGCTCGTCGTAGGCGAGGGCATCCTGGGCGGCCACGGCTTTGCGCCAAGAGTCGAGGGCCGCCTTACGGTCGCCGCGCGCCGCGGCAATGCGCGCGTCCAGGGCGTCGAGCGCTACCGTCAGTACCGCGCGCGCCGGGTTGAAACCGTACATGGCGTCGGCAGGCTGCTTGTCGATGACCGCGGCGAGCTGCGCGCGTTCCGCGGCGGCGTCTTCAGCCGCTCCGCGAGCTGCGAAACCGACCCCTCGCGCGTAGTGCCAGGCGGCAGTCGCGATGCTGAGAGAGGCGTCCGGGGGCGAAAGCTTCGCGATGTCGTCCCAGCGCCCGAACCGCACCAGCACGTAGGTGGGCACGGGCAGGAACCATTCCAGCATCGGAATTTCCTTCAGGCCCGGAGCGGCGTTCGCAACAAGCTGATCTGCCGCGGACTTCGCCTGCGCGAAGTTCCCGTCCATGCTGGCCGCGATGGCCAGGAAGTGCAGATTGTGGCTGTAGTACATCAGGCCGTACATCCCGCCCGCCGAGCCGCTGGAGGCGAGATAGGCGCGGTCGGCCGCAGCCGCGGCCTGGTTCGCCTTCACGGACTCTGCGTAAAATCCCGTCCGCTCGTAGATGTGCGCCGGCATGTGGACCAGGTGGCCCGCCGCCGGCACCAGCGTCTCCATACGGTGTGCGCTAACCAGGGCGTCTTCCGGGTGAGGAGATTCCTCGACGGCGTGGATGTAAAAGTGATTCGCACCGATATGCTGGGGATCACGCGCGAGTACCGAGCGCAGCACGGCTACGATCTCTTCGGTGTGTTCCCCGGGCTTCCCATCAAACGTCCAAAGCTGCCAGGGGTTGAGGTCCATCAGGCTTTCGGCGTAGAGCGTGGCGGCGTCGAGATCGTCCGGATAACGTTTCGCCAGTGCCGCCATGGCGTGCGCGTAGTTTACTGCGAGCGCCTTCAGATTGGCTTTCGGATCGTTCGAGTAACGCGCGGCCAGCGCTTCCACGTAATCACGCTCGTTCTCCGCTCCGTGAGCGGCGAGGGCGCGCGCCTTCTGGATGGCCTCATAGGCGGCTTTCTCGCGGTCCGGGTCTACGTCCAGGTTGTAATTCGGACCGACGGCCAGCGCGATGCCCCACCACGGCATCGGCGCCGCGGGATCGAGTTCGGCGGCGTGCCGGAAGGAGCGCGCCGCCTCCTCGTGATTGAAGGCGTAGACCAGCGTCAAGCCCTGGTCGAAGAACTTCTGCGCTTCCGCATTGTGGGTGCTGATCGCATGATGGAGACGGCCGAGGCCGGCCATCAGGGTGGCGGGCTTGTCCTGCGGCTGCGCCCGCGCGCCCGCGCCTCCCAGCACGGTAATTAGGATGAGCAGATTGAGTAATCTCGAGCCCGGCTTCATGGCCTTCCCCCTTCTCGTTCGATTTGCCGGCGCAGATTTTACCTTGAAGCGCGGGGGGCTGACCATAGGCCGCTGGCAGCGAAAAGCCGCCAGCGGCTGGCGCCCGGTCTCCACCTTACCACGCTCCACCAGGGCTGTTGCGCGCCCTGCTAATTCGCGCATA
>DATJAQ010000228.1:0-2477 GCA_035516075.1 Terriglobia bacterium | reverse complement strand
TGCGGCAAGCCTTCGAGCCCGAGGATTTCCGCCGGGGTGGATGGCGGTGCGGCGTCGAGCGCGGCCCCACGATCGTTGAACATGGCGCGCACTTTGCCGAAGACATTGCCGAGGACAAAGTTGTCGCCCGTACGCAAGGTGCCGTTCTGCACCAGCACGGTTGCCACCGGACCGCGCCCGCGGTCGAGCTTGGCTTCCAGCACCGTACCGCTGGCCAGACGATCGGGCACCGCCTTCAGGTCCTGGAGATCGGCGACCAGACAGATCATCTCCATCAGCAGATTAAGGTTGGTTTTCTGCTTCGCCGAAACCTCGACGAACACGGTGGTGCCGCCCCAGTCTTCCGGCATCAGGCCGAGATCGGCGAGCTGCTTCTTTACCCGCTCCGGCAGGGCATCGGGCTTGTCGATCTTGTTCACCGCGACGATGATCGGCACGTTGGCCGCCTTGGCGTGGTCGATCGCCTCCAGCGTCTGCGGCATGACGCCGTCGTCGGCAGCGACCACCAGCACGACAATGTCCGTCACCTTCGATCCGCGCGCACGCATGCGGGTGAAAGCTTCGTGACCCGGCGTGTCGAGGAAGACGATCTCGCGGGCATAAGCGGGCGAATTGGGATCGGTGATCGAAACCTTGTAGGCGCCGATGTGCTGCGTGATGCCGCCGGCCTCGCCCTCGGCGACGTTGGTGGAGCGAATCGCGTCCAGCAGGCTGGTCTTGCCGTGATCGACGTGGCCCATGATGGTGACCACCGGCGGGCGCGGCATGGCCTGCGCGCTCCCGTCTTCGCCCGCGCCTTCCGTCGGGACTGTGTCTTGCGCCAGTTGCTCCTCGAAGGTGATCACTGAGGTGTCGGCGCCGAAGTGGCGGGCCATCTCCGAGGCCAGGTCGGAATCGAGCGTCTGGTTGACGGTAGCGAAGACGCCGCGCGCCAGCAGCCGCGCGATCAGGTCCTTGGCGCGAATGCCCAGCTTCTCGGCCAGGTCCTTCACGCTGATGCCTTCAGGAATGGTGATGCTGCGCGTGATGGGCAGCGGCTCGCTGGAGAGCGAGAGCCGCGGGGGAGGGACGAAACCCTTCATCGGGCCTTCCTTCACACCACGCGGAACATAACGCTGGCCGGGCCGAGCAGCCCGGCCCGCAGGACGTTGTCCGGTGGCCGGGGGCGGCGCCGCGCCTGGACCCGCAGCAAACCCGGGACGAGTTCCGGGCGCGCCAGCGCGTGTAGGATGCGGGCCTCGGCGCTCGCCGGGCCGCACCGGCGGACGAGGCGCGCCGGTTGGGGCTACTCCTGGCCGCGGGCGCTGAAAGATTGGTTTGCCACGCTCCGGCAGAACCGCGCGTGGAGAGGCGCTTCCTGCCGCGCGCGCAGGCGCCGTGTAAACCGGGCGCGGTCCGGTCTGCGGCACGATGAGCCGCCGTGGCGCCGCAGTGCTCGCCGCAGGGTGCACGGGATGCCCCCCACGCGCCGGCGGAACTCCAGGCATGACGGGCCGCCCCTCGCCCGGTGCCGGCGCAACACTAGCGCTGGGGCGCGGCGGCGGTGCGAGAGGGGTTGCAGGTGGCGGAGCTGTAGGCGCTGCCGCTTCTGTCTCTAGGGCTGCTTCCATCTCCGCCGCTGCCGGCGCTTCTGTGACGGGCTCTTCCAGAACGGCGGTAGTGCCTTCGCTCGTCAGCTCGCTGGGCTTCGCGGCTTCGGTCCGGGGACGCGGCGGCGCCGGGGGCCTGGGCGGTATCACTACTGGTGCCGGCGGACGGGGCACCGATTGCGGCGTAATCAGCCGCGGCGCCGGCCTGGCCTCAGCCGGAGTCGTGGGCTGTGTACTGGCGGTGGGATGGGCTATCGGCGGCGCGGGCTTCGGCGGAGCCACGGTGGGCCGGGGAGTCGGAGGGGTAACAGGGCGCAAGGGCGCGGTGGGCAGGGCCGCCCTTTGCGTGATCGCCTTCAGCACATCGCCGGGCTTGGAGATATGGGAAAGATCGATCTTCGGCTTGAACTCTTCCGTGGCGCCGGGCGCGCGCAGACTGCGGCTGGGGCTGGCCCCCTGGTGCTCCTCGAAGTACTTCTTAATCCGCTCTGCTTCGTCTTCTTCGATCGAGCTGGAGTGGGTCTTCTTTTCGGTGATGCCGACCTTGGGAAGAACATCGATGATCTCTTTGCTCTTGACCTCGAGCTCCCTCGCCAGATCGTTGATTCGAATCTTGTGCTGCATTACGCCCCGTTTCCTCCGTTATGTTCCGCCTGCCCTGTTACGCCTTCATAGCATCCTCACGGTTGTGGTTGATGTTTGCGTCTTACGAACGACGCTCGCCCGGCTCTTCTTCTTCGGGGACGCTCTCGCCCTCTGTCGCCGGTCGCTCGTGGATCGTCAGCTCGGCTTCGTCGGCAGGAGGCGCGTTCTCCACGCCTTCGATCACCTCAGCCTCGTAATACTGGCCTTCATCGGCGAGCTCCCCGACGCTCTCCGACGAAGCCT
>DATJAQ010000227.1:0-7495 GCA_035516075.1 Terriglobia bacterium | reverse complement strand
CCTCCCCTTTCGGAAAGGCAGAGCCTCTCCGCACAGCAAAGCGGCGGAGCCGCCGCTTCGCCAACAGCCGGGTTGAAACCGAGCCCTTTTGCCGCCAGACCTTATGAGGGAAATTTGCCCCACCAAGTACTACCCCAGCGCCCTCTTTTCGCTTGACTTCTCCTGGGCAGTAATGATACGGTTATTGTACCTGTTTGGACGGGCGGCAGGGGTCCGTGGTCAGTTGTCCGTCGCGGGGTGCTGGTTGGAGGCAGGTCGTTGTTCGCAGATCGTAGTTCGCGCATCGTAGTCAGGGGTCTGGGGTCTCCCGGTCGCACGCGGGCGGCGGGCGCTCGCGAAATCCAAAATGTTACGAACGAACCAACCAACTTATTGAAAACACTCATATTCCATTTTTGGAATCCGCCCGATCCAACCAAGTTATTCAAAACAAAGGTGATACGGTCTTTATCCAACCATCATACTGAAAAGAATGGAGATAATCGTTCCGCAAGCCTCAAAATCGGCCCCCATTCGAGCGAAATGGATCGCTTCGCAGGCCGAGAAGGCATCTGCGAGACGGGCACGCGCGAAAACAAGGAATGTTACGAACGAACCCAGCATCTTGTTGAAAACATTGGTATTCCATTTTTGGAATAGTCGGGAACCCAGCATCTTATTGATAACAATTGAGATATCGCTTTTACCCCAGCATGTTGCTGAAACAAAATGCGATAGCTCATTTGCGCGGGCCAAAACGAAGGGTTCGTGGTCAGTTGTCCGTGGTCAGTTGTTCGTGGTTCGGAGATCGTCGCCTGCGTGCCGTCGCCTGGAACGAAGGTTGGCTCACTCGAAACATCGTGCGAGCCACGATCTGCGAACAACGATCTACGAACAGCCTTCCAGGAGGAGCGAATGGCCGAGGGCAGGCGACTGACAACGGACGGCGGACCACGGACGTCGGACAACGGACTAATGACCGCAGGCAATTGAGCCAATCTGTCGATCGACCGCCCGGCCCTGCTAAACTAAGCGAGCCTGCGGGTTTTGCAATCTTATGTCCACCTATCTGATTACCGGCGGGGCGGGTTTTATCGGCTCGCATCTCGTCCACGAGCTGGTGACGCGCGGCGAGCGGGTGCGCGTGCTCGACAACCTCTCCACCGGACGCCTCGAGAACCTGGAGGACGTGTTAGACCGCGTGGAATTTGTCGAGGCCGACATCTGCCAGGGCGAGCGTATCCGTCGCGTCTTTGAGGGCGCGGAGTATGTGGTTCACCTTGCGGCGCTCTCATCGGTCGCGCTCTCCATCGAGGATCCGGTGCAGGCCACGGCGGTGAACGTGGGCGGCACCGTGAATGTGCTGGTGGCGGCGCGCGAGGCGGGCGTGAAACGCGTGGTGTTTGCGGGCTCGGCGGCGGTGTACGGCGATAATCCCGAGCTGCCGCGGGTGGAGACGCAGGAGCCGCAGCCCCTTTCGCCCTACGCCGTCACCAAGCTCACCGGCGAATACTACTGCCGCGTGTTCACCGGCGTCTACGGCCTGGAGGCTGTGGCGCTGCGCTTCTTCAACATCTTCGGGCCGCGGCAGGATCCGCACTCGCCTTACACGGGCGTGCTGTCGAAATTCATCCTGGCCTACCTGACGGGTGAGATCCCGGTGATCTTCGGGGACGGCGAGCAATCTCGCGATTTCACCTACGTCGCCAACGTGGTGGACGCGGTGCTGCGGGCCTGCGAGGCGCCCGGGGCCGCGGGCCGCTCGCTGAACGTGGGGGTGGGCGAGAGCATCACCCTGAACGCCACCGTGAGCGTGCTCAATCGGGTCATGGGGCGCGAGGTAAAACCGCGTTACGCCCCGGAGCGCCCGGGCGACGTGCGCCATTCGCGCGCCAGCCTCGCCCTGTCAGCTAGAGTGCTAGGCTACAATCCACAGGTGGGCTTTGAAGAGGGCTTGCGGCGCACGGTGGAGTGGTGCCGCTCGGCGCTGGCCGCGGAGGCGAGGGCGCGATGACGGGCCTGGGCATCGCCGCCACCCTGGCCGCGCCCGCCACCGCGGGTGCTAGCCTACTATACTACGCCTGTTCCTGGCCCGCCTCCCAGGTGCTGGGGCCGGCCCTGGTGCGGGGTGCGGCGGCGGGGGGCGGCGTGGCGCTGACGTTTGACGACGGCCCCGCCGAGCCCTTCACCGGGCAGATTCTCGACATCCTCCGGCAATATCGCGCGCCCGCCACCTTCTTCTGCTGCGGCAAGAACGTGGAGCGCTCGCCCGATTCCGTGCGCCGCATGATCGACGAAGGCCACACGGTCGGCAATCACACCTACTCGCATCCCCTGCTTTTTCTGAAGGGACGGGCCACGATTGACGCTGAGCTCGATCGCGCCCAGGAGGCCATTGAGCGGGCCGCGGGCCGGCGCCCGGCCGTTTTTCGCCCGCCCTACGGTGTGCGCTGGTTCGGCCTGTTTCCCGCCCTGCGCGAACGCGGCCTGACGGATGTGCAGTGGTCCGACACCGGATACGATTGGGTGGCGCGCCATCGTCCGGCGGATATTGCGCGCAAGGCGCTTGGGCGGCTGCGGCCGGGCGGCGTGATCCTGCTGCATGACGGGCGCGAGCGGCGCGAGCCGGCGAAGGTGGACGCCTCCGCCACCGTGGCCGCGCTGCCGGGGATTCTGGAAGGAGCGCGCGCGGCCGGCCTGGAGTTCGTTGCCATCGAACGATACCTGCCCGCGCTGCCTCCTTCGCGCTGAACGCCGCGCGGACGAAGCATGGCGAAGATTATTCTCTTGACGGTCTCGCATGGCGCGGCGCATCGCCGCGTGGCCGCCGCGCTTGAGCAGGCGCTGCGCGCGCTCGATCCCTCCCTGGCCATCCGTACTGAAGACATGCTGGCGCACACCACGCCCTGGTTTCGCGCCTATTACAACTCCTACGAGATCCCGCTGCGTTATTGGCCCGCGCTGTGGGGATGGATCGAGGGGATGCAGCACGACGGCCGTTCCACGGGGCCGGGCTGGCTCTACCGCCGCGGCGCGCAGCCGCTGTTTCGCTTCCTGAAGGACTCTGACCCCGATCTGGTGATTGCCACCGAGGTCGGCGCCTGCGAGCTCGCGGCCCTTCACAAACGCGAGCACGGGGCGCGCTTCAAACTGGTGGGGGCCACGGCGGGCGTGGATGTGGACCGGCCCTGGGCGCAACCTGAGGTCGATCTCTATCCGGTCGCCCCGGGAGAGCCGGCCGAGTCCCTGGAGCGCGCCGGCGTGCCGCCGGAAAAGATTCTGCGCTGCGGACTCCCCGTCGATCCGGGCTTCGCCGCCGTCGGGGACAGACACGAACTGCGAGAGCGCCTCGAATTGAGAAACGATCTGCCTCTGGTTCTCGTGATGTTCGGCGGCACGGGCTTCGGGAAGGCGGGCCGGATTGTGGATGAGATGAAGGCGCTGCGCCGCCCCGTGCAAACGGTTTACATCGCAGGCAGGAATGCGCGCCTCGAAGATGAAGTCCGGCGCCGGTGCAGCGGACTAGCCTACGCAAAGGCGCTGGGCTGGGTGAGCAACATGCACGAGTGGATGGCCGCGGCCGATCTGCTGGTGAGCAAGCCGGGCGGCACCACGGTGCTCGAGGCCATCAACTCCGGGCTGCCGCTGCTGGCTCTCGATCCGCTGCCGGGCGCCGAACGGCGCGCCTGCGAGCTGATCGAGCGCTGGGGCGTGGGCTGCTACGTGCGCCGCGCGGGCGATCTCACACCCACTCTGGTACGGCTGCTCGCGCATCCGGAGGAGGCCGAAGCGATGCGCCGGCAGGCCCGGGCGCGGGCGCGGCCGCACGCCGCGGCTGAGGCGGCCGCCGCAATTCTGAAGTTGCTGGAGAATCGCATGGCTAGATGTCTAGCCTCTTAACGTGGGACGGGGGCCCGGGCGGCTCACACCAGCACGAGGTCCGGGTGGTAGACGTTGCCGGCAACGTGGCGGGCCACCGCGATCAGCCGGCGCTCGGCGTTCAAGACCTTCAGCAGCGCGAGGGCGGGCGTGTGCCCGGCCTGGCCGGGGCGCAGGCCGCGATCGGCGCGCTGGGCCTGGGCGAGCTCGAAGGCCTGACCGTGCCGCACGCCCGTCTCTTCGCGGCCACGTACCACCAGAGCCGGGCATTCGGGAAGCAACGCTTCGAGCGGAATCAGTACGTGGGCCGCGCGGCCCTCCTTCGCCATGCGTTGCAGCTCGTCGAGCCCGGTGGCGCGATCTTCTTTGAACTCCGCCACGGCGGTGCGCCGCAAACTGGAAAGGTGCGCCGGGCAACCCAACTTGCCGCCCACGTCGTGGGCGAGCGAGCGCACGTACGTTCCTCCCGAACATTCCACCGCGAAGCGCGCTTCGGGCCCTTCGAGCTTCTGCAATTCGAGCGCGTAAATTTCAACTTCGACGGGCTCGAGTTTCACGGGCTCGTGGCGGCGCGCGAGCTCGTAGGCTCGAACACCCTTAACGCGCTTGGCGGAGAATGGCGGAGGCGTCTGGCGGATGCGCCCGGTGAACTCGCGAAAAACACGCTCGATGTCACCGGCGCTGGGGTGACAATCGGCGGGGGGCGAGGTCTTCTCCCCAGTGGCGTCGTAAGTGTCTGTTGAAACGCCAAAGCGGATGGTTCCCTGATAGGCCTTCCGCGACTTCAAGTAGAATTGCGCGAAGCGCGTCGCCTTACCGATGGAAAGCGGGAGGACGCCGGTGGCGAAGGGGTCGAGGGTGCCGAAGTGGCCGACTTGGCGGATGTGCAGGATGCGGCGCACCGCCGCCACCACGTCGTGCGACGTCATCCCGGCCGGCTTGTCGATCAGCAACACGCCGGAGATTTCCGGGGCGGTCTCGCGCGCTGCGACGGGGGGGTTGAGCTCCGGTTTCATTTCAAGTCTGGCTCCGCCGCAGCGGTTCACCCTCAGCGCGTACGCCTATTGATCGTGGCGAAGCTTCGCGAGCAGGTCCTCAATTCGAGCGGCTCTTTCGCCTCCGAGGTCGAGCGCAAACACCACCTCGGGTGCGCGGCGAAGGCGCAGACGCTGCGCGATTTCGCGCCGCACGTAGCCCGCGGCCGAGGCCAGGCCCGCCATGCTCTGCTGGCGCGCATCTTCGTCGCCGAGCACGGAAACCAGCACGTGGGCGTGGGCCAGGTCGGGGCTCAGCTCGACGTGCGTAACCGTTACAAAGCCGATGCGGGGATCCTGGAGCTCGCCCTCGATGAGTTCGGCGACTTCACTGCGGATTTGATCTGCCAGCCGGTCGTGCCGGCG
Organism: Terriglobia bacterium; assembly: GCA_035516075.1. Lineage (GTDB taxonomy): Bacteria > Acidobacteriota > Terriglobia > UBA7540 > UBA7540 > Gp13-AA77. The sequence goes on along the minus strand of DATJAQ010000227.1, from coordinate 2,237 downwards.
CCCGGGTCCCATGTTGAAATTGATAAGCGCCTGACGGAGTGATGGATGATTGGAGAACCGTGAGACGCATCGTCCTTCATGGCTTCGACCACCCTAAGCTCATCGCGCCCTCAGAAGATTTCGATGCTGTAATCCTGCACATCCTCGCCGAGAATTTTTTCCGCTTCCGCCAGCACGCGCCTCAGCACCTCGTCCAGAATCGGCCTGCTTCCCGAGATCGCGGCCACGCCGAGCGTCGCCTGCTGCCACAGGTCCTGATGGTCGAGCTCAGCCACGGCCACGTTGAAGCGGGCCCGCAAACGGTCCCGCATTTTTCGCAGCACCGCGCGTTTGTCCTTGAGGGAATGCGCCCAGGGCAGGTGAATCTCGAGCGTCAGGACGCCGACCGGCATGATCGTATGGCGCGCCGGGCCGAACGAATCAGGACGCGCTCGAGGAGCAGCGCCGCGGCCGGCGGACTCCGCCCTCCGCTAAACCAGCACCGGCTCGGTGACCTTCTCGGTGACGAAAGCCTCAATCACGTCGCCCACCTTGACGTCACTGTAGTTTTCGAGCGCGATGCCGCAGTCCATTCCTGAGCGCACCTCACTGACGTCCTCCTTGAAGCGGCGCAAAGACCGGACTTTGCCCTCGTACACCACCACGCTGTCTCGCACCAGCCGGATGCGCGAATCGCGCGAGAACTTGCCGTCCTGCACATGGCAGCCGGCCACCGTGCCCACCTTGGAGATCCGGAACGTGTCGCGGACTTCGGCGTGGCCCAACGAAGTTTCCTTGATGGTCACCGCCAGCAATCCCTTCATGGCCTTCTTGATCTCGTCGGTGACGTCGTAAATGATGGTGTGCAGCCGGATATCGACGTTTTCCAGCTGGGCGAGCTCCGTGGCCTTGCGTTCGGGCCGCACGCTGAATCCCACAATGACCGCGTTGGAGGCCGAGGCCAGCAGCACGTCGGTTTCCGTGATCGCGCCCACGCCGGCGTGAATCACCTTGATCTTCACTTTCTCGGTGGTCAGTTTGTTCAGCGTCTCGGTGAGGGCTTCGACAGACCCTTGCACGTCGCCCTTGATAATCAGGGGCAGTTCTTTCACCTCGCCCGCCGCCAACTGCTCGTGGAGCTGTTCGAGGGTGAGCCGCGCACTCTTGGCCAGCGCCGCCTCGCGTTGTTTGGCCAGCCGGTGAATCGAGATCTGCCGGGCCTTGATCGTGTCTTCGATCACGTGCAAACGGTCGCCGACTTGCGGCACGTCCTCCAGACCGAGAATTTCCACCGGCGTTGAAGGCGCCGCTTCACTCACCGGATGGCCGTGGTCGTCGAGCATGGCGCGCACCTTGCCGTAAATGGCGCCCACGATGAAGGCGTCACCCACACGCAAGGTCCCGTTCTGCGCCAGCAGGGTGGCCACCGGTCCGCGTCCGCGGTCGAGGCGGCTCTCGAGCACGGTGCCCGAGGCGGGCCGATTGGGATTGGCTTTGAGGCCCTGGAGATCCGCGACCAGCAGGATCATCTCCAGCAGCGCGTCCAGGTTCTGCCGCAACTTGGCGGAGACCTTGACCGTCACCGTGCTGCCGCCCCACTCTTCCGCCATCAGGTTCTGGTCGGCAAGCTGCTTCATCACGCGGTCCGGCTGCGCGTCCGCCTTATCGATCTTGTTGATCGCCACCACGATCGGCACTCCGGCGGCACGCGCGTGATTGATGGCTTCGAGCGTCTGCGGCATCACGCCGTCGTCGGCCGCCACCACCAGCACCACAATATCCGTCACCTTCGCGCCCCGCGCGCGCATCAGGGTGAAGGCCTCGTGACCGGGCGTATCGAGGAACACCACCTTGCGGCCGTTAATCTCCACATGATAGGCGCCGATGTGCTGCGTGATGCCCCCAGCCTCCTGGGCGGTCACATTGGTCTGACGGATCGCGTCGAGCAGCGACGTCTTGCCGTGGTCAACGTGGCCCATCACGGTCACCACCGGCGCGCGCGGCAGCAGGTCTTCGGGGCGGTCGGCGACCTCCACCTCCTGGATCACTTCTTCCTCGTAGCTGATCACATTCGCCTCAGCTCCGAAGGCGCGGGCGATTTCCGAAGCCGTCTGGCTGTCGAGCGTCTGGTTGATGGTGGCGAATATTCCCTTCTCCAGAAGCCGCTTGATGACGTCTTTGGCGCGGGTCTCGAGCTTCTCGGACAGCTCCTTGATGGTCACGCCCTCACTCAGGGTGATCTTGCGCGTGATCGCCAC